>NZ_JAFGYS010000001.1:250228-673098 GCF_017491705.1 Pseudomonas sp. 86_A | reverse complement strand
AAGCAATTTGACTACTCGAAAGAGCATCAGATTGCGGTGTGTGAAGACGAAACGAACCGAAAGTTCGAGATTCACAAACACCTGTATCACATACCCAATTTGCTGAAGCGAGGCCAGTGTGCCGCGACTCAGTACCCGAATTTCTTGACGACCATAGAGCGTTGGAACCACCTGATCCCATCCCGAACTCAGAAGTGAAACGACGCATCGCCGATGGTAGTGTGGGGTTTCCCCATGTGAGAGTAGGTCATCGTCAAGATTAAATTCCGAAACCCCAATTGCGAAAGCAGTTGGGGTTTTGTTTTGCCTGCAGGAAAGTGGGTTGCTAGCCAAACAAGGCGATTCGGGCGAGGTACGGGGGTTCCAACCATCGCCAGGACTGCCGTTGGGGAAAAACCTTCTGAAGTGACCACTCGGTTTTTGGTATGGTGCAGCTCGTTTTTTAACGGACTGATGTCATGCCCACGGATCGGCACTCAATTTTTGTCAAAGAGTTGCTGTAGAAATGCCTGAACCTATCCCGATCAAGGATCACGAAAAAGAGACACGGCTGGTCAATAAACGATTGATCGCCTGTGCCTTGTTCGTTTTCGCCATCAGCTGCGCGTTGGTGGTTCGCCTTTATATCCTGCAAGTGGTGGAATACGACTACCACTCGACCATCTCTGAAAACAACCGCGTCCACGTTTTGCCGATCCCGCCGACTCGCGGCCTGATCTATGATCGCAACGGTGTGCTGCTCGCCGATAACCGCCCCAGTTACAACCTGGTCATCACCCGCGAACGTGCCACTGACGTCAATCAGGAGCTGGACGAGGTCATCAATCTCCTGCACCTGCCTGCCGAAGACCGCACGGTTTTCGATAAGGCCATGAAGCAGTCCCGGCATCCATTTACCCCGGTGACGCTGTTCTACGAACTGACGGAAGAGCAGATTGCCGTGTTGGCAGTCAATGAATTCCGCTTGCCGGGCCTGGATGTCGAACCGCAGTTCGTTCGGCATTACCCATTAGGGCCGCACTTCGCGCATTCGATCGGCTACGTTGGCCGGATCAACGAGAAAGAGTCCAAGACGCTGGACTCGGTTGAATACCGCGGCACGCAATCTATTGGCAAAACCGGCATCGAGCGCTTTTACGAGGCGCAGCTGCACGGCCATGTTGGCTATGAAGAAGTAGAAACCAACGCCCAGGGCCGCGTGCTGCGGGTGCTCAAGCACACCGATCCGGTGCCAGGCAAAAACATCGTACTGAGCCTCGACGTCAAACTACAGGAGGCTGCCGAAGCTGCATTGGGGGATCGTCGTGGTTCGGTGGTGGCACTGGATCCGTCCACGGGCGAAGTGCTGGCCATGGTCAGTAATCCGAGTTTCGACCCGAACCTGTTCGTCACCGGTATCAGCTCCAAGGAATATTCGGCGCTGCGCGACTCCATTGACCGACCGCTGTTCAACCGTGTGTTGCGCGGCTTGTACGCGCCAGGTTCGACCATCAAGCCAGAGGTGGCGATTGCCGGTCTGGATGCCGGCGTTGTTACCCCGCAGACCCGGGTCTTCGATCCGGGCTACTACCAACTCCCGGATTTCGACCACAAGTACCGCAACTGGAACCACAGCGGCGACGGCTGGGTGGACATGGACGCAGCGATCATGCGTTCCAACGACACCTACTTCTATGACCTGGCGCACAAGCTCGGCATTGATCGCCTGCATGACTACATGGCGATGTTCGGCCTCGGCGAGAAAGTCTCGCTGGACATGTTCGAAGAGTCGCCCGGTTTGATGCCATCGCAGGCCTGGAAGCGCGCCACGCGCCGTCAGGCGTGGTTCCCTGGGGAAACAGTCATCCTCGGCATCGGTCAGGGTTACATGCAGGTCACGCCGCTGCAGTTGGCTCAGGCCACTGCGTTGATTGCCAACAAGGGTGTATGGAACCGTCCGCACCTGGCCAAGACGGTCGATGGTGTGGCACCGGTCGACGAACATCCAATGCCGAATATTCTGCTGAAGAACCCGCGTGACTGGGATCAGGTCAACCACGGCATGCAGATGGTGATGCACGATGCGCGAGGGATTGCTCGCGCCGCTGCAGCCGGTGCGCAGTACCGCATTGCCGGCAAGAGTGGTACCGCACAGGTGGTGGCGATCAAGCAGGGCGAGCGCTACAACCGCGAGAAAACCCTCGAACGCCACCGCGACAACGCGCTGTTTGTCGGCTTTGCCCCGGCGGAGCACCCGAAGATTGCCATTTCGGTAATGATTGAAAACGGTGAGGCCGGTGGTCGTGTAGCCGGCCCTGTGGTGCGGCAGATCATGGACGCCTGGCTTCTGGACCAGGACGGTCACCTCAAGCCGCAATACGCCGCGCCTGCCAAGCCGCCGGGTGATCCGCACGTTTAACCGGGATCCGCTTCACAGCACAGGCTCAAGCGGGCGGAGCCTGTGCTGCAAGTAAACTATTTGCAGCTGTAGCCCTCGGGCATCGTGACGCTGTAGTTGCGTTGCACACGGTCCTCGAAGTTCAGCTGCTGCAGGCCTTGCTCCACCAGAAAGGCTTCGACCTTGGCAGCCTGACAGTCCTCGTTATAGGACGATGCCCGCAGCAGATACACCGTGCGCTTGCTGACTTCGTCCCGGGCAGTGGCAACGAAGGTGCTGAGGGTGGTATAGCCGATTCGCTCGGAAGTGCCCACCGGGCCATAGGTCGTATTAGGCTTGCTGGTGCAGGTCAGTCGGTCATCTTTCTTTTTGCTGTTCTTGCACACGGTCGTAGTGCTGGTGGGCACTTGCCCATAGTCGGTGGCGGTATAGCGGTAAGACACTTGGCGGCTGCCGATATCGAGACTGATGGTCATTTTGATCGGCGCGTGATTTCTGGGCAGGCTGGCGTCGGTGTAAACCTCCTGGAATCCCCTGTCTTTCAGTGCATTGACCATGTCGCGAAGATAGTAGCGGGCATTCAGTGCGTTTTCATCGGCACTCTTGGCCGAGGTCACCAACACAGTTGCCTTTCGGTCGAACGGATAGTCGGGATCTGGTATTGCGTTGAGTGCTACGTCTATTTGCGTGGCGCAGCCGCCAAGCAACGCGGTCAGCATTAACAGGACGCAGGACAAATAACGGGACATGACAAAGTCGCCTTACAACTAAGGATTGAATAAAAGTTATACGGATGAGGCGCGCGATAAATAACTCGCCGTCAGAAGAGATCAGTCTTTCTGGTATTCCAGAAGATCGCCAGGCTGGCAATCGAGCGCCGCACAGAGTTTATCGAGGGTGGCCATCTTCACGCCCTTGACCTTGCCATTCTTCAGCAATGACAGGTTGGCCTCGGTGATACCCAGTAGGGCGGCCAGTTCTTTCGAGCGAATTTTTTGCGTGGCCATGACAACGTCAAGGCGGACGATAATGGTCATTATGTTGTTCTATATGTATTGACTTTGCTCATCGCTGAGTACTTTTGCGTCACGCATGATAATTGAAAATATGCACAGCAATACGCCTTTGATTATCTCGTAGGCGGAAGCGGAAGACAGGCCGATCGAGAACTGAAAAATCCGATCTCCCGGCGGCAGATCTATCGACAACGCCAGACCCTGCAAGGTTTCTACCAGCGGGTAGGTTGCCGGAGAAACGATGCACAGTACGCCCACGCGCCACAGGACCCTGATATTGCGATCAGTCCAGGTTTCGCCGCGCGACAAGCGCAGGAAAAACAGCCCGGTCAGCCATAACGCGTAGGCCGACAGGACCACGGGCAGAAAATCCAGAAAAACGATCAGCGCTGTGACCACTGGCGACAGCCAGGTATCAGGATCGAGCAGCGCGCCTTCGACAAACGGATCAAGCAATTGCGGTGAGCCTTCGGCAAAGGCATAGAGCAGGCCCGCCAGCATTTCATCCTTTTTGAAGAACCAGATCGTCGCATTGCCGCCGACCTCCGTCACACCCAGAACCCAGACAAGAATCGCGGCCAGCAGCCCGATCCAATGCATGCGCTGCAGCGCCAATCCGTTGATGTGAGTACTCATGAAAATTCCTGGTTGTTTCAATTGGGTAGCGAATTCTCGATGAAAAATTATCGAATAACAATAATTAATTTTGAAATTGTTGCGTTGCGATATCGACTTCACCGAACAGTGGCGTGCAGCGATGCAGCGAGTCGTTCTGCAAGCTGCCCACCCTGGAACATTCCTGCTACTGCATTTCGTGCGACAAGGATGGCGGCAGATCTATCTGGCCGGGACGTTCAATGACTTGGCGTTTTTTGATGTCGAGAAGATGAAGCAGGCAGGCAGAATCATGTTTGCCTTGGGGATATGGTGGCGTCTGTTCTGACGCCTTCGCGAGCAAGCCCCTCTAAACCGCTACAAAATCAGGCCCCCGGCACCGGACAACTCAAATCACCTTCCTCACACTTCAGATACTGCTTCAACGCCTCCACCCGTACCTTGGTCACCCCGGTCAGGCAGTTGCTGTAAACCAACGGATATACACTCCCGCCATCCACCCCGGACGCCGAAAACTTGCACTCGGCGTCACGAAAGCCGATCCACGCCCGCTGCGCACTCACCAGCAGCTTTTTGGCGTCAGCGTTGTCCTTCAAACGACCGGTGATCTGCTGATACACCGCGTTCAACTCCTTGTCCGCCGCCTTGAATTCCTGTCCGGCACATTGGTTCATGGTGGCCTGATCGCTGGCATTGGCGCAGTCGACGGCAGCGTGGGCGAGCGGCGTGAACAGGAAGGGTGTCAGGGCCAGGAGCAGGCGTGGGGACATGTGGAATCTCACTGTGTCGGATGAAGGTGCAGAGCAGTTTAGCGGCTCTGGTGCTTCTATTCAGGAACGCGTAGCCGGGAGGCGTCGAGCAGGCGATCTGCGGTGGCTGTAATCTCCTCGCCTTCATGGAGCATTTCCAGCCAGGAGGCGGGAATCGCCCGTATGCCGTAATAGGCCCCGGCCAATTGGCCGACGATTGCGGCAGTGGTGTCGGCATCATCGCCCAGGTTGGCGGCTTGCAGAATCGCTGCGGCGAAACTGTCAGTGTGATGAAAACACCACAGCGCTGCTTCCAATGACTCGACACTGTAGCCGCTGCCACGAATGTCGCTGACTGACTTGGCCAGGTAGTCCCCGCGAGCAAGCGCGGTGACTTTAGATTGAGTGAAGGTTGAAAGTGGCAGTCTGTGCAATTCGGTTTTTGAGGCGCCAAGCAGCGCCTTGGTGATCAGTTCGGCAAACAATTGACAGCATTCGATGGCCTCTGGGGCTGCGTGGGTCGTTCGCGAACTGGCGATGGCGAACTGGCGGATCTGCTGGACGTCAGGAAAGTAAAACAGCACCACCGGCACCAGGCGCATCAGCGAACCGTTGCCAGCGGTAAACGGGTCGGTAGATCCCGCAAAGGGCTGACCGGTTTGCTGGTACTGCGACAGCGCCTGGCTGACCGTCATGCCGATATCGAAACACTCACCGGTCGAGCTGAGATAGCCCCATTTCCACCAGTTGAGATAGCGCCCCATCTGGTCTGCCGCATCGAATGTATTTTTGCTCAGCAGACTTTCTGCCAGACACAGCGCCATCGAGGTGTCGTCTGTCCATTGCCCTGGCTTCAAGTCAAAGGGGCCGCCACCGACCATGTCCGTCAGCGGCTGGAATGAACCCCGTGACTTGAACTCCACCGTGGTGCCTACGGCATCGCCACAGGCAAGGCCGAGCAGGGCGCCGCGATAACGTTCGGAGAGAGATGGCTGCATGCTTCGTCCTTGTCTGTTTGCATTTCGCAGGAAAAGGTAACAGGTTCATCGGATGGGGGGCTCGATTCAACGAACGGAAATGCCGCCGAATGTTTCCCTTGTGCTGCACAGGTGCATGGCTTTGATACAACTTCAGGTTGGACATGTGGTCATACAAGCCTAGTGTTCAGAACAGGAGGTGACTTATGAAACCCGTACCCAATAGTTTCGAACGCAAAATCACGCTCAAGGCGCCGCGTTCTTATGTCTGGCGCGCGTTGGTCGATGCCGAGGCGTTTGGTCAGTGGTTTGGTGTGGCGTTGGAGGGCAGGCGGTTCATTGCCGGCGAATGGACGCAAGGGCAGGTCACGTATCCAGGTTATGAACACGTGTTGTGGAATGTGCTGGTCGAGCGGGTCGAGCCGCAGCAGCTGTTCTCGTTTCGCTGGCATCCCTACGCCGTCAACCCGAAAATCGATTACTCCCAGGAGCCAACGACACTGGTGAAGTTCGAGCTGCAGGATTACGAAGACGGCACTTTACTCAAGGTGTCCGAATCCGGTTTTGCGCATATTCCCGATGTGCGGCAGAAAGAAGCGTATTACATGGACAGCCGTGGCTGGGAAGAACAACTGAGTCGACTGGAACAGTTTCTCGCCGAAAGTGCCAAGACCCGCGTGCGTGAGAGTGACTGACACCGCAACGTTTGGACCGTGGCTGCAACGCTGGGCACTGGTGCCGGACGGAGAGCCGGTCATTACCCCCGGCAGCCGCCTGTTACCGGTGCGTTTTGGTGGTGCGCCGGCCATGCTCAAGATCGCGCTGGATGCCGACGAACAGTGCGGCAATCGGCTGATGGCCTGGTGGGACGGTGACGGCGCCGCGCAGGTGCTGGCCCATCATGACGACGGCTTGCATGCTGGGTGCCTGAGTGGCGTAAGGGTTTTCGGAAGGACTTCTATAGCGAATGTCTTACACGCGCTGGTAGCTTTTTCGACTATTGCCGATTGGATCCACCGCGTAATCTACACCCATCAACTGAGACACAGGGAGTGTTTCAGGATCACGGATGATCGACCATAGCAAGGATCGCTGCCGACAGGGAGTCGATAATGGTCTTGGGAAAAACCCGCTTCGGCGGGTTTTTTTTCGCCTCCAGAAAAGTACAGGGATTATTGTGGCGGGTGAACGTGTGGCGAGGGCGCTTGCTCCCTCACCACAGTGGGTTGAAGTCCCGGCTTATGAAGCAATCAACTGCCGCAACACGTAATGCAGAATCCCGCCCGACTTGAAGTACTCCACTTCATTTAACGTATCGATGCGGCACAACACATCGATTTTCTCTTGGCGGCCGTCTTCACGGGTAATCACCAGGTTCAGGTTCATTCGCGGCGTCAGCTCCACGCCGGTCAGGCCCTGAATCTCCAGGGTTTCCTTGCCGGTAAGGTTGAGGCTCTTGCGGTTCTGATCGAGCTTGAATTGCAGCGGCAATACGCCCATGCCCACCAGGTTGGAACGGTGGATGCGCTCGAAGCTTTCAGCGATCACCGCTTTGACTCCCAGCAGGTTGGTGCCTTTGGCCGCCCAGTCACGGCTGGAGCCGGTGCCGTATTCCTGACCGGCGATCACCACCAGCGGCGTGCCGTCGGCCTGATAACGCATGGCGGCGTCATAGATTGCCATTTTCTCGCCGCTCGGGATGTAGATCGTGTTGCCACCTTCTTCGCCACCGAGCATTTCGTTGCGGATACGGATGTTGGCGAACGTGCCACGCATCATCACTTCATGATTGCCCCGGCGTGAGCCATAGGAGTTGAAGTCTCGCGGTTCCACGCCTTTTTCTCGAAGATAGCGCCCGGCCGGACTGTCGGCCTTGATGTTGCCGGCAGGGGAGATGTGGTCGGTGGTCACCGAATCGCCGAGCAGCGCCAGCACACGTGCGCCTTTGACGTCGGTGATCACCGGCAATGGTCCGGAAATGTCGTCGAAGAACGGTGGGTGCTGGATGTAGGTCGAGTCATCCTGCCACACATAGGTGGCGGCTTGCGGCACCTGGATCGCTTGCCATTGCTCATCGCCGGCAAACACCTCGGCATATTCCTTGTGGAACATCGCGGTATTGACCTGGCTGACCGCGTCGGCGATCTCCTTGCTGCTCGGCCAGATATCGCGCAGGTATACCGGATTGCCTTGCTGGTCGTTGCCCAGGGGTTCCGTACTGATGTCGGTACGCACGCTGCCGGCCAGGGCATAAGCAACCACCAGCGGCGGCGAGGCCAGCCAGTTGGTTTTCACCAATGGATGCACCCGACCTTCGAAGTTGCGGTTGCCGGACAGCACCGACGCCACGGTGAGGTCGGCTTTCTGAATGGCTTTCTCGATCGGCTCCGGCAATGGCCCGGAGTTGCCGATACAAGTCGTGCAGCCGTAACCCACCAGTGAAAAGCCGAGTTGATCGAGGTACTGCGTCAGCCCCGCAGCCTTGTAGTAGTCGGTGACCACTTTCGAGCCGGGTGCCAGCGAACTCTTGACCCACGGCTTGCGCGTCAGGCCTTTTTCCACGGCTTTTTTCGCCAGCAGACCGGCGGCCATCATCACGCTCGGGTTCGAGGTGTTGGTGCAGGAAGTGATCGCGGCGATCACCACCGCGCCGTTTTTCAGGCGATAGGTGTGGCCTTCGTATTCGTACTCGGTTTCGCCGATCAGGTCGGCGTTGCCCACCGCCACGCCGCCACCGCCTTCGCTTTCCAGGCGACCTTCTTCCTTGCTGGTGGGTTTGAATTGCAGGTCCATGAAATCACTGAAGGCCTGCGCGACATTCGGCAGCGAGACGCGGTCTTGAGGGCGTTTCGGCCCGGCCAGGCTGGCTTCGACGCTGCCCATGTCCAGCGCCAGGCTGTCGGTGAACACCGGTTCCTGACCCGGCAGGCGCCACAGGCCTTGAGCCTTGGTATAGGCCTCGACCAGTTTCACCACTTCCGGCGGGCGTCCGGACAAGCGCAGGTATTCCAGGGTCACGTCATCGACCGGGAAGAAACCGCAAGTCGCGCCATATTCCGGGGCCATGTTGGCGATGGTCGCGCGGTCGGCCAGCGGCAGGTCGGCGAGGCCGTCACCGTAGAACTCGACAAATTTGCCGACCACGCCTTTCTTGCGCAGCATCTGTGTGACAGTCAGCACCAGGTCGGTGGCGGTGATGCCTTCCTTGAGCTTGCCGGTGAGTTTGAAGCCGATCACTTCCGGAATCAGCATCGACACCGGTTGCCCGAGCATCGCCGCTTCCGCCTCAATCCCGCCGACGCCCCAGCCGAGTACGCCGAGGCCGTTGATCATGGTGGTGTGGGAGTCGGTGCCGACCAGAGTGTCGGGGAACGCGTAGGTGCGGCCGTCCTCATCCTTGGTCCACACCGTGCGCCCGAGGTATTCGAGGTTGACCTGGTGGCAGATCCCGGTGCCCGGTGGCACCACGCTGAAGTTGTCGAAGGCACTCTGGCCCCAGCGCAGAAACGCATAACGTTCGCCGTTGCGCTGCATCTCGATGTCGACGTTCTGTTCGAAAGCGCTCGGGGTGGCAAATTTGTCGACCATCACCGAGTGGTCGATCACCAGATCCACCGGCGACAACGGGTTGATTCGCTGCGGATCACCGCCGGCCTTGGCCATCGCCGCGCGCATGGCGGCGAGGTCGACCACGGCGGGTACGCCGGTAAAGTCTTGCATCAATACGCGGGCCGGGCGGTACTGGATTTCCCGGTCGGAGCGACGCTCCTTGAGCCAGGCGGCGATCGCCCTGAGGTCGGCACCGGTGACTGTTTTTTCATCTTCCCAGCGCAACAGGTTTTCCAGCAGGACTTTCAGCGACATCGGCAACTGGTCGATATTGCCAAGGCTCCTGGCGGCATCGGGCAGACTGAAATAGTGGTAGGTCTTGGCGTCGATTTGTAAGGTTTTCAGCGTCTTCAGACTATCGAGGGACGGCATTACGATCACTCCTTTGAGTCCGCACGGCTACGGACTGAGGGGACGGGCAGAGCTATCAACGTAGCCCTGTTTTCAGTAGCTGGCTAATAACTGGACTCTATGAAGAGAACCAAGGTTCCGACATCGGCTATCATGCGCCCGTTTTCGTGACAGGCTTTGCTTCACCGCAAGGCTTGAGCAGCGTGCAGGGGCCGAATGTCCGCCCTCTGCCCAGGAGTAAGAATGAACACCCTATTCATGCATTGCCGGCCAGGCTTCGAAGGCGAAGTCTGTTCGGAGATTTCCGACCTCGCGGCCCAGTTGAACGTCGCCGGTTACGCCAAGGCCAAAGCGGCCACGGCGTACGCCGAGTTTGTCTGCACCGAAGCCGATGGCGCCGAGCGCCTGATGCGCGGCCAGCGCTTCGCCGAACTGATTTTTCCGCGGCAATGGGCGCGTGGGATCTTCATCGATCTGCCGGAAAACGACCGCATCAGCGTGATCCTCGCGCACATGGTCGATTTCCCGGTGTTCGGCAGCCTGTGGCTGGAAGTGGTCGACACCAACGATGGCAAGGAACTGTCGAACTTCTGCAAGAAATTCGAAGGCCCGCTGCGCAAGGCGCTGACCGCTGCCGGAAAACTGGTGGAGGACGCCAGCAAGCCGCGTCTGCTGCTGACGTTCAAAAGCGGTCGCGAAGTGTTCCTCGGCATGGCTGATGCCGGTAACTCGGCGATGTGGCCGATGGGCATTCCGCGCCTGAAGTTTCCGCGCGAGGCGCCCAGCCGTTCGACCTTGAAACTGGAAGAGGCCTGGCACCACTTCATCCCGCGTGATCAATGGGACGAGCGCCTGCACAGTGACATGACGGGGGTCGACCTCGGCGCGGCACCGGGCGGCTGGACCTGGCAACTGGTCAACCGCGGCATGCTGGTGACCGCCATCGACAACGGTCCTATGGCTGAAAGCCTGATGGACACCGGCCTGGTGCAGCACTTGATGGCCGACGGCTTCACCTTCAAGCCCAAGCAGCCGGTGGACTGGATGGTCTGCGACATCGTCGAGAAGCCGGCGCGCAACGCGGCAATGCTCGAAGAGTGGATCGGCGAGGGCCATTGCCGCGAAGCGGTGGTCAACCTCAAGTTGCCGATGAAGCAGCGCTATGCCGAAGTGAAGCGCTTGCTCGAACGCATCGCCGATGGCTTCAAGGCTCGCGGGATCAAGGTCGATATTGGCTGCAAGCAGCTGTATCACGACCGTGAGGAAGTGACGTGCCACCTGCGTCGGCATGACGTCAAGAAAGCCAAATCCCGCTGAATTATGTCATTGGCAGTTGTGGCGAGGGAGCTTGCTCCCGCTGGGCAGCGAAGCGGCCCCGAGATATGCGATCTCGTACTTTCAGGCGTATTGGGTCCAGCGGTTTTACGACAGCTGCGCCGCCGAGCGGGAGCAAGCTCCCTCGCCACAAACCCGGCAATGCGCGACAATGCCGGCCAGTTTCAGGAGTGAATCATGAGTGAAATGATCGATACCCCGGTTGACGGCACCCTCGACGCCACCGGCCTCAATTGCCCGGAGCCAGTGATGATGCTGCACCAGCACATCCGTGATCTGGTCCCCGGCGGCCTGCTCAAGGTGATCGCTACCGATCCGTCGACCCGTCGCGACATTCCCAAGTTCTGCGTGTTTCTCGACCACGAACTGGTGGGACAGCACGAAGAGGCCGGTACTTATCTGTACTGGATCCGCAAGAAGGCCAATTGAAACCGGGCAAAAAAAAGACCTGCATGTGCAGGTCTTTTTTTATGGCTGATCAACCCACCTAACGGCTGATCCGAATGCGCTTGCGCGCACTGCGGGTCAGTCGGATCGACAGCATCAGCGCCGCACAGCTCAGGCCGACGATCAGACCCTGCCACAAGCCGCTCGGGCCACGGGGCTCACCGAGCCAGTCGGTCAGGCCGAGGGCGTAGCCCACCGGCAGGCCGATGCCCCAGTAAGCGAACAGAGTCAGGATCATCGTCACCCGAGTGTCCTGATAACCGCGCAAAGCGCCTGCGGCAGTGACCTGGATCGCGTCGGAAAACTGGAACAGCGCCGAGTACACAATCAGCATCGCCGCGATGTGGATCACCGTCGGGTCGGCGGTGTAGATCGAGGCAATCGGCTCACGCAGCAACAGCATCATGCTCGCCGACAGGCAGGCGTAGGCCAGCGCGGTGCCCATGCCGACACCCGCGGCGAAACGCGCTTCACGCGGCTCTTCACGGCCCAGGGCCTGGCCGACACGCACGGTCACCGCCATGCCCAGCGAATATGGAATCATGAACACCAGCGAACTGACGTTCAGCGCGATCTGATGCCCGGCCACCACGGTGGCGCCGAGGCTGCCGATCAGCAGGGCGATCACGGCGAAGATGCTCGACTCGGCAAACACCGCGATGCCAATCGGCAGACCAATCGCCAGCAGACGCTTGATCACCGCCCATTGCGGCCAGTCAAAGCGGCTGAAGATTTCACTCGAACGATAGGCCGGCGCCCAGCGTTCATAACCGGCCAGCCCCAATGCCATCACCCACATCACGATGGCGGTGGCCCAGCCACAACCGACGCCGCCCATGGCCGGCACGCCGAAGTGGCCATAAATGAAGATGTAGTTCAGCGGAATGTTCAGCGCCAGACCGCACAGGCCCAGTACCATCGCCGGACGGGTGCGGCCGATGCCGTCACTGGTGCAGCGCAGCACGTGATAGAACGCCACTGCCGGCAGGCCACTGGCAATGCCGTGCAGGTATTGCATGCACGGGCCGATCAGCTCCGGATCGACTTTCATCAGGTGCAGCACCGGCTCGGCGGCCACCAGCATCGCCGTCGCGATCAGTCCGACCACCAGCGCCAGCCACAACGCCTGCCGCACGAGCGGGCCGATCTCGCTGTGTGTGCCGGCGCCAAACCGCTGGGCGACTTTCGGCGTGGTGGCCAGCAGGGTGCCGGTCATCAGCAGGAACACCGGGACCCAGATCGAGTTGCCCAGAGCCACCGCCGCCAGATCCTTGGGTCCGACGCGGCCGGCCATCACCGCATCGACGAAGCCCATGGCCGTGGTCGCCAGTTGCGCGATGATGATCGGCAACGCCAGGGCGAGCAGGTTCTTGAACTCCAGGCGAATCCGCGCGGGGCGGGTGAGGGTGACGGCGACAGTTTGTTCAGTTACAGAATTCACAGGCAAAGCGTCCACAGGTGTTGATGCGCAAGGCGCCGCATTCTACGCCGCTGACGTGACAGTCAGGAAAAATCCTCTGTTGCGGATTTGTAATCATCAATGCCATCCACTGTGGTGAGGGTGCTTGCTTGCGCTGGGGTGCGAAGCGGCCCCAAAACCATCCGGCGTGGTGGATGAGGAAAATCCCGAATGCAGACTTTGCGCCTGCTGTGCAATCGAGCGGGAGCAAACTCGCTCGCCACAGTGCAGTCTGCGCTGGCTCAACGGTGGATCTGCACCTAAACTGCCGATCCCTTCAAGGAGCCCGCCATGCTGATTGTTGCCGACGAAAATATCCCGCTGCTCGATGCCTTTTTTGCCGGTTTCGGCGAGATCCGCCGGGTGCCAGGCCGTTCCATCGACCGCGCGACGGTCGAACAGGCCGATGTGTTGCTGGTGCGCTCGGTGACCAACGTCAACCGGGCGTTGCTGGAAGGCAGCCAGGTGCGTTTCGTGGGCACGTGCACCATCGGCACCGATCACCTGGATCTGGATTATTTCGCCGAAGCAGGGATCACCTGGTCCAGCGCGCCCGGTTGCAATGCGCGGGGCGTGGTCGATTACGTGCTCGGCAGCCTGATGACCCTCGCCGAAATCGAAGGCGTCGATCTGACGCAACGTACCTATGGCGTGGTCGGTGCCGGTGAAGTCGGTGGTCGGCTGATCAAGGTGCTCAAGGGGCTGGGCTGGAACGTCAAAGTCTGCGACCCGCCGCGTCAGGCGGCCGAAGGCAGCGACTATGTCAGCCTCGAGCAGATCATCGAGCAGTGCGACGTGATCAGCCTGCACACACCGCTGACCCGCAGCGGTGAAGACGCAACCTGGCATCTGTTCGATCAACCGCGTTTGCAGCAGCTCAAGCACGGCACGTGGCTGATCAACGCCGCGCGTGGCCCGGTGGTGGATAACGCCGCGCTGCGCAAAGTGCTGCTGCAGCGTGAAGACCTGCAAGCGGTGCTCGACGTCTGGGAGGCAGAGCCCGAGGTCGACGTGGCACTGGCCGAACTCTGCGTCCTGGCGACCCCGCACATTGCCGGCTACAGCCTCGATGGCAAACAACGCGGAACCGCGCAGATCTATCAGGCGTACTGCGAGTTCATTGGCCAACCGGCGAGCATCCAGCTCAGTCAGCTGTTGCCGGCACCGTGGCTGTCCCAAGTGACCCTGCACGCTGACAGCGATCCGGCCTGGGCGCTGGCAATGTTGTGCCGTGGTGTGTACGACCCACGCCGCGACGATGCGGATTTTCGCCGCAGTCTTGTAGGCACTGTCGCCGAGCAACGTGCGGCATTTGATGTGTTGCGCAAGCAGTATCCGGTGCGGCGCGAGATCGAAGGGTTGAAGGTGCGGATCGAAGGGGATTCGCCGGTGTTGCAGCAGATTGTGGCGGCGCTGGGGGCGGTGGCTGTCTAGGAACCGAGTCGGCTTTATCGCTGGCAAGCCAGCTCCCACAGGTTCTCACCATTTGAATTCGCCACAGCCCCTGTGGCAGCGGGCTTGCCCGCGATGGCCGCATCACGATTGCCAATTTTCGGGCAGAAAAAACCCGGCCAAAAAGGGGCCGGGTCAGGAAGACGGTGGCTATATCACTTTTGTTCGGCAGGCTTGACCAATCGCTTCTCCAGTTCGCGGCATGCGTCCTGGATCATGTCTTCAGTGATCGGTACTTCACGCCCGTCCTTGTCAATAATCGAGCAACCCAGAGGTTGGCCGGGCTTGGTGCGGATCACTTCAATCTTGTCTTCGCTGCTGTGTTGCAAGGACATGGCCTGTCTCCTCATCAGGTTGTGCACGTAGATTAAAACCGCCACGTGACCAGGCTGTGACATCTCCCTGGGGACTGTCAAAAGCGGCATCTCCACTCCAACAGAAATGACCGCTCGTCTCAACCGGGACATTAGACCAATAGCAACTATGGCCTAGTCTTTGGGGGCATATTTAACCTGACTCATTGTGATTTGCAGAGTTCCGCCCCATAGAAGGTTTAGGCTAGCCCTTTCATCAACACGGATGTGTACCTGAATGACCCCGAAGCTTACTTCACGACACCGTCGCGCTTTGCGTCTGACCCGTCGATTTCTGGCCCCTTACCGCTGGCAAGTCATCGGTGCGCTGCTGGCGTTGATCGTCACCGCCGCCGTCACGTTGTCGATGGGGCAGGGGATCAAGTTGCTGGTTGATCGGGGCTTCATGACCCAGTCGCCGCACCAGCTGAACCAGAGCATCGGCATCTTCATGCTGATGGTGCTCGGCCTGGCGGTCGGCACGTTTGCGCGGTTTTACTGGGTATCCTGGATCGGTGAGCGCTGCGTGGCGGATATCCGGCGCGAGGTGTTCAATCATCTGGTCTATCTGCACCCCGGGTTCTACGAGAACAACCGCAGTTCCGAGATTCAGTCACGGCTGACCGCTGACACGACATTGCTGCAATCGGTGATCGGTTCGTCGCTGTCGATGTTTCTGCGCAACCTGTTGATGGTCATCGGTGGCGTTGTGCTGCTGTTCGTGACCAATGCAAAACTCACCAGTATCGTGGTGATTGCCCTGCCGTTCGTGGTCGCTCCGATCCTGATATTTGGTCGGCGCGTACGCAATCTGTCGCGGTTGAGTCAGGACCGGGTGGCCGATATCGGCAGCTACGTGTCCGAAACCCTCGGCCAGATCAAGACCGTGCAGGCCTACAACCATCAGGTGCAGGATGAGCGGCGTTTCGCGACAACGGTCGAAGACGCCTTCGACACCGCACGCAAGCGCATCTTCCAGCGTTCCTGGATGATCACCATGGTGATCGTGCTGGTGCTGGGCGCGGTGGCGGTGATGTTGTGGGTGGGCGGCATGGACGTGATTGCCGGGCGCATCACCGGTGGCGAACTGGCGGCGTTCGTGTTCTACAGCCTGATCGTCGGCAGTGCTATCGGCACGTTGAGCGAGGTGATCGGTGAACTGCAGCGGGCGGCGGGCGCCGCCGAGCGGATCGCCGAACTCCTGAGTTCGCAGAACATCATCCAGCCCCCGACCACCGGGCTGGTGACCTTGCCGGAGCGGATCAGGGGCGAACTGCAATTGCAGGATGTGCGCTTTTCCTACCCGTCGCGTCCTGAAAGCTACGCCGTCAATGGCTTGAGTCTGACCATTCGCAGTGGCGAGACTCTGGCGCTGGTCGGGCCATCCGGTGCCGGCAAGTCCACGGTGTACGATTTGCTGTTGCGCTTCTACGATCCGCTCGAAGGGCAGATCCTGATCGACGGAGTGCCGCTGACCCGCCTCGATCCGCTGGACCTGCGCCGCAACTTCGCCCTGGTCTCGCAATCGCCCGCGCTGTTTTTTGGCAGCGTCGAAGAAAATATTCGTTACGGTAATGCCGGCGCGACGCTGGAGCAGGTCAAGGAGGCGGCGCGAATCGCCCACGCCCATGACTTCATCGAGAAAATGCCCAACGGTTACCAGACGCATCTGGGCGATGGCGGCCTCGGTCTTTCTGGTGGTCAGCGTCAGCGTCTGGCGATTGCCCGCGCGTTGCTGGTGGACGCACCGATCCTGCTACTGGACGAAGCCACCAGTGCCCTCGATGCGCAGAGCGAGCACTTGATCCAGGAAGCCTTGCCCAGCCTGATGCAAAACCGCACCACGCTGGTGATCGCGCATCGCCTGGCCACGGTGAAAAACGCCGACCGGATTGCGGTCATGGATCAGGGCAAACTGGTGGCGATCGGCACCCATCAAGAGCTTATCGTGAGCAACCCGCTGTATGCGCGGCTGGCGTCGTTGCAGTTCAATGATGGTCACGCAGTCGCCGTGTAGGCACTGCCGCAGGCTGTGATCTTTTGAGGTAAAAAAATGCCCGCCTTTCGATGCGGGCATTTTTTTCAAGCGAGATCAAAAGATCACATCGCCTGTGTAACCGGCGTTACCGGTTACTGATCATCAAAATACCGCTCATGCCAATCCACCAGCGGTTGTGGCGAGTTGAGCTTCTGGCCGTAAATCACCGAGTACGACAGCACGTTCTGCACGTACTGGCGAGTTTCGTCGAACGGGATGCTTTCCACCCACACGTCGAAGCTCAGGTGATCGGCACCGCGCAGCCACTGGCGCACGCGGCCGGGGCCGGCGTTGTAGGCGGCGGAGGCAAGGACGCGGTTGCCGTTGAACTGACTGTGCACCTGGCTCAGGTAAGCGGCGCCGAGCTGGATGTTCTTGTCCGGATCGAGCACTTGCTGTGGCGAGGCCAGCGGGATGCTGAACTTGCGCGCGGTTTCCTTGGCGGTGCCCGGCATCAGCTGCATCAGACCGCTGGCGCCGACGCCGGAGCGGGCGTCGTCCATGAACGCACTTTCCTGGCGGGTGATGGCGAACACCCAGCTCGAATGCAGGCCACGGGTCTTGGCTTCACGCACGAGCGTGTCGCGGTGGGCCATCGGGAAGCGGATGTCCAGGTCGTCCCAGTATTGCGCCTGACTGATGGTGCGGATCGCCGGGAAATACCACTTCAGGTCGTAGGCCAGTTTGGCCTGGGCGACCATTTCGTCGCGGTTGAAATGACGGCTGACGTGATACCACTCGCGGCGACCGTCGACGATCTGCCCGCGGGCATGGAATTCCAGAGCACGGCGTATGCCCGGTGTATTGCGCACCTTGTTGATGGTGGCCTGGCTGAGCACAAGCGGCTTGTTCACCAGCGAATACGGCGATTGCGAACGGTCGGCGGCGAGGAAACCGTAGAAGTCGCGTTCCTTCGCCAGATTCTTGTACAGCGTCTGCGCTTCCGGGTTCTGTGGCTGCGCCAGTTCCAGGCTGCGGGCCTGCCAGTAACGCCAGCGGTTGGTGGTCGCCAGATCCTGCGGCAGACGGCGGGTCAACTGGTAGGCATCGTCCCAGCGGGCCAGACGCAACAGCAGGCGCAAGCGCCATTCGGACACAGTGTTATCACGCAGTTCCGGGTCGTATTTAGTCATCACGTCCAGCGCGCGGCTGTCGAAACGCCGGGCCAGAGTCAGGCCGATTTCCCGGGCAATCGCGACTTTCTCGTCCCGGGAGAAATGCATGCTGCTGGCGTAACCGTCGAGCAGGGCCATGGCCTTGTCCGGATCCTGACGGGCGAGGCGGCGCAGGCCGAGGCTGACCACGTCGGACATCGGTTCGTCGGCCGGAGTGAAGCGCGATGGCTGGTTGAGCAGCTCGGGTTTCTGCGCCACATCCACCAGCAGGCGACCGCGCGGGGCGAGGGTGGTCAGGCCGTTGACCAGGCTGTTGGCCAGTGGGTAGTTACGCGCCTGGGCAGCGAGTTTGGTCCGCTCCCAGCGTTTCTGTTCAGTCAATTGACCGTCGGCGGCCCAGATGCCGAACAGCCCGTCACAGGCCGCCGGTTGCGATTTGCCGGTCAGCCACAGTTTGTCGGCGTTGGCGTAACCCTCGGCCTTGTGACCGCTGCTGATCTGATACTGCGCATTCAGGCAGTCCAGTTCGGTGAAGTTGAGTTTCGGGTCGTAATACTGGGTGAAGGTGGCCCAGTCGCCACGGTCGGCGAGCCAGCGCAACCAGCGCAGCTTCATCCAGTTGGCCTGGGGCAGGTCACCGTGCTCGGCGAGAAACTTCTCGATCTCGGCGTTGCTCGCGGTCTTCAGACGCGCGGTCAGTTCGTCGTAGGCCAGGTACGGTTCCAGCGGATAATCGGCCAGGGCCTGGCTGTAACGGAAGTACGGGCCGCTATCGCCCTTGGCCAGGGCGCGCTTGGCTTCATCGTAATACTGGCGTTGGGTGGACAGGTCCACCGCCTGGGCGGATTGAGCGGCAGCGGCGGTAAGTAGCAAACAGGACAAGACACTGAAAAGGCGACTGCGCATGAGACATCCGGGCAGAGAAATCATGACAAGCACCGGCCGCGGCCAGCACTGAATTGTCTGTAGCTTAGCCTTTTGCCAGCAACGGGCGAAAGCTTTGCCGGTCTTGCAGCACAAGTTCGCAACAAATGTTGTGCAGAGTGCTTCGGCGGACAAATTGCCGGCCTTTTGAGGGCCTAACTCAGGTAGAATGCGCGCCCGGTTTTTGGAGAAGCTCATGACCCTGCTCAAATTCAGCGATGTGTCCCTTGCGTTCGGCGCTATGCCGTTGTTGGACAAGGTGTCCTGGCAGATCGCCCGTGGTGAGCGGGTGTGCATCATCGGCCGCAACGGCACTGGCAAGTCCAGCATGATGAAACTGGTCAAGGGCGACCAGAAGCCCGATGACGGCTCGGTGTGGCGTGCCCCCGGTCTGAAAATCGGCGAATTGCCGCAAGAATTGCCGGTGGCCGACGGGCGGACCGTGTTCGACGTGGTTGCCGAAGGCCTGGACGGTGTGGGCGCGTTGCTCGCCGAATACCATCACCTGAGCCAGAACATCGTCACCGACGCTGATCTGGACAAACTGATGCACGTCCAGCACGACCTCGAAGCCCGTGATGGCTGGCGCTTGCAGACCCTGGTCGACAGCACCCTGAGCCGCCTGCAACTGCCGGCCGACAAGACCCTCGCCGAGTTGTCCGGCGGCTGGCGTCGTCGCGTGCTGCTGGCGCAGGCGCTGGTGTCCGAACCGGATCTGCTGCTGCTCGACGAACCGACCAACCACCTCGACATCGGTGCAATTGCCTGGCTCGAAGAAGCGCTGAAAGATTTCCAGGGCGCCGTGTTGTTCATCACGCACGACCGTTCTTTCCTGCAAAACCTCGCCACGCGCATCCTCGAGCTGGATCGCGGCGGCCTGATCGACTGGAACGGCGACTACGCCAGCTTCCTGGTGCATAAAGAGGCAGCGTTGGCCGCTGAAGAAACCGCCAACGCGCTGTTCGACAAGCGTCTGGCCCAGGAAGAAGTGTGGATCCGTCAGGGCATCAAGGCCCGTCGTACCCGTAACGAAGGCCGTGTGCGCGCCCTTAAAGCCCTGCGTGTTGAACGCAGCGAGCGTCGCGAACGCACCGGCAAGGCCAACATCCAGCTGGAAACCGCCGACAAGTCCGGCAAGCAAGTGATGGTGCTGGAAAATGTCAGCTTCCATCACCCAGACGGTCCGTTCCTGATCAAGGACTTCTCGATGGTCCTGCAGCGCGGCGACCGTATCGGTCTGCTGGGCGCCAACGGTACCGGCAAGACCACCTTGCTCAAGCTGATGCTCAACGGTCTGCAACCGACCAGCGGCAAAGTGGAGGAGGGCACCCGGATCGACGTGGCTTACTTCGACCAGTTGCGCCATCAACTGGATCTGGAAAAGACCGTGATCGACAACGTCGCCGAAGGTCGCGACTTCATCGACATCGACGGCCAGAGCCGCCACGTGCTGAGCTATCTCGGCGACTTCCTGTTCAGCCCGCAGCGTGCACGCACGCCGGTCAAGGCGCTGTCCGGGGGCGAGCGTGCGCGCTTGCTGTTGGCGAAACTGTTCAGCAAGCCGGCGAACCTGCTGGTACTCGACGAACCAACCAACGACCTCGACGTGGAAACCCTCGAACTCCTCGAAGAAGTGTTGCTGACCTTCAACGGTACCGTGCTGATGGTCAGCCACGACCGGGCATTCCTCGACAACGTGGTCACCAGCACCCTGGTCTTCGAAGGTGAAGGCAAGGTGCGTGAATACGTCGGTGGCTATCAGGACTGGATCCGTCAGGGCGGCTCGCCGCGCCTGCTGGGCGTGACCGAGAGCAAATCGGGCAAGGCTGACCTGAATTCGGCGGTAGTCACCGCCGAGCCTGCTGTGGTTGCTCCCCCTGCAGCTGCTGCGCCAGCTGCCAAGAAGAAGCTGAGCTACAAGCTGCAGCGCGAGCTGGAAGCATTGCCGGGCGACATCGACGCCAAGGAACAGCAGATTGCGGCCGTCGAGGCTGAAATGGCCGAAGCCGGTTTCTATCAGCGTCCAGCGGCCGAGACAGCCAAGGTGATCGCTTCGCTGGAGCAGTTGCAGGCTGAGCTGGATGCACTGGTGGAGCGTTGGGCCGAGCTGGATGCCTGATTGATCCGGTAACAAAAAAGCCCGGCCTCATTTGCGTGAGGCCGGGCTTTTTGTAGCAGCTCCCGAAGGATTAATGCTTGATCAGGTGCACCGCCAGCACATCGCAAGGTGCGCCGTGCAGGACGTCATTGGCGGTCGAGCCGAGCAACAGCGCCAGGCCATGGCGGCCATGGCTGCCGACCACGATCAGATCGCAATGGTTTTCCTTGGCGAAATGATGGATCTCCTGACGTGGCTGGCCATAGGTCAGATGGCAGTTGGCGCCTTCGAGCTCGGCGTGTTTGGCTTTAAGGCGCTCAAGGCGCTCCTTGGACTGATCGAACTGCTGTTGTTGCAGTTGTGACAGATCCATCGGTACATCGCCGCCGAATGCCATCGCCATCGGCTCGACGATATGCACCAGCGACAGCTTGGCGCCATTGCTCGCCGACAGCTCTCGGGCGCGGTGAATCACAGGGTCGCACTCTTCGGTCAGATCTACGGCGACCAGGATATGGTTGTAGGGCATGAGGTGCTCCTCGTGGCGGTTCAATATTGTTAAGTATGGCTGGTTTCAAGCGCATTGGTTCCAAAGTGGCACAATGCGCTTACCTTAAGTCGGGAGTAGAGATATGACGGTCTGGTTGGTGGTGTCAATCCTGCTGGTGGTCCTGAGTCCACTGGCATGGTTGCGCCCATCGCGCGTGCAGAGCGGCCGAATGGCCCTGCGCATGGAAGCACGGCGTATCGGGCTGGCCATGCAGCTGGCGCCTCAGGAGTGGCCGCACTGGCTGTCTCAGGAGCCTCCCAGCCCCTGTGCGCAATACCATCGCCCGCGTCGTGGCAGTCAGCCCGCGTGCTGGACCTACTGGCAGAAGTCGCCGGGGGTATGGGTCAATCAATGGCAGGAGGTCTGCGAAGATCGGGCCCTGCTCAATCATTTCGAAAAATTGCCAGGCAACGTATTCAAGGTCGAGGCCGACAAGCAGATGATCGCCTTGTACTGGGGCGAGAAGGGCGAAGCCACGGTGTTGCAGGATATCGACGCCACACTGAAAGCGCTGGCGTGACTCGCGGATTTTTCCCACTGCAATGGTGGGGAGGGTCCGGCAGACGAGCAATAAAAAGCCCGACATGATTCATCGGGCGGGGTGGCCAGGCAGGCCGGTAACTGTTTTTATCGCTGACTCAACATCATGCAACCAGCGAATCTCCCTGTAGTCCAGCCAGCGTAGCCTGTTAAACAAGGCTCGCAGTGAATTAGGGCGACTTTTCTAACTATTGATTCTATGAATGGCTTTGCATGCTTCGCCGTGTTGCGGCTCTGCGTGCGATGTAAGTGACCGCAAGGTCGCATTTCAACCCGTATTTTGGGCGATTGACAATTGTTGGAAATTCCGTGAAGGTGACGTACCCAAATCAAACGGGCGTATGAATTGAGCGTTTGTCTTACAGACTGCTCCTACAGAATCCCGACTATCGCGTTGGCGGGTGTGCCGGGTGGATTGGCGTCAGCATCGACGAAAAAGCGTCCTGCCGAGCCATTTACCTGCGTCCGACGTGTACTGTTCAGCTTCCATATCGTGGAGATCAGTTGATGATTTACGAAGGTAAAGCCATCACGGTTAAAGCTCTTGAAAGTGGCATCGTCGAATTGAAATTCGACCTCAAGGGTGAGTCCGTCAACAAGTTCAACCGTCTTACCCTGAACGAACTGCGTCAGGCCGTGGACACCATCAAGGCAGATGCTTCGATCAAGGGCGTGATCGTCAGCAGTGGCAAGGACGTATTCATCGTCGGCGCCGACATCACCGAATTTGTCGACAACTTCAAGCTGCCGGATGCCGAGCTGGTTGCTGGCAATCTCGAAGCCAACAAGATCTTCAGCGATTTCGAAGACCTCAACGTTCCGACCGTGGTCGCGATCAATGGCATCGCCCTGGGCGGCGGCCTGGAAATGTGCCTGGCAGCGGACTACCGCGTCATGTCGACCAAGGCCAAGATCGGCCTGCCGGAAGTCAAACTGGGCATCTACCCAGGCTTCGGCGGTACCGTGCGTCTGCCGCGCCTGATCGGCGTCGATAACGCCATCGAGTGGATTGCCTCCGGCAAGGAAAACCGTCCTGAAGACGCACTGAAAGTCAGCGCCGTCGACGCCGTGGTTGCTCCGGAGAAGCTGCAGGAAGCCGCGCTTGAACTGATCAAACGCGCCATCTCCGGCGAGTTCGACTACAAGGCCAAGCGTCAGCCGAAGCTGGAAAAACTCAAGCTCAACGCCATTGAACAAATGATGGCTTTCGAAACCGCCAAAGGTTTCGTGGCCGGTCAGGCTGGCCCGAACTACCCGGCGCCGGTTGAAGCGATCAAGACCATCCAGAAAGCCGCGAACTTCGGTCGTGACAAGGCGCTGGAAGTCGAAGCCGCCGGTTTCGTCAAACTGGCCAAGACTTCTGCTGCGCAGAGCTTGATCGGTCTGTTCCTGAACGATCAGGAATTGAAGAAAAAGGCCAAGGCCTACGACGAAATCGCCAAAGACGTGAAGCAGGCTGCCGTACTGGGCGCCGGCATCATGGGTGGCGGTATCGCCTATCAGTCGGCCTCCAAAGGTACGCCGATCCTGATGAAGGACATCAACGAGCACGGTATCGAGCAGGGCCTGGCCGAAGCCGCCAAGCTGCTGGTTGGCCGCGTTGACAAAGGCCGCATGACTGCCGCGAAAATGGCTGAAGTGCTCAACGGCATTCGTCCGACCCTGTCCTACGGCGACTTCGGTCACGTCGATCTGGTCGTTGAAGCCGTGGTCGAGAACCCGAAGGTCAAGCAAGCGGTGCTGGCTGAAGTCGAAGACAAGGTCAAAGAGGACACCATCCTCGCGTCCAACACGTCGACCATTTCCATCAGCCTGCTGGCCAAGGCCCTCAAGCGTCCGGAAAACTTCGTCGGCATGCACTTCTTCAACCCGGTGCACATGATGCCGCTGGTGGAAGTGATCCGTGGCGAGAAGTCCAGCGAGCTGGCGATTGCCACCACCGTTGCCTACGCCAAGAAAATGGGCAAGAACCCGATCGTCGTCAACGACTGCCCGGGCTTCCTGGTCAACCGCGTTCTGTTCCCGTACTTCGGCGGTTTCGCCAAACTGGTCAGCGCCGGTGTGGACTTCGTCCGTATCGACAAGGTCATGGAAAAATTCGGCTGGCCGATGGGCCCGGCATACCTGATGGACGTGGTCGGCATCGACACCGGTCACCACGGTCGTGACGTGATGGCTGAAGGTTTCCCGGATCGCATGAAAGATGACCGTCGCTCGGCCATCGACGTGCTGTACGAAGCCAAGCGTCTGGGGCAGAAGAACGGCAAGGGCTTCTACGCCTACGAAGCCGACAAGAAAGGCAAGCAGAAGAAGGTTGCCGATCCGTCGGTGCTGGAAGTGCTCAAGCCGATCGTTTACGAGCAGCGCGAAGTCACTGACGAAGACATCATCAACTGGATGATGATCCCGCTGTGCCTGGAAACCGTGCGTTGCCTGGAAGACGGCATCGTTGAAACCGCCGCCGAAGCCGACATGGGTCTGGTCTACGGTATCGGTTTCCCTCCATTCCGTGGCGGTGCACTGCGCTACATCGATTCGATCGGTGTTGCCGAGTTCGTTGCCCTGGCTGACCAGTACGCTGATTTGGGCGCGCTGTACCACCCGACCGCGAAGCTGCGCGAAATGGCCAAGAACGGCCAGAGCTTCTTCGGTTAAGCGCCCCCAACTAGAGTGAGAGTGAACTTATGAGCTTGAATCCTAGAGACGTCGTGATTGTCGACTTCGGTCGTACTCCGATGGGCCGCTCCAAGGGCGGCATGCACCGCAACACCCGCGCCGAAGACATGTCGGCGTACCTGATCAGCAAATTGCTGGAACGCAACGCCAAGGTCGATCCTGCTGAAGTCGAGGACGTGATCTGGGGCTGTGTGAACCAGACCCTGGAGCAGGGCTGGAACATCGCGCGCATGGCGTCGCTGATGACCCAGATCCCGCACACCTCGGCCGGCCAGACCGTCAGCCGTCTGTGTGGCTCGTCGATGAGCGCGCTGCACACTGCTGCGCAAGCGATCATGACCGGTAACGGTGACGTGTTCGTGGTTGGCGGCGTCGAGCATATGGGTCACGTGAGCATGATGCACGGTGTCGATCCGAACCCGCACATGTCGCTGTACGCGGCGAAAGCCTCGGGCATGATGGGCCTGACCGCGGAAATGCTGGGCAAGATGCACGGCATCACTCGCGAGCAGCAGGACGCTTTCGGCGTTCGCTCCCACCAGTTGGCCCACAAGGCAACCGTGGAAGGCAAGTTCAAAGACGAAATCATCCCGATGCAGGGCTACGACGAAAACGGCTTCCTGAAGCTGTTCGACTACGACGAAACCATTCGTCCGGAAACCACCCTGGAAAGTCTGGCGGCCCTCAAGCCTGCCTTCAATCCAAAGGGCGGCACCGTGACTGCCGGTACTTCGTCGCAGATCACCGATGGTGCTTCGTGCATGATCGTGATGTCGGCGCAGCGTGCGCAGGACCTGGGGATCCAGCCGATGGCCGTGATCCGTTCGATGGCAGTGGCGGGTGTGGATCCGGCGATCATGGGCTATGGTCCAGTGCCGGCGACACAAAAAGCTCTGAAGCGTGCGGGCCTTGGCATCAACGATATCGACTTCTTCGAGCTCAACGAAGCTTTCGCTGCACAGGCCCTGCCAGTGCTGAAAGATTTGAAAGTACTCGACAAGATGAACGAGAAGGTTAACCTGCACGGCGGCGCGATCGCCCTGGGTCACCCGTTCGGTTGCTCCGGTGCCCGTATCTCCGGCACTTTGCTGAACGTGATGAAGCAGAATAGCGGCACCTTCGGGGTGGCCACTATGTGCATTGGTCTCGGCCAAGGCATCTCCACCGTCTTCGAACGCGTTTAAGCGTCTCGTCGATGGAAGCCGGGGCCAAGTGCCCCGGTTTTTGTTTTTGTGGATTTATTTTTGTATTTATTTTGAAAAAATTTGAGTGAGGGCCGAAGCATGCCGATACAACCTGGGCTCTACCAACATTACAAAGGTCCGCAGTACCGCGTATTCAGTGTTGCGCGGCATTCCGAGACCGAAGAAGAAGTGGTCTTTTACCAAGCCCTGTATGGCGATTACGGCTTCTGGGTACGCCCTTTGAGCATGTTCGTCGAGTCGGTCGAGGTTGACGGCGAGCAGGTGCCACGCTTTGCTTTGGTGCAAGCCGAACCGAGCCTTTTTTCCAAGGCATGAGGCGAGTGCGCACAGAACCCTGTGCTTGACCTCACCTTGTATCAACTATATATAGCGGTGCCGCGTCAGGCGCCAACCGCCTTTCACTTCTAGAATTCAGGAATTTTCTGATCCATGGGCAAATCGCTGGTCATTGTGGAATCCCCGGCTAAGGCCAAGACCATCAACAAGTATCTGGGCAACCAATACGTGGTGAAGTCGAGTATCGGCCATATCCGAGACCTGCCCACCAGCGGTTCGGCTAGCGCCAGCAAAGAGCCGGCCGCCAAGCGCGGCAAGGCTGCCGCGGGCGAAGGGCCGGTGCTCACGCCGAAAGAGAAAGCGCGCAAGCAGCTGGTCTCGCGTATGGGTGTCGATCCCGATCATGGCTGGAAAGCCCAGTACGAGATCCTCCCGGGCAAAGAGAAGGTCATCGAAGAGCTGCGCCGGCTCGCCAAGGATGCTGACACCATCTATCTCGCAACCGACTTGGATCGCGAGGGGGAAGCCATTGCCTGGCACCTGCGCGAAGCCATCGGTGGTGACGACAGCCGCTACAAGCGCGTGGTGTTCAACGAAATCACCAAGAAGGCGATTCAGGAAGCCTTCTCCGAGCCGGGCGAGCTGGACATTGATCGTGTGAATGCCCAGCAGGCGCGTCGTTTCCTCGACCGCGTCGTGGGCTACATGGTCTCGCCGCTGCTGTGGGCCAAGATCGCCCGTGGGCTGTCGGCCGGCCGGGTGCAATCGGTTGCCGTGAAACTGGTGGTCGAGCGTGAGCGCGAGATTCGTGCGTTCAACCCGGAAGAATACTGGGAAGTGCACGCCGACCTCGGCACCGCCAAAGGCTCGACCGTGCGTTTCGAAGTGGCACGCGAGAAGGGCGAAGTCTTCAAGCCGCTGAACGAAGCCCAGGCAACGGCAGCGCTGGAGAAGCTCAAGTCTTCCAGCTACAGCATCGTCAAGCGCGAAGACAAGCCGACCAGCAGTAAGCCGTCGGCACCGTTCATCACGTCCACCCTGCAACAGGCCGCGAGCAACCGCCTGGGCTTCGGCGTGAAGAAAACCATGATGATGGCCCAGCGTCTGTACGAAGCCGGCTACATCACTTATATGCGTACCGACTCGACCAACCTCTCGGCTGACGCCGTGACGATGGCGCGCACTTACATCGAAGACGAGTTCGGCAAGAAGTACCTGCCGGAAACGCCAAACGTCTACAGCAGCAAAGAAGGCGCACAAGAGGCTCACGAAGCGATTCGTCCGTCCGACGCCAACACTACGCCGAGCAAGCTGGCTGGCATGGAGCGTGACGCTGAGCGCCTCTACGAGCTGATCTGGCGCCAGTTCCTCGCTTGCCAGATGCTGCCGGCGCAATACCTGTCGACCACCGTCAGTGTCGCCGCTGGTGACTTCGAGCTGCGTGCCAAGGGCCGTATCCTCAAGTTCGACGGCTACACCCGTGTTATGCCGCAGATCGCCAAGCCTGGTGATGACGATGTTCTGCCGGACATGGCACAGGGCGACGTGATGAAGCTGATCAAGCTTGATCCGTCCCAGCACTTCACCAAGCCGCCGGCGCGTTACTCCGAAGCCAGCCTGGTCAAGGAAATGGAAAAACGCGGCATCGGTCGTCCTTCGACCTACGCCGCGATCATTTCGACCATCCAGGATCGCGGCTACGTGACCCTGCACAACCGTCGTTTCTACTCGGAAAAGATGGGCGACATTGTCACCGAGCGTCTGTCGGAGAGTTTCTCGAACCTCATGGACTACGGCTTCACCGCCGGCATGGAAGAGAACCTCGATGACGTAGCCCAAGGCGAGCGCGACTGGAAAAACGTGCTGGACGAGTTCTACGGCGACTTCAAGAAGAAACTCGAAGTGGCGGAGAATCCGGACAACGGCATGCGTGCCAACCAGCCGGTCATGACCGACATTCCGTGCACCACGTGCGGCCGTCCGATGCAGATTCGTACTGCGTCGACCGGCGTATTCCTTGGCTGCTCGGGCTACAGCCTGCCACCGAAAGAACGCTGCAAGGCCACCGTCAACCTGGTGCCGGGCGACGAGATCGCTGCGGACGACGAGGGTGAGTCGGAATCGCTGGTCCTGCGCGGCAAGCATCGCTGCCCGATTTGCAGCACGGCGATGGATGCCTACCTGCTCGACGAGAAGCGCAAGCTGCACATCTGCGGTAACAACCCGGATTGCGCCGGCTACGAAATCGAAGAGGGCAACTATCGCATCAAGGGCTACGAAGGCCCGAGCCTGGAGTGCGACAAGTGCGGCAGCGAAATGCAGCTCAAGACTGGCCGTTTCGGCAAATTCTTCGGTTGCACCAATCCGACCTGCAAGAACACCCGCAAGCTGCTGAAGAGCGGTGATGCGGCGCCGCCGAAGATGGACCCGGTGAAGATGCCTGAGCTCAAGTGCGAGAAGGTCAACGACACCTACATCCTGCGCGACGGTGCTTCCGGTCTGTTCCTGGCGGCCAGCCAATTCCCGAAAAACCGCGAGACCCGCGCGCCGCTGGTGATCGAGATTCTGCCGCACAAGGACGAGATCGATCCGAAGTACCACTTCCTGTGCGAAGCGCCGCAGAAGGATCCTGATGGTCTGCCAGCAGTGATCCGCTACAGCCGCAAGACCAAGGAGCAATACGTGCAGACCGAGGTCGACGGTAAGCCTACCGGCTGGAAAGCGTTCTACGACGGTGGCAAGTGGACCGTTGAAGACAAACGCACAAAGGCCAAGGCTGAGTAAGCGTTAGTCCGATACACAAAAGGCCGCATGAAGACCCTCGGGTTTTCATGCGGCCTTTTGGTTTTTTGCTTGCGGTGGGATCGGCTGTTCCATGACACTGTCCGGCCTGTGTGACGCAATTATTTCGCTGTGGAGACTGCCGGCATGGCGCACGAACTCTATACCCGCACCAATCAGAAGATCTATTTCGCCGGCCTGTCGCTGGAAGCTCTGGCTCGAGCCGAAGAAGGGCGGGCGATGAACGCGTTGGCGTTGATTCAGGCTGGACGTGAATCGGCGTTATTCCACCTCTACGGCGCGCTTCTGGGGCTGTGCCATGAGATCGCCGGTTTCTACCGTCTGCCTCAGGCCAATGCGTCGCGGGCAGAAGCGCTGCTGACTCGCGAAGCTCTGGAATCGATTGCGATCCCCGAGTTGGCCGAGATGATCGAACTGGCCGGCAATCCTGAAACCTGGCTGGCCAAACTGCTGGCGGCGCATTCGGCGATGTTCCAGCCGCCACGGGTGCCACACAAGCCTAAGGGCGATGTGACGCAGCCGTTGATTCAGGCCGTTAATCTGGATGAAGAGCAGGCGCCGCAGGAGCTGACTCGCGAAGAGCTGGAGAGCTGGCGGCAGAACCTCAAAGGTCTGGCTATCCGTTTTCGCGAAGGCTTGAATGAATGCTGAGGACAATTGATACGGTGGCAATCTGAAACATGCTGCTGGTCAAGATCCCGAGCGAAGCCCGAATGATGTCTATATAATCCCTGCCTTTCGTGGAGAACAGACCTATATGCCAACGTCCTTTCTAGAAATTGTCGAGTTACCAGACGGCCGAATCGAACTGCGCAGGGCTGAGGACGAGGGTTCTCTGGTGACGCTGGATTTCTCCGAGGATGCCAAAGCGTTCCTGCAAGGCCAGCACGTGGAAATCGCCAAGGCGATGTTGAGCGTCGGCGTGCAGATGGCCGGTCGTATGGTTGAAGGCGAATTTGATAAGGAAGAGGGGCCGCGGGTTCTTCACTGATTCCCGCTGCTTTCTGCGTTTGCCGATACCGCCTCAAGTCGGCTTCTCTGTCCCTGGAGAAGCCCTGCACTTCACACAGCGCGCGTTACAAGTGAATCAACCCAATCGAATGTTCAGGCTCTGAGCGTCGCCCGTGCGGGCAGCGCTGATCAGCTGTTGCCGTGAGCCGCTGGTCAGCGGGTTGAGCCAGGTCACGACGGTGTGGCTGCGACCCAGGCGCAGTGCTTCGCAGGCCAGTTGTTGAGCGCTTTGCGTGCCCCGTGGCTGCAGCAGCAGGATGCGCTCACGGTTCAGGCCGGCCTCGCGCAGCCAGGTCTGGGTCAGGCTGGCAGGAGGGGCAATCAGTGTGAGCCAGCGCGCGTCCTGATCCTCGCTCAGTTCGCGAAGGATCGGAGCAAGCAGGTTCAGGCAGTTCCCCGCCGCACCGCGCAGAGACAGCTCACTGAATACTTCCGGTTCGGCATTCCAGGGGCGCTCGACCACTTCCTTCAGGATCGGCGCCATCGGTTGTGCCAGAAACGCTTCGAATAAAGGCAGTTGTGTTTGCTGAGGTGCGTGTGGGAACTGCATAAAGCCTCCTTTAGCGGCGGATTACGCCGACACTCAAGCCTTCGATCACCAGTTCCTGATCTTTCAGGTCGACTTCGATAGGGGCGAACTCAGGGTTTTCGGCAATCAGCCAGACCTTGCTGCCTTCGCGCTTGAAGCGCTTGACGGTCACTTCGTCGCCAATACGTGCAACCACGACCTGGCCATTGCGGGCCTCGCGGGTGGTATGCACCGCCAGCAGGTCGCCGTCGAAAATGCCGATATCCTTCATGCTCATGCCGTGTACGCGCAGCAGGTAATCGGCGCGCGGATGGAAGAAGGTCGGGTTGATGTTGCAGGATTCTTCGATGTGCTGCTGGGCGAGGATTGGCGCGCCGGCAGCAACCCGGCCAATGATCGGCAGGGTAGAGTCGTCGGGCTTGGCTTCGAAGCCGGGGATGCGGATGCCGCGAGAGGCGCCCGGGGTCATCTCGATGGCGCCTTTGCGGGCGAGGGCCTTGAGGTGTTCTTCAGCCGCGTTGGGCGACTTGAAACCCAGCTCCTGAGCGATTTCCGCGCGGGTTGGCGGGTAGCCGTTGTCTTCGAGGCAGCGTTTGATAAAGGCCAGAATCTCGGCTTGGCGTGGCGTCAGCTTTAGCATATTGATCGCTCTGTCTTTTTATACAGTGACTGGGATTATATACAGTGAAGCGGTCTTGGCAATGCCCGTTTTTTTGCAGGCCGCCGGACGGTCGGCAGCGGTGCTTATTAATGCGTCGGGCGAGTGTGGTTAAATAGCTGACCGACCATTCCCAAAACGAACTGGCAGGCTTGACAAGGCAAAGGCTGAAACGTATGTTTCAAACAAGTGTTTGTCAGGCGGAGTAGCCATGGCCCAGTCGGAAACCGTTGAACGCATTCTTGATGCTGCCGAGCAGTTGTTCGCGGAGAAAGGTTTCGCCGAAACCTCGTTGCGTTTGATCACCAGCAAGGCCGGCGTCAACCTGGCGGCGGTGAACTATCATTTCGGCTCCAAGAAAGCTTTGATCCAGGCGGTTTTCTCGCGCTTCCTCGGGCCGTTCTGCATCAGCCTCGACAAAGAGCTGGAGCGGCGTCAGGCCAAGCCGGAAAACAAGCCGACGCTCGAAGAGCTGCTGGAAATCCTCGTTGAGCAGGCGCTGGTGGTCCAGCCGCGCAGCGGCAACGACCTGTCAATCTTCATGCGCTTGCTCGGCCTGGCGTTCAGCCAGAGTCAGGGTCACCTGCGTCGCTATCTGGAAGACATGTACGGCAAGGTGTTCCGCCGCTACATGCTGCTGGTCAATGAGGCGGCACCGCGGATTCCACCGATCGAGCTGTTCTGGCGCGTGCATTTCATGCTCGGCGCTGCGGCGTTCAGCATGTCGGGCATCAAGGCCTTGCGCGCAATTGCCGAGACCGATTTCGGCGTCAACACCTCGATCGAGCAGGTGATGCGCCTGATGGTGCCTTTCCTTGCAGCCGGCATGCGTGCCGAAACCGGTGTTACCGATTCAGCCATGGCGACTGCGCAACTGCGTCCGCGCAGCAAGTCGACCCCGGTGGCCGCCAAGGTTTAACCGCACACGGGTGGGCGCGGCAGTTTACATCCGCTAAGCTAGCCGCCCATGCCGACTCTCGTTCTGAACCCGTTCCCCATGACCATCGCCAACCTGCCGGGCATCGCCCTCGGTGGTGATGCCGTGCGGAGCGGGTTTTTCGTTTTCAAGGAATTTCTATGACTGCTGGCCTGCAAGGCTCGTTGATGGTGGACGTCGCCGGTACCTGGCTGACGGCCGAGGATCGCCAATTGTTGCGCCAGCCCGAAGTGGGTGGCCTGATCATTTTTGCCCGCAACATCGAGCATCCGCGCCAGGTGCGGGAACTGAGCGCCGCGATCCGCGTGATTCGCCCAGATCTGTTGCTCGCGGTGGATCAGGAGGGCGGTCGTGTGCAGCGCTTGCGCCAGGGCTTCGTGCGCCTGCCGGCAATGCGTGCCATCGCTGACAATCCGAATGCCGAATACCTCGCCGAGCAGTGCGGCTGGATCATGGCCACCGAAGTGCTGGCGGTCGGCCTCGACCTGAGTTTCGCCCCGGTGCTGGACCTGGATTACCAGCGCAGCGCCGTGGTTGGCACCCGTTCGTTCGAGGGGGACCCCGAGCGCGCCGCATTGCTCGCCGGGGCGTTCATTCGCGGCATGAACAGCGCCGGCATGGCTGCCACCGGCAAGCATTTTCCCGGTCACGGTTGGGCCGAAGCCGACTCTCACGTCGCGATCCCGAACGATGAGCGCAGCCTGGACGAGATCCGCGCCAACGACCTCGTGCCCTTCGCCAGACTCAGCAAACAGCTCGCTGCGGTCATGCCGGCGCACGTTATCTACCCGCAAGTCGATTCGCAGCCGGCCGGGTTCTCCCGTCGCTGGTTGCAGGACATCCTGCGCGGCGAGTTGCAGTTTGACGGCGTGATCTTCAGCGACGACCTGTCGATGGCCGGCGCCCACGTGGTCGGCGATGCCGCCAGCCGTATCGAGGCCGCGCTCAGTGCCGGTTGCGACATGGGCCTGGTGTGCAACGACCGTGCGGCGGCGGAACTGGCCCTGAGCGCGGCGCAGCGGATGAAGGTCAAGCCGTCCGCGCGTATTGCGCGGATGCGCGGACAGGCCTTCGCCAGCACCGACTACCGTCAGGATCCGCGTTGGCTCACCGCCATCGGCGCGCTCAAAGACGCTCAATTGATCGATTAAGGACTCATTCGTTATGACGGTTTACGCAATCATCGGTGGCACCGGCCTGACCCAGCTCGAAGGCTTGAGCATTCGCCAGTCCCTGGCGGTGGATACGCCTTATGGTGCGCCGTCGGCCGAAGTGCAGATTGGCGAGTACGCCGGCAAGGAAGTGCTGTTCCTCGCCCGTCACGGCCATCCGCACCGCTTCCCGCCGCACAAGGTCAACTACCGCGCCAACCTGTGGGCGCTGAAGCAGGCCGGCGCCGAGGCGATCATCGCGGTCAACGCGGTGGGTGGGATTCACCCGGCCATGGGCACGGGACATTTCTGTGTGCCGCATCAGATCGTCGACTACACCAGCGGTCGCGAACACACGTTTTTCGCCGATGATCTGGAGCATGTCACCCACATCGACTTCAGCTTCCCCTACAGCGAGCCGCTGCGTCAGCAGTTGATCGCCGCGCTGGCTGCCGAAGGCTGCGAATACAGCGATCAAGGCGTGTATGCCTGCACCCAGGGCCCGCGTCTGGAAACCGTGGCGGAGATTGTGCGTCTGGAACGTGACGGCTGCGACATCGTTGGCATGACCGGCATGCCGGAAGCAGCACTGGCTCGCGAGCTGGATCTGGATTATGCGTGTCTGTCGCTGGTGGTGAACCCGGCAGCGGGCAAGACCACGGCGGTGATCACCATGGCCGAGATCGAGCAGGCGCTGCATGACGGGATGGGCAAGGTGAAGTCGACCTTGGCGCGGGTGCTCAAGGGCTGAGCTTGGCTTAAGGCCGCGTCGACTGCATCGCTGGCGAGCTCGCTCCCACAGGTTTTGTACTGTTCACCAAACAGTGCTCAGCCTGAATCTCTGTGGGAGCCGGCTTGCCAGCGATGGCGACTTATCTGGAAAAACAGATCTCAACGCTTCTCGAGCTTGTCCGGCAACGGCGCAAACAGCGCTTCAATGTCATCGTTCTGCAGTTTCCAGTCGCCGGCCTTGCGCCCATCCAGCACGCCCGCTGCCAAGTCGGACTTTTCCTTCTGCAGGTGCTGAATCTTCTCTTCCACCGTGCCCCGGGCAATCATCTTGTAGACGAACACCGGTTTCTCCTGGCCGATCCGATACGCGCGGTCGGTTGCCTGATTCTCGGTCGCCGGGTTCCACCACGGGTCGTAATGAATCACCGTGTCTGCTTCGGTCAGGTTCAAGCCGACACCGCCGGCCTTCAGGCTGATGAGAAAGATCTGACGCTTGCCGCTCTGGAATTCCTTCACTGGCGTGCGTCGATCGCGGGTCTGGCCGGTCAGCAGTGCGTAGGCCACGTTGCGTTTTTTCAGTTCATCTTCGATCAGCGACAGCATCGAGGTGAACTGCGAGAACAGCAGAATCCGCCGACCTTCCTCGAACAGCTCCTCGAGCATTTCCATCAGGCTGTCGAGCTTGCCCGAGGTGCTGCCGCGAGCGGGCAGGGTGGCGTCGTTGACCAGACGCAGGTCGCAGCAGACCTGCCGCAACTTGAGCAAGGCTTCAAGAATGATGATCTGACTGCGCGCCACACCCTTGCGGGTAATCTCGTCGCGAACTTTCTTGTCCATCGCCAGACGCATGGTTTCGTACACGTCGCGCTGAGCTTCATTGAGCTCGACCCAGTGAATGATCTCGGTCTTCGGTGGCAGTTCGGTTGCCACCTGTTCCTTGGTGCGGCGCAACAGAAACGGTTTTATCCGGCCATTGAGGTGCTGCAGTCTGACTTCGCTGGCGCGTTTTTCGATGGGCACGCGGTAGTCGGCATTGAAGCTTTTGACATCGCCGAGCCAACCGGGCAGCAGGAAGTGGAACAGCGACCACAGCTCACCGAGGTGGTTTTCCAGCGGCGTACCGCTCAGGCACAGGCGTTGGCGCGCGTTGAGTTCACGGGCGGCCTGCGCTGCTTTGCTATTGGGGTTCTTGATGTACTGGGCTTCGTCCAGCACCAGTACATGCATGGGCTGCTGTGCCAGACGTTCGACGTCCTTGGGCAGCAGCGCGTAGGTGGTCAGGATCAGGTCGAAGTCGGCCAGATGGTCGAAATGCTTTTTACGGCCGGCCCCGTACAGTGCGACCACTTTCAGTTGCGGGGTGAAATGCGCGGCTTCGTCGAGCCAGTTCGGGATCAGGCTGGTGGGCATCACCACCATGCACGGTCGATCCAGACGACCGGCGTCTTTCTCGCTGAGAATATGCGCCAGGGTCTGTAGGGTTTTACCCAGGCCCATGTCGTCCGCGAGAATCCCGCCGACCTCAAGCTGACGCAAGGACTGCATCCAGCTCAGACCCTCGAGCTGATAAGGACGCAGCGTCGCGTTCAAGCCTTTCGGTGCCTTGGCCGTGAAATCACGGATGTCGCGCAGGCGTTGGGCGAAGCTGCGGATCTGTTCGCCGCCCTCCCACAGCAGTGGAATGCCTTCCAGCGAGTTGAGCCGTGTGGCGTCAGCCTTGCTCAGGCGCAGGGTGGTTTCGCCCGGCTCCTGCAAGTAGAACTCGCCCAGCGTCGCGAGGACCGGTTTCAATCGGCCCAGGGGCAGGGCCACTTGCAGCGGGCCGTGCTCGCTGTTGCGTTGCGGGATGTTGACCAGAATCAGCTCGTCATCGCGTCGGCGCGCCAGGCGTTCCGGGTTGAGGATTTCCGTGTGCGAACGCATCAGGTTGAGCAGGATCGGCAGCAGGCTGAGGCGTTCGCCGTGGACGATGATCCCCAGTTCCAGATCGAACCAGTCGCGCTCCGGCGCCTGTTCGACGGTGGCGTACCAGTCGTCGACGGCGGTCAGATCGAAGCCGAACTCCTCGTCGATCTGCAATTCCCAGCCTTGGGTGCGCAGCTTCGGCAGTTCGTTGAGGGTGAACGTCAGCCAGGCGCTGTCGTTGACCATCTCATACAGCTCGCCGGCGCTTTCCGGCAGGGCTTTGCTCTGACGGGTGGCGATGCGGAAGCCGAGGATGCGTAACTGTTCGCGGTAGGACTGTTCCACATCGGGGTGGCGTTTTATCCGCAGGGTCTGGGTATCCTGGCGGATCAGGATGTCGCTGTTTTTCTGCCCGCTGACGTATTCATCCAGGTAGCTGAACGACAGCGCCGCCCGATGCTGGATGTAGCGCTGCATTTTGCCGTTGCGCGGTTCGAACGCACTGAACTCGACGCTCGCCAGCCACAGGCGCGGCAGCGGTTGCACGTTGTCCACCAGCACTTGCGGCGGGGCCTTGGGACTGCGGTTCTCGAGGACGGCCTGGAGCTTTTCCAGCAGTTCGGCGTCTTTGGCGGCGGCAGGGTATTCGAGGGTTTCCTGCACTTGCAGCAGCACCGCTGCGCAGTGTTTGCAGTTGTTGCGCACCGGGCAGGTGCAAGCCGCGTCCACCAGCAGCAGGGTGCCTTTGGCTGACTCGCGCAGATGAATGGTCTGACGGTAGACGTTACCGCCAGAGCCTTCGCAACTGGCGGTGATGGTGGCGTCGCCGACTTGGGCAATGCGTACTCGATTTTCCAGGGCGTAGCGGCGGCCACGCTCCAGGCTCTGTTCCTTGAATCGGCTGACCCAGGAGGGTGCCAACGGTTTACTCAGGGGCGGGGACATAAGGACTTCGATCAGTCCGGAATCGCTTCAGGGGCTTGCCGTGGGGCGGGCGCCGTCAAGGAGGTAATCTTGATCAGCAGCGCCAGGTGGCCGTTGTCGAGATAGTTGAGTTGGCCGTTCTTGGTGTGGCTGTCCTGCTTCAGGCGCTCGCTGGCGGTAACCATGCCGTTGCTGTCGATCTGATTGACCCAGAAGTCGGCGTTCACATCGGTGAAGCGTCCCAGTTTCATTTCCAGGGTGCCCTCGATCGGGAACTGGCCGAACTGTTCCTGGCCGTCGCTGACGGCGACCTTGGTCGGCGCTTCGCCGAGGGTCTGCTGCCAGGCCTTGTGCAGCAGCACGCTGTACTCGCCGCTGGCGGTAAGTTTGTTGGCGACGTCGTTCAGCGCCGGGGTACGCTGGCTGTCATCAGCCAGGTGCTGGGCGCCGGCGGCCCAGTCCTCCGGCGCAGCGCGGCTGACAATGGCCGGAACGGCGTTCTGGCGGACCAGAATCATTTCGACCTGATACAGGTCATCGGCAAACGCCATCGGTGCTACCAAGGTCAGTAGCAAAGTCAGTGAGCGAAACAGGCGCATGCGGCGTCCTTCAAACAGTTTTCGGGAGGAGGCGCTCGAACAACGCCTCTACAGTATTAAAGCGCTCTTCCGGGCGCTCCATCGGCACCTGGAACTTGAACATCGTGGCGCCTTCGAATTTGTAGCGTTTTGGCTGAGTCTGGATCAGTTTGATCAGCGTCATCGGGTCAACCGGCGTCTGCGCGGCGAACTCGATGCGGCCACCTTGCGGGCCGCCGTCGACCTTCTTGATGCCCAACTGCTCGGCCTGCAACTTGAGCGCGGTGATGCGCACCAGGTTCTTGGTCGGCTCCGGCAACAGGCCGAAACGGTCGATCATCTCCACTTGCAGATCCTTCAGGCCTTCCTCGTCGGTGGCCGACGCGATGCGCTTGTACAGGATCAGTCGCGCGTGCACATCCGGCAGGTAGTCTTCCGGAATCAGCGCCGGCACCCGCAGGTTGACCTCCGGGCCACCGCCGAGCGGTTGGTCGAGATTCGGCTGCTCGCCCTTGCGGATCGATTTCACCGCGCGCTCGAGCATTTCCATATACAGCGTGAAACCCACGGCCTGGATCTGACCGCTCTGACCGTCGCCGAGCAGTTCGCCGGCACCACGGATTTCCAGATCGTTGGTCGCCAGGACGAAACCGGCACCGAGGTCCTGGGTGTTGGCGATCGCTTCCAGACGCTTTTCCGCATCCGAAGTGATTTGCTGGCGCGGCGGCGTCAGCAGGTAGGCGTAGGCCTGGTGGTGGCTGCGGCCGACCCGCCCGCGCAACTGGTGGAGTTGCGCCAGGCCGAACTTGTCGGCGCGCTCGATGATGATGGTGTTGGCGCTCGGCACGTCGATGCCGGTCTCGATGATGGTCGAGGCGATCAGCACGTTGAAGCGCTTGTGATAAAAGTCGCTCATCACCTGTTCGAGTTCGCGTTCGCGCATCTGCCCGTGGCCGATGCCGATCCGCGCTTCCGGCACCAGTTCGGCGAGATCTGCCGCGCATTTCTCGATGGTCTTCACGTCGTTGTGCAGGTAGTAAACCTGACCACCGCGCAGCAGCTCACGCAGCAAGGCCTCTTTGACCGTGCTCTTGTTCTGCTCCATGACGAAAGTGCGCACCGACAGACGTCGCGCCGGCGGCGTGGCGATGATCGACAGGTCACGCATGCCCGACACCGCCATGTTCAGCGTGCGCGGAATCGGCGTGGCGGTCAGCGTGAGAATGTCGACTTCGCTGCGCAGAGCCTTGAGCTGTTCTTTCTGACGGACACCGAAGCGGTGTTCTTCGTCGATGATCACCAGCCCGAGGTTTTTGATCTTCACATCGTCGGACAGCAGTTTGTGCGTGCCGATGACGATGTCGATCTTGCCTTCCGCCAGGTCGGCGATCGCGGCGTTGACTTCCTTGGCCGACTTGAAGCGGCTCATCACTTCCACGGTCACCGGCCAATCGGCGAAGCGGTCGCGGAAGCTGTTGTAGTGCTGCTGGGCGAGCAGGGTGGTCGGCACCAGAATCGCCACCTGACGACCGCCGTGCACGGCGATGAAGGCGGCGCGCATGGCCACTTCGGTCTTGCCGAAACCGACGTCACCGCAGACCAGGCGGTCCATCGGTTTCGGTGCGAGCATGTCTTCGCGCACCGCTTCGATGGTCGATTGCTGGTCCGGGGTTTCTTCGAACGGGAAGCCGGCACTGAACGTGGCGTAATCGGCCTTCGGATCGGCGAACGCGTAGCCTTCGCGAGCGGCGCGACGGGCATAGATGTCGAGCAATTCGGCGGCGACATCGCGCACTTGTTCGGCGGCTTTGCGCTTGGCTTTCTGCCAGGTCTCGGAGCCGAGGCGGTGCAGTGGCGCCAGTGAGTCATCGCTGCCGGTGTAACGCGCGATCAGGTGCAGGTTGGCCACCGGCACATAGAGCTTGGCGTTCTCGGCATATTCCAGGGTGAGGAATTCGGCTGCCTGATTGTCGATTTCCAGAATCGTCAGGCCCAGATAGCGCCCGACCCCGTGGTCGATGTGCACCACCGGCGCGCCTTCGCGCAGCTCGGTAAGGTTCTTGATCACTGCATCGTTGTTGGCGTCGGCGCGTTTTTCCCGGCGGCGACGCTGCATGACCCGTTGGCCGAACAGCGGGCTCTCGGCCACCAGCGCCAGCGCCGGGTCGTCGAGCATCAAGCCTTCGTCGAGCGGGGCAATGGTGATCGCCAGGCGATCCTTGCTGCTGACGAAGTCCGGCCAACTGTCGACGGTTTTCGGCCGCAGCTTCAGGCGTTCCAGCAGCTCCAGCAGGACTTCGCGACGGCCCGCCGATTCGGCGGTGAACAGCACGCGCCCGGGGAATTCGTCGAGGAATGCCGAAAGTGCTGCCAGCGGTTGTGTGGCCTTGGCTTCGATCGCCAGATTCGGCAGCGTCTGCGCCGGGAAGCGCTCACGGCCGGCGCCGCTTTCCACGTCCTGCTGGCTGGCGACGACGCGCGGCCAGCTCTTGAGGCGGGCAAAACAGTCTTCTACCGGCAGGAACAATTCAGCGGGTGGCAATAAAGGACGCGATGGATCGACGCGGCGTTCTTCGTAGCGATTGCGCACGTCGTTCCAGAAGTTTTCCGCTGCTTGCTCGATGCCCGGCAACGAGAACACCTGAGTGTCCTGTGGCAGGTAATCGAACAGGGTCGAGGTTTCGTCGAAGAACAGCGGCAGGTAGTACTCGATACCGGCCGGGGTAATCCCGCTGCTCAGGTCCTGGAAGATCGGGCAGCGCCGGAAGTCGACATCGAAACGTTCGCGGAAACGCGCCTTGAAGCGGGTGACCGCATCTTTCTGCAGCGGGAACTCACGGGCCGGCAGCAGCTTGACCGAATCGACCTTGTCGATGGAGCGCTGGTTTTCCGGGTCGAAGGTGCGCAGGGTTTCGATTTCGTCGTCGAACAGGTCAATCCGATACGGCAGCTTGCTGCCCATCGGGAACAGGTCGATCAGTGCGCCGCGCACGGTGAACTCGCCATGTTCGTAGACCGTATCGACGTAGCGATAGCCGCTGGCCTCAAGCCGCGAGCGCATCTGCTCGACGTCGAGCTTCTGCCCGACATCCAGTACCAGACTGCTGCCGAGGAGGAATTTGGTCGGCGCCAGGCGGTGCAGGGCGGTGGTGATCGGCACCACCAGCACACCGTGCGCAAGTTCCGGCAGCCTGTATAAGCTGGCAATGCGCTGGGAAATGATGTCCTGGTGCGGCGAGAACAGATCGTAGGGCAGGGTTTCCCAGTCGGGAAAATGCAGAACGGGCAAATCCGGGGCGAAGAAACTCAGCTCCTGTTCCAGCCGTTCGGCACTCTGGCTGTCGGCGGTCAGTAGCAGGGTGAAGCGCTTGGCAGCGCTGGCAGCCTCGGCAATCGCGAGACTCAGGGCAGCACCGGGCAGGTTGCCCCAATGCTGTTTACCTGCCGCAGCAGGGAGAAGCGGTAGACGCAGAACGGGCACGGAAGGTTGAGCTCCAGGCTTTGCGACAAAGTCGGTAATTGTAGCGGCGTCCGGTGCCGCCTGTCAGTTGCAGACTGCGTCTATCTTCGCGGTTTGCGCGAAATGTAGTGGTAACCATAAAAACGAGCACTTTTTTTACGGTTATGTAGTGCCGAAATCGACTGGTGTTACGGAGGGTTACAGACATCGTCTAACAGTCGTCGAAAAATTGACTGCGCTGGAAGCCCCGGTTTTACTGGGCTGGCGCGAGGCGTAATTTTTTTGAACGGAATTTTGTTACCGATTGCGCGACAAGCGCGCATTGCTACAAGAGGTTCTCGGCGGCATAATGTAGCCCCTTTTTTCTGCCCCTACATGTGGAAGGTTCCCGTGACTCAGAAGCCCGACCAGTGTCTTGGTGAATGGATCGACCGTGAAGCACTCGCAGAAGCGATGATTCCGCTTATCGGTCAGCTCTACCGCAACAATAACGTGGTGAGCTCGATCTATGGCCGCAGCCTGATCAACCAGTCTGTCATCGCGATTCTCAAAGCGCACCGCTTTGCTCGCCATCGTTCCTCCGACGACAGCGAACTCTCCGTCCACGAAACATTCCCTCTGCTGAAAGCCATGAGCGAGCTCAAGCTCGGCGCGGCTTCGGTAGACCTGGGCAAGTTGGCGTTCAAATTCCGCAATGAAGGCAACGGCCGCAGCGCCGAGCAGTTCGTGCGTGAAGAAATGGCTGACGTGGTTGGCCAGCAAAACGCATCGGCCCGCAAAGGCACTGACGTTGTGCTGTACGGCTTCGGTCGTATCGGCCGTCTGCTGGCGCGCATCCTGATCGAGAAAACCGGTGGTGGCGACGGTCTGCGTCTGCGTGCCATCGTCGTGCGCAAAGGCGCCGAAAACGACCTGACCAAACGCGCCAGCCTGCTGCGTCGCGATTCGGTACACGGTTCGTTCAACGGCACCATTACCATCGACGAAGAAAACAACACCATCACCGCCAACGGTAACCTGATCCAGGTGATCTACGCGAAGAACCCGACCGAGGTGGATTACACCCAGTACGGCATCAAAGACGCGCTGCTGGTGGACAACACCGGTGTATGGCGTGACGCCGATGGCCTGGGTCAGCACCTGCAATGCCCGGGTGTCGCCCGCGTTGTTCTGACCGCGCCTGGCAAAGGCAAGCTGAAGAACATCGTTCACGGTATCAACCACAACGAAATCACCGCTGACGACAAGATCGTGTCCGCCGCTTCCTGCACCACCAACGCCATCGTGCCGGTGCTGAAGGCTGTGAATGACAAGTTCGGCATCATCAACGGTCACGTCGAAACCGTTCACTCGTACACCAACGACCAGAACCTGATCGACAACTTCCACAAGGGCGATCGCCGTGGCCGTTCGGCCGCGCTGAACATGGTCATTACCGAGACCGGTGCTGCCACCGCTGCTGCCAAGGCCCTGCCTGAGCTGGCCGGCAAGCTGACCGGTAACGCGATCCGCGTTCCGACGCCAAACGTGTCGATGGCCATTCTCAACCTGAACCTTGAGAAAGCCGCCACCCGTGAAGAGATGAACGAGTACCTGCGCTACATGGCGCTGCACTCCGATCTGCACAAGCAAATCGACTTCGTCAACTCGCAGGAAGTGGTGTCCACTGACTTCGTGGGTTCGCGTCACGCCGGTGTGGTCGACGCTGAAGCGACCATCGTTCAGGACAACCGCGTTGTTCTGTACGTCTGGTACGACAACGAGTTCGGCTACAGCTGCCAGGTTGTTCGCGTGATGGAAGACATGGCCGGTGTAAACCCGCCAGCATTCCCGCGCTAAGCACTCGCTGCAAATGAAAACGCCCCGACTTTGGTCGGGGCGTTTTTGTTTGTGTGGCTGGTCAATCTCTATTGCCTGTACCGGCTTCATCGCGAGCAGGCTCACTCGTACCGAAGGCGCGTGAACGCCACAAGTCCCCTGTAGGAGTGAGCCTGCTCGCGATAGCTATTCAGCGGGCGCCGCCAACTATCGAAGCCTGCGCAGTACGCAGCTCATGCTTGTTGCCACGGAACAGCACCAGCGTCGCAATCAACCCCAGCACCGCCGCACCGCTGAGCCAGATCCCCGGCGCAGCCTTGTTGTCCAGCACGTGGATCAAATACGTGCACGCCGCCGGCGTAAACCCGCCGAAGGTCGCGGTTGCCAGGCTGTAGGCCAGCGAGAACCCGGTGGTGCGCACTTCCACCGGCATGATTTCGGTCAGGGCCACGACCATCGCCCCGTTGTACGAACCGTACAGGAACGACAGCCACAGCTCGACGATCAGCAGATGACTGAAGCTCGGATTCGCCACCAGCCACGACAGTGCCGGGTAAGCGGTGAGGATTGCCAGAATGGTCGCTGCCAGCAGTAGGGGTTTACGCCCGATCTTGTCGGATACAGCGCCCATCACCGGCAGCCAGAAGAAGTTCGACAGGCCTATGCACACGGTCACCAGCAGCGCGTCGAAATCCGACAGATGCAGTTCAGCCTTGCCGAAGGTCGGGGTGTAGGCGGTGATCAGGTAGAACGAAACCGTGGTCATCACCACCAGCGCCATGCCGGCGATGACGATGCCAAAGTTCTGACCGATCGAACGGACGATTTCCCGCAGGGTAGGGCGATGTTTGCGCGCCTGGAATTCCGGAGTTTCCTCCAGCGAACGCCGAATGATGAAGATCACCGGAACGATCATGCAGCCGATCAGGAACGGCACGCGCCAGCCCCAGTCACCCATTTGTTCCGGGCTCAGCCAGTGATTGAGGCCGACGCCGAGCAGGCCGGCAAACACCACCGCCGCTTGCTGACTGGCAGACTGCCAACTGACGAAAAAGCCCTTGCGGCCCGGCGTGGCGATTTCCGCCAGATACACCGAAACCCCGCCCAGCTCGACGCCGGCCGAGAAGCCTTGGAGCAAGCGGCCGAACAGCACGATCAGCGGTGCAGCGACACCCAGCGTGGCGTAGCCCGGCACACAGGCGATGAGGATCGTGCCGGCCGCCATCAGCGCCAGGGTAATGATCAGACCTTTACGGCGACCATGCCGGTCAATGTAGGCGCCGAGGAAGATTGCCCCCAGCGGACGCATCAGGAAACCGGCACCGAACGTCGCCAGGGAAAGCATCAGGGAAGCGAAGGCGCTGTCGGCCGGGAAGAAGGTTTTGGCGATGGCCGTGGCGTAGAAGCCATAGACCATAAAGTCGAACATCTCGAGAAAATTGCCGCTGACAACGCGAAAAATCGCTTTGCCTTTGCCCGTGGTGGAGGACATTGGTCGTACTCTCTGTTGGCTGTCTTATTGGAAATCCCTGATCTAGACACGTCCTCGCCGTCACGCGGCAAACTCAGGCAGTACCCGTGAACAGTTTTGTAACCATATGTGTATAAAGATCGTTAGGCAACAACTGGTTAGGGCACTGCTTAAACGATATAGCCATTACGAAGGCCAGCACGTGGCTACGAAACGAATGAAAAACCTGAGCTGCGGCACGTGCGAACTCTTGATCCTGATCTTGATTTAAAAGATCAGGATCAAAAGATCGCAGCCTCGTTTCACTCGGCAGCTCCAACAGGTTCTGGCGCATAATCTTCAACTTTGTGTGGGGAGTAGGTGATTTGTCTGAAAGGAGGCTGATTGGCCTTTTGATGCTGATGGGTGTCTTGTCCGGCTGCGGCAACGGCGACGCCATGGAAAGCTTCGGCGGCCCGACCATGGGCAGCACCTATTCGATCAAGTACGTGCGCCATGCCGGTCTTCCCGAGGCTGCGCAGGTCCAGCTGGAAGTGGAAAAAATCCTCACCGATGTCGACCGGCAGCTGTCGACCTATCGCAGTAATTCCGACATCGAACGCTTCAATGCCTTGCCGGCGAATAGCTGTCAGACGATGCCTGCTGCCGTGCTCGAACTGGTTCGGGTTGGCGAACAACTTTCAGAGCAAAGCGAAGGCTCCTACGACCTGACCGTCGAGCCGCTGATGAACCTGTGGGGCTTCGGCCCGCAAGGCCGCGAAGAAAAAGTCCCCAGCCCCGCGGCACTGGCTGAAACCCTGCAACGGGTTGGCTACCGCCATTTGCATGTCGACGGTGATCGCTTGTGCAAGGACGCCGCTGTCGAAGTCGACTTCAACAGCATCGCCGCCGGTTACGCCGTCGACACCATTGCCGCCCGACTCGAAGCCATGGGCATCCATGACTACCTCGCCGAAGCCACGGGCGAGCTCAAGGCCAAGGGCAAAAAACTCGACGGCTCGGCATGGCGCATCGCGCTGGAGGAGCCGCGTGACGATCAACAGGTGGCCGAGCGTGTCATCAGTGTCGACGACTACGGTGTTTCCACCTCCGGTGATTACCGCAACTATTTCCTGCAGGACGGTCGGCGCTATTCCCACACCTTCGATGCACACAGCGGGGCGCCGGTCCTACACAACCTGGCGTCGGTCACGGTGATTCATCCTTCAGCGTTGATGGCCGATGGACTATCGACGCTGTTGCTGATTCTCGGGCCTGAAAGGGCCTGGGACTATGCGGAAAAACATGAGATTGGTGCATTCTTCGTGATTCGTGCCGATACGGGTTTCGTTGTCCGCACCAGTGCGGCTTTCGAGCGCCTCAGTGGCGCAAAAGTTGACTGAGAACAGTACGAAAGCTGGCGTTGTAGTGCAGGCAAAAGTAGCCTACGACGCGACCAAGGGTTAATGTGCGCGGCGTTGACGCTTCTATAGACTGTGTCCGGGTTCTTTACTGGCCCCCAATTGTTCCTTCGCGCCGCGATTCGGCGTGATTTAGCCGCCGGTGCTGCTGGCACCGCGGCCTGTTCTGAGGAGTACGCATGGCTGTCTACAACTACGACGTGGTGGTGTTGGGTTCCGGCCCGGCGGGAGAAGGCGCGGCAATGAACGCCGCCAAAGCAGGGCGCAAGGTCGCCATGGTCGACAGCCGTCGCCAGGTCGGCGGTAACTGCACCCACCTGGGCACCATCCCGTCCAAGGCCCTGCGTCACTCGGTCCGGCAGATCATGCAGTTCAACACCAACCCGATGTTCCGGGCGATCGGCGAGCCGCGCTGGTTCTCCTTCCCGGACGTGTTGAAAAGCGCCGAGAAAGTCATTTCCAAACAAGTCGCTTCGCGTACCGGCTACTACGCCCGTAACCGCGTCGACGTGTTCTTCGGCACCGGCAGCTTCGCTGACGAGCAAACCATCGAAGTGGTCTGCGCCAACGGTGTGGTCGAGAAGCTGGTGGCCAAGCACATCATCATCGCCACCGGTTCGCGCCCGTATCGCCCGGCGGACATCGATTTCCACCACCCGCGTATCTACGATAGCGACACCATCCTCAGCCTCGGCCACACCCCGCGCAAACTGATCGTTTACGGCGCCGGCGTGATCGGCTGCGAATACGCCTCGATCTTCAGCGGTCTGGGTGTGCTGGTCGAGCTGGTGGACAACCGCGGTCAGTTGCTGAGCTTCCTCGACTCGGAAATCTCCCAGGCGTTGAGCTACCACTTCAGCAACAACAACATCACTGTGCGCCACAACGAAGATTACGATCGTGTCGAAGGCGTGGACAACGGCGTGATCCTGCACCTCAAATCCGGCAAGAAGATCAAGGCCGACGCCTTGCTCTGGTGCAACGGCCGTACCGGCAACACCGACCAGCTCGGTCTGGAAAACATCGGGGTCAAGGTCAACAGCCGTGGTCAGATCGAAGTCGACGAGGCTTACCGTACCTGCGTGCCGAACATCTACGGTGCCGGCGACGTGATCGGCTGGCCGAGCCTGGCCAGTGCCGCCCACGACCAGGGTCGTTCGGCCGCCGGCAGCATTGTCGATAACGGTAGCTGGCGCTTTGTGAATGACGTGCCGACTGGCATCTACACCATTCCGGAGATCAGCTCGATCGGCAAGAACGAGCAGGAACTGACCCAGGCCAAAGTGCCGTACGAAGTGGGCAAGGCGTTCTTTAAGAGCATGGCGCGTGCACAGATCGCCGGCGAGCCGCAAGGCATGCTGAAGATCCTGTTCCACCGTGAAACCCTGGAAGTGCTGGGCGTTCACTGCTTCGGCTATCAGGCGTCGGAGATCGTGCACATCGGTCAGGCGATCATGAGCCAGCCGGGTGAGCTGAACACCCTGAAGTATTTCGTCAACACCACGTTCAACTACCCGACCATGGCCGAAGCCTATCGGGTAGCGGCGTACGACGGCCTCAACCGGCTTTTTTGACGGGCTCCGGCCGGTGGCCTGAGCCGGCCGGGGAGACCGATTTCAGCAATTCTCGAGCGTGGCAGTGGCCAAACCGGGAAAGTCTGTAATCAGGCTGTCAACGCCGAAGTCGGCGAGTCTGCGCATCAGCGCAGGCTCGTTGACGGTCCACACTGACACATGCAGCCCCTGACGCTGCGCCTTCTGCAGGCGTTCCGGCGTACACAGCGTCCAGTTCAACGCCAGAATCTCACAGCCATAGCTGGCCGCGACCTTCAACGGGTCGAGCCAGGCGTATTCGGCCACCAGTCCCCGCGACACGTCCGGCACCAGGTCCAGCGCCGCTTTCAGCACTTCCCGTGAACTCGAGGTGATGGTGATCTTGTCCAGCAGGCCATGACGCTGGGCCATTTCGCGAATTGCCAGCACGGTGGTTGCCGCGCGGGTGCGCGAGGCACTTTTGACTTCCAGCTGCCAGTGCTCGAAATCACACTTCTCGAACAATTCTTCCAGCGTTGGAATCGGGCACGGCTTGATCCAGCCCGGGCCGCCCTTGCGCGCATCGTAGGTCACCAGTTCGGCGGCGGTGTGCTCGACCACTTTGCCACGCCGGTCGGTGGTGCGCTTGAGGGTCGGGTCGTGGATCACCATCAGCTCGCCGTCCTTGGACAGGTGCAGATCCAGTTCACAACGGCGTACGCCGTGTTTGAGACATTCCTGAAAGCTGGTCAGGGTGTTTTCCGGTGCTTCGCCCTTGGCGCCGCGGTGGCCGTAGATGAGGGTCACGGTGCTTCCTTAATTTAAATGCCGGATTCGTTCTGTTCGCGGGCCAGGCGTCGTTCCTGGGCCTGCTTTTGCAAGATATAACGGGCGAGCAACTGGCGCTGGGCGTCGGTCAAGTGTTCGAACTCGGTGCCGACGTCGTAGCCGTCGCCCTTGCGGTCGCAATGGGTCACGCGGGCGCGCAGCAGCAGGCCCAGTGCCTGGGGCATCAGCACCAGTTTGACCGACAGGTGCGCGCCGGGGGCGAGCGCGGTCGGGTGCTGAAAATCTATTCCGCCTTCGGAGATGATCACCGGTTGCGGCTCGCCGATGTGGCCGAGCACGGTCAGGGCGACCACCTGGCTGAGCAGGTCGATGCGCTTGTTCTGGGATTTGAGGAACGCGGCGATGGCCCGGTCGCGCTCACTGATCTGGCGCAGCAGGTGCTGCGATTCGAATTCGCTCAGGTGCAGTTCGCTGAGCAGGTTGAACAGCGGGGAAGCATCCTGCAACACTTCCTGGCCTGCGGCTTCGGGAGCGGACAGGGGCCGAATTTCCAGTGCGATCGTGTCCTCGATACGGTAGTATTCGCGGCGATCTTCTTCATCTAATGTCGACATGGCGAACCCATGGTAGCGGCGGTGGTCTGAGTGTAAAGCTGGTTATCGACCCCCGCCACAAGGACGTTCCTTTTCCCTCCGAACAAGCCCCGACATGTTCAGACCTCTCTTCGTATTTATCGGCACGCGTTATACCCGTGCAAAACGTCGCAATCATTTTGTGTCATTCATTTCCCTGACTTCGATGATCGGGCTCGCCCTCGGCGTGATCGTGATGATCGTGGTGCTATCGGTGATGAACGGCTTCGATCATGAGATGCGCACCCGCGTGCTGGGCATGGTGCCCCACGCGACCCTTGAATCCGGCGAACCGATCAACGATTGGCAAAGCCTGGCCGCCAAGGTCAAACGCAACCCGGAGGTGACGGCCGTTGCGCCGTTCACCCAGATGCAGGGTTTGCTGACCAATAATGGCCAGGTGTCCAAGGTGTTGCTTAACGCCATCGACCCTGCGCTCGAACGCAACGTGTCGATCATCGACAACTTCATGAAGCAGGGCAAACTTGACGACCTGACGCCGGGCAGTTTCGGCATCGTCATCGGCGACAAGGCCGCGACCAAGCTTGGCGTCGGCCTCGGTGACAAGGTCACCTTCGTCGCGCCGGAAGTCAGCGTGACCCCGGCCGGGATGTTCCCGCGCATGAAGCGCTTTACCGTGGTCGGCATCTTCCATGTCGGCGCCGGTGAGCTGGACGGCTATCTGGGCGTCACCAACCTGCAGGATCTGGCGAAGATGCACCGCTGGAAGCCTGATCAGGTGCAGGGCATCCGGTTGAAGTTCGATGATCTGTTCCAGGCGCCGCGCGTGGCCTGGACCATCGCCCAGCAGCTTGGCGAAGACCACTACTACGCCCGCGACTGGACCCGCACCCACGGCAACCTGTATCAGGCGATCCGCATGGAAAAAGCCATGATCGGTCTGCTGTTGCTGCTGATCGTCGCGGTGGCTGCGTTCAACATCATTTCCACGCTGGTGATGGTGGTGAACGACAAGAAGAGCGACATCGCCATTCTGCGCACCCTCGGCGCCACGCCGGGAACGATCATGCGCACGTTCATGGTCCAGGGCACGGTGATCGGCGTGGTCGGTACGGCCATTGGCGCCGTGGTCGGGATATTCGCTGCGCTTAACGTCAGCGCCGCGATTTCGGCACTGGAAGGCCTGATCGGCCACAAATTCCTTAATGCTGACGTGTATTTCATTGATTATCTTCCGTCGCAGGTGCAGAGCAAGGATGTGATCATGGTCTGCGCCGCTGCGTTGGTCCTGAGTTTTCTCGCCACCCTGTATCCAGCCTGGCGTGCCGCGCGCACCCAGCCGGCGGAGGCGCTACGTTATGAGTGAGTCGGGCATGAGTGAAAAAGCAATCTTGAGCTGCCGCAACCTGGGCAAATCCTACGAGGAAGGCCCGGAATCGGTAGAAGTACTGGCCGGCCTGCAGCTGGAACTGCATCCAGGCGAGCGTGTGGCGATTGTCGGCACCTCGGGTTCGGGCAAAAGTACTTTGCTCAACCTGTTGGGCGGCCTTGATACGCCGACCAAGGGCAGCGTCTGGCTCGACGGCGAAGAACTCTCCGCCCTCAGCGAGAAGAAGCGCGGCCTGCTGCGTAACCGCTCACTGGGCTTCGTTTACCAGTTCCACCACTTGCTGCCGGAATTCACTGCGCTGGAGAACGTCTGCATGCCGCTGTTGATCGGCAAGACGCCGATCCCGGAAGCGCGTCAGCGCGCCACCGCGTTGCTGGAGCGAGTCGGCCTGGGCCATCGTCTGGAACACAAACCGGCCGAACTGTCCGGTGGTGAGCGTCAGCGTGTGGCCATCGCCCGTGCACTGGTCAACAAGCCTGGCCTGGTGATGCTCGACGAGCCGACCGGCAACCTCGACTCCCACACCGCCCAAGGCATTCAGGACTTGATGCTGGAACTCAGCACTTCGATGCGCACGGCGTTCCTGGTGGTGACTCACGACATGAACCTGGCTCGCCAGATGGACCGCGTCCTGCACCTGCAGGAAGGTTGCCTGACGCCTATCTGACGGCTTGAAACCCGATGCCTGAAAAAGCATCGGGTCTTTTATTTTTATACGGTGCCCCAGCGAATGTTCAGACCGTTATCGATCTTTATCGGCACGCGCTATACCCGTGCCAAGCGCCGCAATCGCTTTGTTTCGTTCATCTCGATGACCTCGATGATCGGGCTCGCCCTCGGCGTGCTGGCGATGATCGTGGTGCTGTCGGTAATGAACGGCTTCCAGCGCGAGATGAGCTCGCGCATTCTCGGCATGGTGCCGCACGCGACCATCGTTGGCGTAAAGCCGATTGATGACTGGCAGCCAGTGGCCGCCGCCGCGCTGAAAAATCCTGAAGTGACCGCCGCCGTGCCGTTCACCGAGATGGAAGGCATGCTCTCCTACAAGGGCTTGATGCAGCCTATCCAGATCAGTGGGGTCGACCCGGCTCAGGAAGGCAAGGTGTCGATCGTCGCCCAGCACATTGTGCAGGGCCGTCTCGATGACCTGAAACCGGGTGAGTTCGGCGTGGTGATCGGTGAAATCACCGCGCGCCGCTTCCGCCTCAACGTCGGCGACAAGATCACCCTGATCGTGCCGGAAGTCAGCACCGCACCGGGCGGCATCACTCCGCGCATGCAGCGTCTGAACGTGGTCGGTGTGTTCAAGGTCGGTGCCGAACTGGACGGTTCCATGGGCCTGATCCACGTGGCCGACGCGGCAACCATGCAGCACTGGCAGCCGAATCAGGTGCAGAGCGTGCGCCTGGCGGTCAAGGACCTGTACGCCGCACCGAAAGTCTCCTCGGACATCGCCGGAGGCCTGGGCGCCGAGTTCAAGGCTGACGACTGGACCCACACCCAGGGCAGCCTGTTCAGCGCAATGAAAATGGAAAAAACCATGATCGGCCTGCTGTTGCTGATGATCGTCGCGGTGGCGGCGTTCAACATCATCGCCACGTTGATCATGGTGGTGAACGACAAGGGCGCGGACATCGCGATCCTGCGCACCATCGGCGCGACGCCACGGCAGATCATGGCGATCTTCATGGTGCAGGGCACGGTGATCGGGATTGTCGGCACCATTGTCGGCGGCGTGCTCGGCGTGATCGCCGCGCTGAACGTCAGTGAAATGGTCGGCTGGGTCGAGCGCGTTACCGGGCAGCACATCTTCAGTTCCGACGTGTATTTCGTCAGCAACCTGCCCTCGGAGTTGCAGGGCGGGGACGTGCTGTTGATCTGCTCGGCGGGCTTTATCCTGAGCTTCCTGGCGACGGTGTACCCGGCATTGCGGGCGGCGAAGATCGAGCCGGCTCACGCGCTCAGATATTCGTAAACGCTGAAACGCCATCGCGGGCAAGCCCGCTCCCACAGGTATTGAGTTGAATCACAATTATGTGAACGACGCAAAGTACTGTGGGAGCGGGCTTGCCCGCGATGGGGCCGGACCTGCCGGCCTCATTTTCCTTTGGGCAACTCGATCACAAACCGCGTCCAGCCCCGATCCGATTCGCAACGAATCTCCCCACCATGGGCCCGGACGATCGACTGAGTAATCGCCAAGCCCAGTCCCGCATGCTCACTGCTGCCTTCCTGGCGTGCCGGATCCGCCCGATAAAACCGGTCGAACAACCTTGGCAACAGCTCCGCTGAAATTCCATCCCCAGTGTTCTCGATCGTCACCTGCACGGCCTGCGGTCGATCGACGATGGACAGCCGCACGCTGCCCGCCGCCGGGGTAAAGCGCAGCGCGTTATCCAGCAGATTCGACAAGGCCCGACGCAACATGCTGCGGTCACCCTCGATGCGCGCATGGCCTTCGCGACTCAGTGTCACCCCGGCGTCCTCGGCCAGCGGCGCGAAAAACTCCAGCAGCACATCGCTTTCATCCGCCAGTTCCAGCGCTTCACGCCTGGGCATCAGCAAACCATGATCCGCCTTGGCCAGGTACAGCATGTCGTTGACCAGTTGCGCCATCCATTGCAGTTCCTCGAGGTTGCTGTGCAGGGCCTCGCGATAGTCCTCGATCGGGCGCGGGCGGGTGAGGGTGACCTGGGTGTGGGTCAGCAGGTTCGACAGCGGTGTGCGCAGTTCATGGGCAATGTCGGCGGAGAACGCGGATAGCCGCTGAAACGAGTCGTCGAGGCGTCCGAGCATGGCGTTGAAGCTGTGGGCCATTTCCGCAAGCTCTGGCGGCATTTGCGCTTCCGGCAGTCGGGCATTTAGCGAATGCGCAGAAATCCCACGGGCGACCGCACTCATACGTCGCAGCGGACGCAAACCGCTGCGCGCGGCCCAGGCACCGAGCAGCGCAGTGGCCAGCGCCGACAGCCCTACAGTCAGCCAGATCAGATGCTGCATACGCTGCAGGAAGTGCTGGTGGTGAGTGATGTCCAGCAACAGCGTCAGTTGCGGCGAATCGGGTTTGTCCGGGTAGAGCGGGGCGTTGAGCACGCGATATTCAGTGCCTTCGTGGCTCACGGTCGTCAGGCCGGATTGTGGCGGCAAAACCTCGGGGATCTGCGTCGAACTGTCGTATTCGCGTTGGCCGTCACTGCCCGTGATGCGCAGTGCCAGATCGGCCTGGCGGCTCAGCTCATCGGCCAGTCGCGCCTCACGTTGACCGGGTTGAACATCTTGCAGGGCGCGACGCAGACCGATCAGTTGGCCGTCCAGTTGTTGCTGGTCGAGTTCGATGAAGTGCGCCTCGCTGGCGCGATTGAACAACACCCCGGCAAACAGCGAGACCACGGCGGTGCAAGCGGCAAACAGCAAGGCCAGACGAGAACTCAGGGACAGACGACGCATCAGGCCGGACGCTCTTCAAGCACGTAACCCATGCCGCGCACGGTGTGGATCAGTTTGTTGGGGAAGTCATCGTCGATTTTCAGGCGCAAACGGCGGATCGCCACTTCGATCACGTTGGTGTCGCTGTCGAAGTTCATGTCCCAGACCTGCGAGGCAATCAGCGATTTCGGCAACACTTCGCCCTGACGGCGCAGAAGCATCTCCAGCAGGGCGAATTCCTTGGCGGTCAGGTCGATGCGCTGGCCGCTGCGTTCGACCCGGCGGCGAATCAGGTCCAGACGCAGGTCGGCCAGTTGCAGGCTGGTTTCCTGTGGCATCGCGCTGCCCCGGCGCAGCAGGCTGCGCACCCGGGCCAGCAGTTCGGAGAAGGCGAACGGTTTGACCAGATAGTCGTCGGCGCCGAGTTCGAGGCCGTGCACCCGGTCTTCCACGGCATCCTTGGCGGTCAGAAACAGCACGGGCGTGTCGAGGCCGGCGCTGCGCACCGCGTGCAGGATCTGCCAGCCACTGCGCCCGGGCAACATCACATCGAGGATCAGCAGCGCATAATCACCGCTCAGGGCCAGTTGCTGACCGCTGTTACCGTCGGCCACCAGTTCGGTGTTGAAACCGGCCTCGGTCAGGCCCTGGCGCAGGTAGTGGCCGGTTTTCGGTTGGTCTTCGACGATCAGCAGTTTCATGGGCGGCTCGGGTTGATCCAGGTTGGGGAAACGAAAGCGTTATACCGTGAGCGCTGGCGACAGGCGCCAACCTGACAAAGTTGTAATCTGCCTGTCAGGTCGCTGCCAGCGCGGGCGGGCTAGAGTTTCCCACAGGCTGAACCCTGTCTTGTTGGAGTATGACTATGTTTTTGCGCAACCCTCTGGCCGTCGCCGCCTGTTTACTGGCACTGAGTTCATCTGCCTGGGCCGCGCCCGCGCACACGTATGATTTCGGCCAGCCGGCGCCGGCGGCCAAGGCCACCCGCAGCATTGAGGTGGTGCTGAACGACATGTCGTTCGACCCCAAGGCGATTCAGGTCAAGGCCGGTGAGACCGTGCGCTTTGTGCTGGTGAATAAAGGTCAGTTGCTGCACGAATTCAACCTCGGTGACGCGGCGATGCATGCCAGGCACCAGCAGGAAATGTTGCAGATGCAGCAAAGCGGCATGCTTACACCTACCGGCATGAAAGAAATGTCCCACGACATGGCGAGCATGGATCACGCGGCCATGGGCCACGGCATGAAGCACGACGACCCGAACAGCGTGCTGGTCGAGCCGGGCAAAACCGCAGAACTGACCTGGACCTTCAGCAAGGCCACCAGCCTCGAATTTGCCTGCAATATTCCCGGGCATTACCAGGCGGGCATGGTCGGCAAATTGACTGTCAGTCAGTAAGCACTCAAAGGCGCGAGCAAAGGCTGATAGAATCCGCTGATTCTTCAGTCAGGTTTCCGCCATGCATCCCGCAGCCGAACATTCGCCGCTGGGCAAATCCAGCGAATACATCGCCACGTACACGCCGTCCCTGTTGTTCCCGATCCCGCGCACCGCGAAGTGGGCTGAACTGGGACTGACCGCTGATACCCTGCCGTATAAAGGTGTGGATTTCTGGAACTGCTTCGAGTTGTCGTGGCTGCTGCCGTCGGGCAAGCCGGTGGTGGCGATTGGTGAATTCAGTATTCCGGCTGATTCGCCGAACATCATCGAATCCAAGTCGTTCAAGCTGTACCTGAACTCGCTGAACCAGACGCCGTTTGCCGACGTCCCCAGCCTGGAAGCAACGCTGGTCAAGGATTTGTCTGCCGCTGCCGGCAAACCGGTCGGCGTGCGGGTGCGCAGCCTGAAGGACGTCGAAGCCGAAGGCATCGTGGCATTGCCGGGCGTGTGCATTGACGACCTGGACATCAGCGTCAGCAACTATGAGCATCCGCGTCCGGAACTGCTGCGTTGCGATGACTCGAAGATTGTCGAAGAAAGCGTGCACAGTCATCTGCTCAAATCCAACTGCCCGGTGACCAGTCAGCCGGACTGGGGCAGCGTGGTGGTGGAATATCGCGGCGCGGCACTGGATCACGCCAGCCTGCTGGAATACATCGTCAGCTTCCGCCAGCATTCGGACTTCCATGAGCAGTGTGTGGAGCGGATTTTCCTTGATCTGCAGCGTCTGCTGAAGCCAGAAAAGCTCACCGTGTTTGCGCGGTATGTGCGTCGCGGTGGATTGGATATCAACCCGTACCGCAGCACTGAATCTGTGCAGTTGCCGAACCACCGACTGGTCCGTCAATAAGTCCCCCCTTGTAGGAGTGAGCCTGCTCGCGATAGCGCAATGACATGCACATTGATGTTGGCTGATACGCCGCTATCGCGAGCAGGTTCACTCCTACAAAGGGACTGCGTTTCAAATCGCGCCCATGAAAAAGCCCTGCCAGTGATGGCAGGGCTTTTTGCATTTCAGCGCAGGGCGGTCAGATGCCCATGCTGCCCAGCGCATTGACGATATTGCGCAAGGTGCCGGCAATGGCCGGGTGTTCGAGTTCGAAGCGGTCAACCGCCAGGTTCACGCCATCGGCGATGCTGGCGTCCTGCGTGGCGCTCTCCAGTTTGATTTCCGATTCGATCTGCGCCATCAGCGCATGCAGATCTTCACGCTCGGCTTCGGACAGTGGCGGATTCTGCTCCAGTTGCACGCGCAGGGTGTCGAGTTGTTTTTGCAGTTCTTGGGCGGGCATGGTGTGGTTCCTTTTATCAAGAGGCACTGGCATTGACCGCAGCCGCGCGCCAAAGGTCTATGGCTGACCTTTAGATTAATCCACTCTGCTGCAACCTGCATGATCCCGGTCAGGGCTTTTCGCCTTTGAGACGGCGCAGGCTGATGTCGGCCAGGCAGGTGTCGAGTTCGCCCAAATGATCGATCACCGAATGCACGCCCAGCCCGAACAACTGCATGGTGGCCTTGCCGCGTCGTTGTTCGCGTTCCTTCTGGCTCAGGGCTTGCCACTCGCTCGGCGACAGCCCGCACAGCGAGCCGCAGGACGCCAGACCAATGGTCCACAGCCCGGCATTGAGGCCCGATTGCAGCAGGCGCGGTTCACCGCTGACCAGCACGCAGCCGTCCAGACGGCTGACGTTCAAGGCCATCAGTGCTTGCCAGCAGGCATTGGGTGCGGGCCATGGATTGATTGTTGCTGAATATTGCGTCGGTTTGATCCACGCCGGCAGCACGGCCGCCAGCGGTTGCGCAAGGGCAGGGGGCAGCTCGTCGATCCAGGCACACGGAATCTGCTGGCGCTGCAGCCTGTGCAAGCTGTCGAGGGCGCCGGGGGTGGCTTCGGTGTGCTCGGGCAGCACGTTGGCGTGTTGAGGGGCGCGGGCGCCGAAATCCACCAGACAACCACTGAGTCCGAACAGCACGGCGGTCAGCCCGGGTGCGGTGACAGGCAAGGCTTCAGCGTGAGTCATGACAACGTCCCTGAAATAGTCATGAGGCTAGGGGACGCCGGTGACAGTTGGATGACAGGCGTGTGAAAAGGGGCGCCGGGAAACGTCCTGCACGACTCTTCACGGGTAGACTGCTCAAAATGGCTTTTGCGCTTATACTAGCGCTCTTAACGCCTGGGCCAACGGTGCCCGCGCCAGTAAAAATCCAAGGAGCTTTTCTATGCGCTGGAGCAATCCTCTCGCTCAGCTATGTGTATGTGCCGGCGTTTTGCTGGTTTCGTTCGCCGCTAACGCCGCGACGGAAGAAGACCCTTGGGAAAGCGTCAACCGCCCGATCTTCCAGTTCAACGACTTCGTCGACACCTACGCGCTCAAGCCGCTGGCACAGGGCTATGAATACGTGACGCCGCAGTTCCTCGAAGACGGCATCCACAATATGTTCCGCAACGTTGGTGACGTTACCAACCTGGCGAACAACATTCTGCAGGCCAAACCTGCGGCAGCCGGTGTCGACACCGCGCGGATCATCTTTAATACCACCTTCGGTCTGCTGGGTTTCTTCGACGTCGGCACCAAAATGGGCCTCAATCGCAGCGACGAAGACTTCGGTCAGACCCTCGGCTACTGGGGCGTCGGCAGCGGCCCTTACGTGATGCTGCCGTTGCTCGGCCCAAGCACCCTGCGTGATGCGCCGTCGAAGTATGTCGACAGCTACACGGGCCCGTACCGCTACATCAACGACATCCCGGTGCGTAACTCGACATTCGGTCTGAATATCGTCGACACCCGCGCCAGCCTGTTGTCGAGCGAGAAGCTGATCAGCGGCGACAAGTACACCTTCATCCGCAACGCCTACCTGCAGAACCGCGAGTTCAAGGTCAAGGACGGTAAGGTCGTAGACGATTTTTAATGTCGACCCGCAATGAAGAAGGCGGCCCTTGAGGCCGCCTTTTTTGTGTGCGCTTATTTCATCTTCAGAATGGTCAGGCCGAGTTTCTGGCTTTCGTTGTCCTGGGCCTTGACCCATACCACTTCGGTCTCGGCTTCCAGTCCGCTCAGCGCTGCATGCTCGGAATCGATGCGCACGCTCAACCGGTCACCCACCGCGAACTGACGTGGCGCTTCGACCTGCATGCCACTGCTGGAGAGGTCGATGCACACGCCCGACACCTCGTCCCCTTCATGAATCAACACGACATCGGCATCGACTCGCATACGGATGAAATCGCGCTTTTCGCTGTAGTCCCGACCGGTTTGACTCATGGCTTCGACCTTCCATTGGGTTACGGTTTGAGCTGTTCTTATAACTCTCGGTGATTTGACAAGTAAAGTCGTCAAGCGACCATCGGCGCATGCTTGAAACGCCCCGCGGATGGGAGTACCGTCTGCGCCTTAGAAGGGCACCTCTGGTGCAGTCGCGTTCCGGGCCAATGCTCGAAAGCGGTGCAGCAGAGAGGCTAGAAAGCGAATCCAGTAGTCTGAGCCGGGCCGATGCCCCGCCTGCTACGCCAACCTAATTCTGGCGCCGTTTGCCCACATGCCAAAAACCAGTGCCACGCTGCTGATAATCGATGATGACGAAGTAGTGCGCGCGAGCCTCGCGGCCTATTTGGAAGACAGTGGTTTCAGCGTCCTGCAGGCCAGCAACGGCCAACAGGGTCTTCAGGTATTCGAGCAAGACAAGCCCGACTTGGTCATCTGCGATCTGCGCATGCCGCAGATGGGCGGTCTCGAACTCATCCGCCAGGTCACCGAACGCTCACCGCAAACGCCGATGATCGTCGTTTCGGGTGCCGGCGTGATGAACGACGCGGTCGAGGCGCTGCGCCTGGGTGCGGCGGACTACCTGATCAAGCCTCTCGAAGACCTGGCCGTGCTCGAGCACTCCGTGCGCCGTGCGCTGGATCGTGCGCGTCTGCTGCTGGAGAACCAGCGCTACCGCGAGAAGCTGGAGAAGGCCAACCGCGAGCTCGAAGCCAGCCTGAATCTGCTCCAGGAAGACCAGAACGCCGGTCGCCAGGTGCAGATGAACATGCTGCCGGAAAGCCCGTGGCGCGTGGACGAGTTCCAGTTTGCGCACCAGATCATCCCGTCGCTGTACCTGTCGGGTGATTTTGTCGATTATTTCCGGGTCGACGAGCGCCGTGTGGCGTTTTACCTGGCCGACGTATCGGGCCATGGCGCGTCTTCCGCGTTCGTCACCGTGCTGCTGAAGTTCATGACCACGCGCTTGCTGTTCGAGTCCAAGCGCAATGGTACCTTGCCGGAATTCAAGCCTTCGGAAGTTCTTGGTCATATCAACCGGGGGCTGATCAGTTGTAAGCTGGGCAAACACGTCACAATGGTCGGTGGAGTCATCGACGAGGAGACCGGTTTGTTGACCTATAGCATCGGCGGCCATCTGCCGTTGCCTGTGTTGTACACGCCTGACAGTGTTCGTTACCTCGAAGGTCGCGGTTTGCCGGTGGGCCTTTTCAATGAGGCCACCTACGAAGATCACGTGCTTGAGCTGCCTCCGACATTCAGCCTGACGCTGATGTCCGACGGCATTCTGGATCTGTTGCCAGAACCTACGCTCAAGGAAAAAGAAGCCGCTTTGCCTCAACGGGTGAAGTCGGCGGGCGGCAGCCTGGATGGTCTGCGGCAAGTGTTTGGATTGGCCACGCTAGGGGAGATGCCGGATGATATCGCCCTGTTGGTGTTGAGCAGGAACCTTCAATGAGTACCGGTAGAATCCAGTTCGCCGAGCAGGACGGCACGTTCGTCCTGAAGTTCGTCGGTGAAGTTCGCCTGACCCTGTGTTCGGCGTTGGATGCGACTATTGAGAAAATCTTCACCGCGTTGAATTTCAACGCGATCGTGATCGATTTGACCGAAACCCGTAGCATCGACAGCACCACGTTGGGCCTGCTGGCCAAGCTGTCGATCCTGTCCCGGCAAAAGGTCGGCCTGCTGCCGACCGTCGTCACCACCCACGAAGACATCACGCGTCTGCTGCAGTCGATGGGCTTCGAGCAGGTGTTCAACATCGTCAACCACCCGGTGCCGTGCCCGGAGTGCCTGGACGACCTGCCGGATCAGGACCAGTCCGAAGAAGTGGTGCGGATCAAGGTGCTGGAAGCGCACAAGATCCTCATGGGACTGAATGACTCGAATCGTGAAGCCTTCCACGACCTGGTGAATGCCCTCGAAAGGCATTGATGGCCCTGTGGCGAGGGAGCTTGCTCCCGCCGGGCAGCGAAGCGGACCCAAGACTGGCTACAAGGTTTTTTCAGACAGATTGCATAGGCAGGGTTTATGACTGCTGCGCAGCCAAGCGGGAGCAAGCTCCCTCGCCACAGATCATCATCTGACTCAATTCATCACCTGCCACACCTGGCTGTTACCGAGCAGCACAAAAAAGGGCGAACCCAACCGGGTTCGCCCTTTTTGCATTCCTGCGACTCAGATCACAGCTTGGCCTGCAGCAGCGCCTCGAGCTTTTCCTGGTCGCGGGCAAACTGACGGATGCCCTCGGCCAGTTTCTCGGTGGCCATCGCGTCTTCGTTGGACAACCAGCGGAACTGCGCTTCGTTCAGGCTCAGGCGCGCTTCGCCAGCGTGGCCCGGGGCGAGTTTGCGCTCCAGTTTGCCGGTGTCTGCTGCCAGCTTGTCGATCAGGTCCGGGCTGATGGTCAGGCGGTCGCAGCCGGCCAGTTGCTCGATCTGGCTCAGGTTGCGGAAGCTGGCGCCCATGACCACGGTCTTGTAGTCATTGGCTTTGTAGTAGTTGTAGATGCGGGTGACCGACTGTACGCCCGGATCATCGGCGCCGATGTAGTCGTTGCCGTTGGCCTTTTTGTACCAGTCGTAGATGCGGCCCACGAACGGCGAGATCAGGAACACCCCGGCGTCAGCGCAAGCGGCGGCCTGAGCGAAGGAGAACAGCAGGGTCAGGTTGGTCTGGATGCCTTCTTTCTCGAGAATCTCGGCAGCGCGGATGCCTTCCCAGGTCGAAGCGATCTTGATCAGTACGCGGTCACGGCCGACGCCGGCCTTGTCGTACAGTTCGATCAGGCGGTGCGCACGCTTGAGCACGGCGTCCTGGTCGAACGACAGGCGCGCATCCACTTCGGTGGAGATACGGCCCGGGATCACTTTGAGAATTTCCTGGCCGACCGCGACGCCGAAACGGTCGCTGGCCAGGCCCACATCGCCCTTGCAGTCGCTGACGCAGGCGTTCAGCAGTTCGGCGTAGGCTGGAATGGCTGCGGCTTTAAGCAGCAGGGAAGGGTTGGTGGTGGCGTCGACCGGCTTGACCCGGGCGATCGCTTCGAAGTCGCCGGTGTCGGCAACCACGGTGGTCATCTGTTTGAGTTGTTCCAGTTTGGAAGTCATGAATGTGCTCTGTCCTGTGGGTTTGACGACATTACCCGAGCGCTGACAGTCACTCAAGGGTATCCGGGCGTATCGGAGGCCCCGCTGGCAACAACCTGAGAATGGTTGCTTGATGGGCGGGGCGCGGTATCGATGAATACGATGCCAAAATCGGCCGCAGGTTCAAAGCAACTGACGGCCAACGCCCCTTAAGCTGATTATTGGGGTTATTGCTGGCTCAACTGAGTCCTCACCGCCGTTTGCGCCGGTTTCGGCTGGCCGTCGGAGGTCAGCAGGCCGAAATTCTTTTCGCGATCATTGCTGCCCGTTTCGCTGTTTTTCCATTCGTAGATCGAGGTCAGCGCAATGTTGCGGGTTTTGATATCGGCGACGAACGCGCTGATTTTACTGGCCTGGCCCTCAGTCCCGCCGTTGGAGGCGAGTGCCGAGATGCCCCATTCGCTGATCACCCCCGGCAGATGGAAATTCTGCTGGATGAACGCCTGGGCGTTGCTGATCTGCGTGCCGGTCATGCCATAGGGATGGTAGGAGATCGCGCTGAGGCATTTGGGGTATTCGCTGACGATTCGGTTGAGCGCCACCGTGGACGCCGAGCCGGCGGTGGGTGGCCGGGCGAAGCCAAAGCCGATCACCGGGATGGTTTGGGGCTTGTCCTGCAACGTCTTGCAAGCGGCGCTCATGAACGGCACGAACGTCGTGTCGAAATTCCCGGTCGGCCAGTAGGTGCCCAGGTCCGGCTCATTCCACAACTCGATCGCCACCAGTTGCGAGCCGTAGGTCGCTGCCAGACTGGTCAGCGCATTGGCATACGCGACGCCCGCGTTCGGCAGGTCATTGGCCGGTAGCGGCTTGGTCGCGCGCAGGGTCATCAGCACCGGCAGGCCGGCGGCACGGGCCACGGCGAAGGCGTCGCTGATCTGCTTCTGGTAGGCGGCGCTGGCCAGGCTGTCCGTCCACACGCCAAAGCGCACGAAACTGAAGCCGGTGGCTTTGACATGCTCGGCGTCGGCAGCGGAAAAGGTCTGGACCTTGACCTGAACACCGATGGTTTTATTGGCCGGCAATGTCGGAAACAATTCATTGGCCTGACTCTGGCTGGTTGCTGCCAGCAGGAACAGGGTCAGGGCGCTCAGGCGTTTGAGATGGGCTGATTTCATGTCGGTTCTCCGGGTGAGAAGTGACAACGGCGAAAAAGTATCTCGAGATAACTGATTCGAAACTAACAATGGCACTAAGTGCGTCAATGTTATTTTTTGTCAGGAAAACAAAGCCTGAAAATCACAGTTATTTTTGGTCCGGTAATTCTGTTTGGGCGACTTTTAGTGCTGTGGTACTTAATACGCTGGTGTTAACAGGGCGAATCTATTTCTGAGTGCAGGATGATCTAGTGGGTTCATTAAGATCCGCTCTAGATGTTGGCAGTTTGATATTACACAGGAAAGTAAACCTTGTTCAGAAAGATCCTTGTCGTGTGCGTTGGCAATATCTGCCGAAGTCCGACAGCAGAACTTCTGCTGCGTAACGCGCTGACCCCCTCAACCATCTCGGTGACCTCCGCAGGCCTCGCGGCGCGGGTGGGCGAAGGCATGGAAGCGTCGGCGCGCCAGGTGCTTGAAGATCGCGGCCACAGCGCCGAGGGTTTCACCGCGCGGCAATTGACCGCCGATCTCGTCAATGAGTCGGACCTGATTCTGGTCATGGAAAAACAACACGTGAATCAGGTGCTGAAGATTGCCGCGCACGCCAGAGGCAAAGTGTTTCTTCTGGGCAAGTGGCAGAGCGAACGCGAAATACAGGATCCGTATCGTCAAGGTAAGGCCGCTTTTATTCATGCCCATGCATTGATTGAAGATGCTGTTAGCTCGTGGGCGCAGCGCCTCGGACATTGATGAATATTCTTCAGATCAGTGAATGGTAAGAACAGACTTATGCAGTTACCGTCAGTAATCGCCAAGCGCGATAACGATCAAGACAGTATTGATCTTCTCGGCATATTTGGCAGTTTGATCGACCAGAAGTGGCTGATCGGTGCATTCACCGGTGCCTTCATGGCCGCCGGCGTGGCCTATGCGGTATTGGCGACGCCGGTGTACCTGGCGAACGCGCTGGTGCAGGTCGAACCGAAAAAGAACGACATGCTCGGCTTTTCCGACCTCAGCAGCATGCTCGGCGGCCAATCGCCGTCGGTGACCGAGATCGGCATCATCAAGTCCCGCGCGGTGATCGGCAAAACCGTTGACGACCTGCGCCTGGATATCGACGTCACCCCCAATACGTTCCCGGTGATTGGCGGTTTTCTCGCCCGGCGTTATCGCGGCGAAAGCGAATTCAGCGTGGCGCCGCCGCGTTTTGGTTTCAACAGCTACGCCTGGGGTGGCGAGCGTCTGGAGTTCACCCGGCTCAATCTGCCCAAAGAATTGTTGGGCAAGAAACTCACCCTGGTGGTGGGCGAGCAACAGCGCTTCCAGTTGCTCGATGACAACGACAATCTGCTGGTCGAGGGCGTCGCCGGCGAAGCCTTTTCGCAGGACGGCGTCGAAGGTTTGATCGAGCGCCTGCAAGCCAACCCGGGCACCCGATTTGAAGTGGTGCGCAATCCGCGGATCGTGACCATCCAGGGTTACCAAGATGCGCTGGATATTTCCGAGCAAGGCAAGGAATCGGGGATTATCCGTCTGGCGCTGGCCAGCGCCGACGCCGCCGAAGCGGTGAAGATCCTCAACAAGATCGCTGCGTTGTATGTGGATCAGAACGTACGCCGCACCTCGGCGGAAGCGGCGCAAAGCCTGGCGTTCCTGCAGAGCCAGTTGCCTCAGGTCAAGCGTGATCTGGCCAAGGCCAGCGATGCGCTCAACGCCTACCAGACCCACGGCAAGACCGTGAATATCTCCCTGGAAACCCAGTCGGTGCTCGGCCAGTCCGTCGCCCTCGAAACACGGATTTCCGAGCTGAAAATGCAGCAGGCGGAACTCGATCGCAAGTTCACCAAGCAGCATCCGGCGTATCGCGCCTTGATGTCGCAGATTGGCGAATTGACCCAGCAACAGAAGGCGCTGGAAGGCAAGGTCGGCGATCTGCCGGCCACCCAACAAGAGCTGCTCAACCTGACCCGCGATGTGGAAGTAGCTTCGCAGATCTACACGCAGTTGCTGAACAAGTCCCAGGAGCTGGACATTGTCCGCGCCGGTGCGGTGGGCAACGTGCGCTTGATCGACCCGGCGGACGTCGACCTGACCAGCCCGGTCAAACCGAAAAAAGCCCTGATCGTGCTGATCGCCACCTTCCTCGGCGCCTTTCTCGGCGTGGCGCTGGTGCTGCTGCGCAAGTCCCTGAGCCGAGGCCTGGAAGGGCCGGAAGCCATTGAACAGCTGGGCCTGCCGGTGTACGCCTCGATTCCCTACAGCGCCTTGCAGCGCGAAGAGGACACCAAAAAGGGGCGGGCCAAAATCAGCGCAGAGACGCCGGCCTATCTGCTGGCCCTGCGCAACCCGACCGACCTGTCCATCGAATCGATCCGCAGCCTGCGCACCTGCCTGCATTTCGCCGCGCTGGACTCGACCAACAACCGGATCATGATCTCCGGCCCCAGCCCGCAGGTCGGCAAGACGTTCGTTTCCTCCAACCTCGCGGCGGTCATGGCGCAAAGCGGCCAGCGCGTGTTGCTGATCGATGCCGACATGCGCAAGGGCCACCTGCACAAGACGCTCAACGTGCCGATCGCCAATGGCCTGTCGGACTTGCTGGTCAAGCGCTGCAGCATCGAGCAGGCGGTCAACACGGTGGAAATCGACAACCTGCACTTCATCAGCCGAGGGCAGGTGCCGCCCAACCCTTCCGAGCTGTTGATGCACGCCAACTTCCGCGATTTGCTCGCCGAACTCAGTCAGCGCTACGACGTGGTGATCATCGATACGCCGCCGCTGCTGGCGGTGACCGATGCGGCGATTGTCGGGCGTGAAGCCGGCATCAGCCTGATCGTCACCCGTTTTGCGGTGAACCCGGCCAAAGAGATTGAAATGACCATTCGCCGCTTCGCCCAGAACGGCATCGAGCTCAAGGGCGCGGTGTTCAACGGCGTCGAGAAGCGCGCCGCCAGCTATTACGGTAATGGCAGCTACGGCTATTACAACTACGAATACGCGTCGGACAAATCCTGAGGTTCAGGGGCGTTCCAACAGGCATGAAAGTGGGTGGGTTGTGAAAAAAATACTGCACGTGGCTGAAACGATAAAAGGTGGGGTCGCCACCGTAATCCGCACCATCTCGGCTTCCCCCGACGACCACGACTCGAATTACGAGCTGGTCTATCTGGTGCCGCTCGACCAGAAAAAAGAGCTGCACGGTATCGATGAGCGACAGATTCGCACGTTCGAACGCAGCGGCCGCGATGTGCGCTCACTGCTGCGGTTTGCCTGGCAGTTGACCCGGGTAATGCTCAAGGAAAAACCCGATGTGGTGCATTTGCACAGCACTTTTTCCGGGGTCATCGGCCGGGTGGTCTGCGTGCTGCTGCGGCCGTGGCGCAAGCCGAAAATCGTCTACTGCCCGCATGCGTTTTCGTTCCTGATGGAAAGCTCGCCGACCAAGCAAAAGCTCTACGCGTGGATCGAGCGAGTCCTGCAGCGGGTCACCGACGTGATCATCTGCGTCAGCCGTTACGAGATGGACAAGGCCGCGCGGTTCGGCATTCAGCGCAAGCGCATGAAGCTGATCTACAACGGCATCCATCAGCGTGACGAAGCGCCGAAGGCCAAGGGGCCCGAGCCGATTCATCTGCTGTTCGTCGGCCGTCTCGACTACCAGAAAGGCTTCGACGTGTTGCTAAAGGCCTTCGCCAAGGTGCAGCGCAGCGATCTGAAGCTGACGGTGGTCGGCAGCGCGGTCAATGAGGACACGGTCGAGTGCCCGGAGATGGACGCCGTCGAGTACCTGCCGTGGGTCACGCCGGCCGAAGTGCACGCGCTGTATCAACAGGCCGACGCCTTGATCGTCCCCAGCCGCTGGGAGGGCTTCGCCATGGTGCCGCTCGAAGGCATGGCCATGGGCTTGCCGGTGATTGCCAGCAATTGCACGTCGCTGCCCGAACTGGTCACCCATGAAGTATCCGGCTACGTGTTCCCCACCGGTGACCACCAGGCGCTGGCCGATGTGCTGGCGCGAATCCAGAAGCCGCGGTTGCTCGACCTCGGCAGTGAAGGCCGGAACATCGTGCGCGAACGCTTCAGCGCCGCACGGATGATTCGCCAGACCTACGACGTGTATTGCGCCCCCACTTATTAAGTAGAACTCAGCTTATGAACGTAACGATTTTGCATGGCTACAGTGCGTCCAACTCCGGTGACGGTCTGCTCGTCGATCTGGCCATTGCGCTGGTGCAGCGCAACTTTGGCGAAGACACCTCGATCAACGTCGTGGCGTCCGACCCGCAGTCTTTCGCCTACTTGCCGCACCCGCGTTTCGACGCGCCGGTGATGGCAGCCAAGGGCCTGGGGCGGGTCAAGCAGGCGGTGTTCCTCAACCAGTCGTATGCCGGGCTGGCCGATCTGTTGAAAAAAACCGATCTGATCGTCGGCGTCGGTGGCGGCTACATGCGCTCGAAAAGCGCCTTCGAACACATCAAGCTGAAACTCGGCCACGCCAAGCAGCTGGAGACGGCGATTCTTAGCAAGGTGCCGTCGGTGTATCTGCCGCAAAGCATCGGGCCGTTTCATGGCGAGAGCCGTAAGATCGTCGAGCACTACGCCAGTGCCGACGCGGTGTTCGTGCGCGATAACCGCTCCTCGGCGATGTTCGATGCCTGCGCAAACGTCTACCGCGCGCCGGACCTTGCGGTGCAGTCGCTGGCCAGCAAGATCCTTCAACAACCCAAGTTCACCCGCTGCGCGGCATCGCCGGCCACCGTGTGCGTGGTGCTGCGCAAGCCGCCGGAGTGGAGCAAGGACAAGAAAGTCGCCTACGTCGCCAACCTGAAGCTGCTGCTGCAGCGCCTGAAGAACAAAAGCAAAGTGGTGTGCGCGGTGCAGAGTGCCGTGCGTGGCAACGATGACGGGGCGTTCTATCGCGAACTGGGCATCACCGAAGAGCTACTGTCGTTGAAGGCGACGATTGCCCATTATCAGCCGGACCTGGTGATCTCGGTGCGCCTGCACGGCGCCATCGAATCGCTGCTGTCCGGTGTCCCGGCGTACCACATCAGCTATGAGCGCAAGGGCTTTGGCGCCTATCAGGACATGGGCGTGGAAGACTGGGTGATCAACGGCGGCGACATCAATGTCGACACCATCATCGATACTGTTTACGCGCCGAACGCACTGTCGAATTTCGGCAAGCGCCTGACCGACACCTGCCGCGAAATCGAGGCAAAAACCGTGGCGATGGACGAGATCATCAAAGGGATCGTTCGATGATATTTCGCCTGCTGCTGCGCGGCGGAGCGTTAGGCGCGAAGTTTCTCCTGGTATTGGCCATCACCCATTACCTGGGCTACGAAGCCTTGGGGTTTTACGGGGTGGTGGTCGCGGCTTCGTTGATCGCTTCGAAGTTCTACAGCGTCGGTTTCAGTTCCGAGATCAACCGGCTGATCAGCGTCGGCGGCAGCTCGCGGCGGGTGGTCGACAAAGTCCTGCTGCTGTACCTGGCGGTGGGGCTGCTGCTGTCGCTGGTGACGGTGGGGATTTACTCGCTGTTCCAGCAGGTCGAGGCGGGCACTGCGCTGATCCTCTGCGTGACGCTGGTGCTGCTCACTGAACACCTGTCGTTCGAGATCAATTCGTTCGTGTTTTCCGCGCAGAAAGCCACGGCGGGCGCGTTGCTGTTTTTCATCAAGACCGGTTTGTGGGCGCTGCTGGCAGTGGGCGGGATGATGCTCGACTGGGTGTCCGGCATCGCCAGCGTGCTGTGGCTGTGGGTGGCCGCCAACGTGCTGGTGATCATCGCCGGTTACCTGATCGTGGTGAACGTGCACAAGGGCCGGGTCAGCGAAGCACTGACCACCGCGACCGTGTGGAAAGCCGGGTTGCCGTTCTATTTCGGCACCGGGTTGATCGCGCTGAGTCAGTACGCCGAGCGCTTCCTGATTGCCGACCTCGAACCCTACGCCAGCCTCGGTAAATACGTGTACGCGTGGTCAGCGGCGAACACTCTGCAGGCGCTGTCCTACGCAGTGGTGGCGGTGGTCGGCATTCCGGTGCTGGCCAAGCGGTTTCAGGCGGATCAGCAGGCGTTCACCGTCCGGCACTTGTTCGTCAACAAATGGGTGCTGCGTTCGCTGCTGGTGTCGGCGGCGGTGGCGGTGCTGATTTTCCTGTTCTTCAACGTGGTGCTCGATTACGTCGCCAGCAGCGTGCCGCGCCCGGATAACGCGATCCTCGGCGTGCTGATTTTCTCCTTTGCCCTGCGGGCCATCGGCGACATCGTCTGGGGCGGTCTGATTGCCTCGAAAAACAGTCGAGTGTCATTCGCCAGCGCGGCGATCTGCCTGGCGGTATCGGTGCCGGTCAGCTATGTGCTGATCAAGCACTATTCGATTTATGGCGCGGCGTGGGGCAATGTCTTTGCGATCGTCGTGCAGCTCGCTGTGATTGCGCTGTTGACCCGGGCGACCCGTGTCAAAGGGGCGCTGGCATGGGGTTGAAGTTGCCGTGCATCGAGTTTCGCGGGCGCAAACTCGACTCCTCGCTGTCGTTCCTCATTCTGTTCACCGGGCTGTTTCTGTCGGTGGCGATGCCGCTGTTGATCCCGCGCGCGCCAGGCCCGGATGCGATGACGTTGTGGTCGTCCTATGCGCGCGCCGACAACTGCAATTTCTGGAACCCGTTCTCGCCGGACCGTTCCTCCTACGAGTGTTCGGCGTTCCTGCTGCGGCCCACCGGGATCAACCTGACCAACGCCTGGGCCTACGGAATGTTCTGCAATTTCTTCCTCACGGCGATTCCGGTGGTGGTGTTCCGGCGCATGCCGCTGGCGATCTTCGGCACCCTGTGCCTGTGGGGTGTGGTGCGTTCGTTCTTTCTGGAAAACCTGACCAAGGAAATCATCGTGTCGGTGGCGGTGTTGAGCATTTTGCTCAGCTCGCTGACACGCAAATACCGTGGCGGGTTTTTCCTCTCGGCGGTGATCTATGGCGTGCTGATCCGGCCTTACTGGATTCTGTTTTCGCTGTCCTGGGTCGGCGTCTGCATGATGAAAAAGTACGTCTCGCGCTTCACCTTCTTCCTGATGCTGTTCCTGTTTTACCTGGCAGTGGCCATGGCGATCCAGGTGGCGCTGGGCTTTCCGGTGTCGTCGATTCGCGCGAGCAACAACGAGTTGCGCACGGCGGGCGAGGAGGGCTCCAAGTCGCTGATCGTCTCGTGGCTCAGTGGCAGTGACTTTGTCTCGCAGGCGCTGGACTCGATGATCATCTTCTTCCGGCTGTCGTTCCCGGTGGAGCTGATTCTGTTGTCGGGGCCGGGGCAGGTGATCTTCGTTGCGCTGATGATCATGACCGCGCTGCTGCTGTTCAAAGTCATCACCTCCACCGATTACAAAGGCGCGCCGATCGAAACCAAACCCAAGGAGCTGATCGCGATTCCGCTGGCGTTTCTGCTGGTTCAGGGCTTGTTCGAACCGGACTTCGGCTCCTTCGCCCGGCACTTTTCCATGGTGGTGCCGGTGCTGTTTGTCGGCCTGGGCCTGATGTTGCGCGCGAACAAACCGGTGCGGGTTGAATCAAGAGTCCTGAATTGAGGCGGGTGCTGTATGTCGAGCAAGAAAAAGTCCCTGGAGATCGAAACCCTGCGCGGCCTGGCGTGCCTGCTGCTGGTGCTCTATCACGTTATCGGCCCGCTGGGCGGGGGGCTGAAAATCGATCTCGGCTCGCCGTTCCGGGTCATCGCCGACTCCATGGTGTACGTGCGCATGCCGCTGTTCACCTTCATTTCCGGCTACATCTATTCGATCTACAAAATCCGTGGCAATGACTTTCCCGCGTTCTTCAGCGGCAAGGTGCGGCGGCTGATTGTGCCGCTGTTTTGCGTCGGCGTGCCGTTCTCGGTGTTGCAGGCGGTGGGGCCGGGGGTGAACAAGGACGTCGGCGTGATCGATGCGCTGTTGGCGTTCTGGGTGCCGGTCAATCACTTCTGGTTCTTGCAGGCGGTGTTCATCATTTTCATGTTCGTCGGCCTGCTGGAATGGCGCGGGATGCTGCGCTCGATGACGCGCTTGTACTTGCTGTTCGCGTTCGCGGCGGCGGTGTTTCTGCTGCCACCGTTCAAGCTCGATGCATTCGGCATCAATGGCGCGATTTACCTGCTGCCGTTTTTCGTGGCGGGGATGATCGGCCAGGAAAATGTCGAGGTGTTGAAGCAACGCTTCAAGGTGATCGGGCCGCTGCTGTTTGTGCTGATTTCGCTGACGCTGCTGTACGTGGCAGCGATTGATCGCGAGTTGATTGTCGATCGCCGCAGCCTGATCGGGTTGACCGTGGGGTGTGTGTCCTGCATCGCGTTGCTGTCGAGTGACATGCGCTCGAAGTGGCTGACCTGGCTGGGTGGCTACTCTTACGCGATCTTTCTGTTCCATGTGCTGTTCGCCGCGACGTCGCGCTTTGTCATGGGACGACTGGGGGTAAAAGACGAAAGCATTCTGGTGCTCAGCGGAGTGATGTTCGGCCTGTTGGGACCGGTGGTGCTGTCGATGATTTTCAGTCGCTTCAATGTCACTTCGGTGCTGTTTTTGGGCGAGCGTGCGGCGAAGAAGAAACCGGCGGCGAATATGGTTCCGGTGGTACCGGCCAATAGCTGAAAAGCTTCGCGAGCAGGCTCGCTCCCACAGGGTTCGGTGCTGAACACAGATTCAGCAGATGACCGCAATTTCTGTAGGAGTGAGCCTGCTCGCGATAGCGGTATGTCAGTCAAAGTTGCACCGTCTGAACCAACGACATCGCGAGCAGGCTCACTCCTACAATGGATTTGGTTCGTACTCCAGTCCCCTCAATCCAGAATGAAGGAAATAACGCATGTTGGCAGTGGATGACGCGCAACCCGTCGCAGCGTCGGTGGTTGAGGTGGGCGATGCCCGCGAGCGTTTTGCGCAGTGGCGTGAAGGCAAGGCCGGGAAGGTGCTGTCGGTCTCGGTGATTGGCGACAGTTACAGCGCCGGGCAGGATTTCTACCTGAACAAACTGGTGCAGCTTGTTGCCGGGGAGGTGGGTTTTGCCGGTCCCGGTTATGTCGGCTTCAACCATGGCGCAGCGCTGGGCGGTACGCATTTCAAATACACCCGCAGCAGCGACCAATATTTCGGCGGCGGCTGGCAGGTATCCGGCCTCGGTCAGGCCAGCCCCGACAGCCGCACGGTAACCGGCAAACCCGGCGCGTGGCTGCAGATCGACGCCCATCCGACGCCGGCGATCAACACCGCCGTGAGCCAGGCGAAATTGCTCTATCTGGGTAACGGCGAAGCCAGTGAACTGCGCTACCGCTGGACGCCCTCGCAAGACTGGAAACCGTTGAAACTCGAAGGTTCGGGCGTTCAGGAAGTGCCGCTGGCAGGTCTCTCTTCAGCAGCAGACTGGTCGTTGAAACTGGAAGTGCTGAAGGGCGCGCCGACGCTGTTTGGCCTGTGGATGAGCAACGATCAGAACGGCGTGCGCGTATCGAAACTGGCGGCATCGGGCGCGGCATCGGCGGACTTCTATCACCAGGATCGGCCATGGCAGGTGCAGTGGAAAACGGCGGTGTCGAAGATCCCCGCCGACGTTTATCTGATCATGCTCGGCGGCAATGACCAGGGCTTCGGCGTCAACCCCGAACAGTATCTGCACAACGTTCAGGGCCTGGTGGCGATGATCCGCGAGATTCAACCGGCGGCGAGTATCAACCTGATCATGCGTCAGGACACTACGCGCTCCAGTGCCTATCCGATGTCGGCGTATGCGCAGGTGCTGCAGCCGTGGGCGCATGAGCAGCATCTGGGTTACGCCAACCTGCAATGCGCTTTTGGCCCGGACGTCAAACGCTATGCTGCCGCGATGATCGGCCCGGACCAGATTCATCCAAAGCCGGCCACGGGCGGCAAGGTGATTGCTGATTACTTTTATCGCTGGATCGTCAGTGGCATCAACGCGGACAGTTGCGACACCACCAACCCCCTGTAGGAGCTGCCGAAGGCTGCGATCTTTTGATCTTGCTCTTAAAATCAAAAGATCGCAGCGTGCCGCAGCTCCTACAGGGTGCAGCTTTTCTATTCGAATTGTTCGATCTGGCTCAGTAGCTCTTTGAGCTTTTGTGGCATCAGTTGCGTCGCACACCGCGTCTCCACGTTGATGATGATCGCCGGCTCGTTGCAGCACAGGCGCACACGGAAGCGCCAGTCGCTGAAGATCACTTTCAGGCCATCACGGTCGTCCATTTCCAGCGCCTGCTCGGCATAGCGTTGTTTCAAGTGGGCGAGCAGGGGATAGGGATCCGCCAGCGTCCGGCGAATATCGCCGGACGAAGGAAACATGCCGATGCGCTCCACCAGCAGAATGCTGCCCAGCCACGCCTCGTTGGCGCTGGGCAACGGCTGATGGCGTGACAGCCAACTCACCGTTCCGAGGTTGCCCACCTCCCGTTCAATGTCCGCTGAATGTTGTGCCATGTTCATGCTGGTCTCCTGAATAGAGAAGTGGGCGAGGGACCGTCTCAGCGGCCCTTGAGGTACACGTTGTCGTAGCAGAAATTGGTCGCCTGCAAGTAACCCTCGGCGTCGCCGCAGTCGAAGCGCAGGCCCTTGAACTTGTAGGCCAGCACGCAGCCGTTCTGCGCCTGTTTCATCAGCGCGTCGGTGATCTGGATCTCGCCGCCCTTGCCCGGCTGGGTGTCGGCGATCAGGTCGAAAATGTCCGGGGTGAGGATGTAGCGGCCGATGATCGCCAGGTTCGATGGCGCGTCCTGCGGCGCCGGTTTTTCCACCATGTGATTAACCCGGTAGATGCCGTCGGAGATCAACTCGCCGGCGATCACCCCGTACTTGTGGGTCTGGTCGGCCGGGACTTCCTGGATGGCAACGATCGAGCAGCGGAATTTCTTGTACAGCTGGATCATCTGCGAGAGCACGCCGTCACCTTCCAGGTTCAGGCACAGGTCATCGGCCAGCACCACGGCGAAGGGTTCGTCGCCGATCAGCGGACGGCCGCTGAGAATCGCGTGGCCCAGGCCTTTCATTTCCACCTGGCGGGTGTAGGAGAAGGTGCAGGTGTCGATCAGTTCGCGGGTGCCGGCGAGGAATTTCTCTTTCTCGGTGCCGCGGATCTGGTGTTCGAGTTCGTAGCTGATGTCGAAGTGGTCTTCCAGCGCACGCTTGCCCCGACCGGTGACGATGGCCATGTGTTGCAGGCCGGCGTCCCGTGCTTCTTCGACGGCGTATTCGATCAACGGCTTGTTGACGATCGGCAGCATTTCTTTCGGCATGGCTTTGGTGGCCGGCAAGAAACGCGTGCCGTAACCGGCGGCGGGGAACAAACATTTACGAATCATAAAAGTATCCTGAACAGTCATGGAACACAGCCAACGGGTGCGCGCACTCACGCAGGTGTGCAAGTTTCAATGAATATTGAAGGACTGCTTTAATACCTGAGTCGAGTAGTTAATGGCAATTAGCAAGCGCGGTAAAACATGACAATGTTATGAGATGTCGGTAACAGCGTTATTAGTTATTTTTAGTCGGTATCTGTTGATAGTGATGTGTGTACTTGGAGTGCTAATAAGTACCAGGCAATACAGTTTGACCTGCAAAAGTATTTATTGCCAGAGGTTGAACTAATTTTGTTTGAGGCTGTTGTCGTCCTTGTTTGTGTGGTGCGCCACAGAATCAATAAAAGGGACTTGACACGCTACTGGTTACTTATCCAATGACGGACCGCGCTATGAAGATTCTGGTAACGGGTGGCGCCGGCTATATCGGCTCGCACACCACACTTGCGCTGCTTGAAGCAGGTTATGAAGTTGTTGTACTGGATAATCTTTGCAACAGCAGCGATGCGGCCCTGCACGCGATAGAAGGTATTTGCGGCAAAAGCGCGCTGATGATTCGCGGCGATGTCTGCGACCGCGCCTTGCTGGACCGGATTTTCCGCGAGCACGCCATCGACGCCGTGCTGCATTTTGCCGGGCTCAAAGCCGTCGGCGAGAGCGTGCGCAAACCGCTGGATTATTACGAGAACAACGTCGGCGGCAGCATCACGCTGTGCCAGGCGATGGCCGCGGCCGGGGTGTTCCGCCTGGTGTTCAGCTCGTCGGCCACGGTGTATGGCGAGCCTGAGCAGATGCCGATCCGCGAGGATTTCCCCACGGGCATTCCAACCAATCCTTATGGCCAATCCAAGCTGATCGTCGAGAACGTGCTGCGCGACCTGAGCCAGGCCGAGCCGCGCTGGAGCATCGCCTTGCTGCGCTACTTCAACCCGATCGGCGCGCATCACAGCGGGCACATGGGCGAAGACCCCAACGGCATTCCCAACAACCTGTTGCCCTATATCAGCCAGGTGGCGGTCGGCAGCTTGCAGGAACTGTCGATCTTCGGTGATGACTACCCGACGATCGACGGCACCGGCGTGCGCGATTACATCCACGTCGTCGACCTCGCGGACGGACACCTCAAGGCGTTGCAGGCGATTGCCGGGCGCCCGGGCATCCACACCTGGAACCTCGGCACCGGCGACGGCTACAGCGTGATGCAAGTGCTGCAAGCCTTCGAACAGGCCTGCGGGCGCCCGGTGCCGTACCGGGTCATGCCGCGTCGCAGCGGCGACATTGCCGAGAGCTGGGCCGACGCCTCGAAAGCGGCGAAAGAACTGGGTTGGAAAGCCACGCGCAATTTGCAGGACATGGTCACTGATACTTGGCGCTGGCAATCTAACCATCCGCGCGGTTATCTCGAATGATGTCGTTCTAATACTGAATGTTAGTTTCGGTCAGCTGTTAGATATCGTCGGGAAAATACGCTGGAAATGCCTTTTGCAAGTCCGTAGATATAAACCTGCCGTTCGACTTTTATCAGTTGGGTAAGACTGTGAAAGAACGACGGATCTTGTTCGCGGTTTTTGCGGACTTGAACGCTACCACCGCTAACACAGGCCGGTTTTTAACAGGCCGAATGTTAGAAAGGAGTTGATATGAAAAAAGTGATGGCGATTGCCCTGTTGACGATGTTGAGCAACTGGGCGTCCGCCGCTGAAGCGCCGCTTACTGCGGTGACCAATGTATCTGGCAGTGTCGCGGCTTCTACAGCGCCTGCTGCCAGTACGGCAATGGTTGCCAGTGCAGTTGCGGCGTCCAACAGCGGCGGAAGTGCCAACGGCGGTACCACGGGCACCACCGGTACTACCGGCACCACCGGCACGCACAACTAACAGGAACATTTGTTAGTGCAGTACAGGGTCGCCCGACGCAAGTCGGGTGACTTTATTTTTAGATTTGCCTTGAATAGCGTAGTGCCATTATGACTCGTAGTTTTTCTCTTTTGCTGTTGGCAAGTATCGCTTTGCAAGGTTGCATGTTTTCCCCCGGCCAGTACCTGAGCACCGGTGACATCACGCGCCAGGGCGCCAGTGAAAGCAGTCGGGTCGAGCTGATCCCGATCACGCCCAAGCTGATCTCGATGACGCGCGCCACGCAAAAGCGTGAAACGGTGCCGGCGGAATTGTTGGCCACGCCTGCCGAATATCGCATCGGCAGCAACGATGTCTTGTACATCACGGTCTGGGATCACCCGGAGCTGACCGCGCCATCGGGGGCACAACAGCAGATCGACGCCAACGGTCGTCTGGTGCGCTCCGATGGCACGCTGTACTACCCGTTCATCAAGGAAGTGCAGGCGGCCGGCAAAACCATCCAGCAACTGCGCTCGGACATCGAAACACGACTGTCGGCGTTCATCGCCGAGCCGCAGGTGGACGTCGCGGTGCTGCGTTTCGCCAGTCAGAAAGTGGTGGTCTCGGGGGCCGTGGCCAAGGCCGGTCCGCAGCCGATTTCCACCAATCCGCTGAGCGTGGTCGAAGCCCTCGGTTCGGCCGGCATCGACACCAACAATGCCGACTTGTCCGGCCTGCTGCTGACCCGCAATGGTCGGGTGTATCCGCTCAATCTCGATTCGCTCAACCAGCAGGATTCCGAGCTGCAGCATGTCTACCTCAAGGGTGGCGACCAGCTGTATCTGCCGTACAACGACAACAAGCGCATCTACGTCATGGGTGAGGTCAATCAGCCCCGTGCGCTGAGTTTCAAGACCGCGACCATGAACCTGTCGGATGTGCTCGGTTCGGTCGGCGGCTTGAGCCAGACCACCTCCAACGGCAACGCGGTGTACGTGATTCGCGGGGTGGAAAACCTCGATGTCGAGCCGGCGAAGATCTACCAGCTGGAAGCCCAGTCGCCGACCGCCATGGCACTCGCTTCGCACTTTCAGGTACGCCCGCAGGATGTGGTGTATGTCGGCCCGGCCAACGTGACGCGCTGGAACCGCTTCATCAGCCAACTGGTGCCGTCGGCATCGATTGTCGGGACCGGGGCTTCCGCTGCGAAGAACTGGAGCGAATTCAGTAACAACAGCAAATAAGGCCGCCTGTGAAAACCTTGAAAGTTGGCGTCTGCCTGATGGCGGCCTTGATGTTGTGTGGCTGTAACCCGCTGATGACCGCGTCGGTGCGCAACCTCAAGTCGGCGGTGCTCGGCCCGGACGAACTGGATGTGAGCGCGGCCCAAGTGGCCGAGGTCAAGTACCCGCAAATCAAACTGACCACACCGTCCGGCTCCGGGGTGCTGGCGCTGGTGCGCGAGCGGCAAGACCTGCAGTTCTGGGTCGCCTCCGGCAAGCAAGTGTTGCTGCTGCGTGACGGCCTCGCCGTGCGCACCATTGGCCTGGGCGTGGAAGGCGATCTGGACGGCACGCGGCTGGCCGATAACGCGCCGTTCAAACACGGCCTGCATCAAGTCGCCGATGGCTTCACCACTCAGCGCTGGATCGACCTCTACAAGGGCCAGCAAGTCGGCTTGATGGTCAACAGTCGTTTCTTGCGCCGATCCACGCAAACCCTGGACATTCTCGACAAGGAATACACCGTGCTGCGTGTCGATGAACAGATCGATGTCCCGGCCATCGGCCTGCGGGCGACCAATCATTATTGGGTCGACCCGGTGGACGGGTTCATTGTGCAGAGTGAGCAGCAACTGACCGCGCAACTGCGCGTGCGCATCGTGCAACTGACCCCTGATCGCAGGCATCTGCCATGAAGCGCTGGTGGATGTTCTCGGCGGGCTTGCTGTTGATCAGCGGCGCGAGTCAGGCAGCGGTCAACGTGAGCGGCGATGTCGCCAACCCGGGGCCGGTCGAATTGCCGCCGGGCGGGCGCTTGCTCGACGTGATCAGCGTGGCGGTGCCGAACGCCGAAGGCTACTGGCTGGCCGGTGAGTTGTTGCGCCAGTCGTTGCTGGAAGAGCAGGCGCGGCTGAAGGCCGGGGTGTTGTTCGATCTGGATGTGTTGCAGCGCATGGCCGCGTTGTTCGATCGCCCGAGCCGCGCCGCGCTGGCGTTGCGGCTGGCCGAGCAGGTGCGGCAGATGCCGGTCACCGGGCGCCAGGTCGCGGATCTGGACCCGGTCGCGGTGGAAGTCGGTTTTGCGCGCAACATTCGTCTCGACGATGGCGATCGCCTGATCTACCCGAAACGGGTCGACGAGGTGCAAGTGCTGGGCGCGGTCGCCGACACCTGCCACGTGCCTTATCAGCCGCTGCTGGAGGCGCGCGAATACCTGGAAATCTGCACGCCGCTGGACGACGCCGAGGCCGATTACCTGTGGCTGATCCAGCCCAACGGTGCGGTCCGGCGCGTGGGCATTGCGCACTGGAATCGCGAGAGCGGGCACTTCCCCGTGGCCGGCAGCAAGATTCTGGTGCCGGTGAAAAACGATGATCTGGATCCGCCTGTTCCTGAGCTGAATCAGCAGTTGGCCGAATTGATTGCCACGCAGCTGGCTGAGGTGGTTCGTTGAAGTTACGTGTTGCAGCTGTGTTGTTATTGCCGTGCGGCCTGGTGCATGCCGAGCCGCGCATTACTCAAAATGATTTCGGTGGCACCGGCCTGTTGCAGACGCCGACGGCGCGCATGGCCCCGGCCGGTGAACTGAGCGTCAACGCCAACCGCACCGAGCCTTACAGCCGCTACAGCGTGTCGTTGCAGCCGCTGGACTGGCTCGAAGGGTCGTTCCGCTACACCGCCATCACCAACCGGCCCTACGGCTCCGAGGCGCTGAGCGGCAGCCAGAGCTATAAGGACAAGGCGGTCGACGCCAAAGTCCGGCTGTGGCAGGAAACCCATTGGGCGCCGGAAGTGGCGCTGGGCTTCCGAGACATCGGCGGTACGGGCTTGTTCTCCAGTGAGTTTTTTGTCGCCAACAAGCGCTATGACAATTTCGATTTCAGTGCCGGCATTGCTTGGGGTTATCTGGGCAATCGCGGCGACATGGACAACCCGCTGGGCTACGTCAGTGATCGCTTTGACACCCGGCCGGCCCTCGAGGGGACCGGTGACGTCAACTCCGGCTCGTACTTTCGCGGCAAGCCGTCGTTCTTCGGTGGCGTGAGTTATCAGACACCGTGGGATCGGCTCAGCCTGAAACTCGAATACGAAGGCAACGACTACAAGCACGAACCGAAGGACAACGTGATCAAGCAAGACACGCCGATCAACGTCGGCGCAGTGTTCAAGGTGGCTGATTCGGTGGACGTCAGCGCGGCGTGGGAGCGTGGCAACACGGCAATGTTCGGCATCACGTTCCACACCAATTTCGTCAGCCGCAAGGCACCGGCCAAGACCTACGATCCAACGCCTGAACCGTTGCCGGCGAAGATGCCGACCACGTCGATGGAGCAGGTCGACTGGGCCAACGTTTCGCAGCGTTTGCAGCAGAATGCCGGCTACAAGGTCGAGCGCATCAGTCAGCGTGATTCCGAGTTGATCGTGTACGGCGAGCAGCAGCGTTACTTCCATTCGTCGAAGGCCGTTGGCCGCGCGAGCCGGATTCTCGACAACAGTGTGAACGACGACATCAACTGGTTCACCGTGGTCAACAAGCGCTACGACCTGCCGCTGGAGGAGACCAGCGTGCCACGCCAGACCTTCCGCGAAGTGATCAACAACGAGGAGCCGCTGGAGTCGTTGCACCGCACCACCGAGATCAACCCGGCGATGCCGCACAACGAGAAAACCCTCTACACCGAGGCGCCGCAGCATTTCAGCTACGGCGTGGGTTTGGGCTTCAAGCAAAACGTCGGCGGCCCGGATGGCTTGCTCTATCAATTCAGTGCCGACGCGGACGCTGAATACCGCTTCAACCGCAACACCTGGTGGAGCGGCTTGCTCAGTGCCAACCTGGTGAACAACTTCGACAAGTTCTCTTACGACGCACCCAGCGGCCTGCCGCGGGTGCGCACCGATTTGCGTCAATACCTGACCACCTCGGAAGTGACCATGCCGTTGTTCCAGGTCAGCCATGCCGAGCAGTTGGACAAGGACCTGTATGGCATGGTCTATGGCGGGTATCTGGAGTCGATGTTTGCCGGTGTCGGTGGCGAGGTGCTGTTCCGGCCGACCGGCGAGCGCTGGTCGGTGGGGGCGGATCTGAACTACGTGCGCCAGCGGGAATTCGACCAGGGTTTCGGCCTGCGCGACTACTCGGTCTGGACCGGCCACATCACCGGTTATACCGACTTGCCGTATGACACGTTGGCGGCGGTCAGTGTCGGTCGCTATTTGGCCGGCGACTGGGGCGGCACGCTCGACATCTCCCGCGAGTTCTTCAACGGTGTGCGCTTCGGCGCCTGGGCGACAATCACCACCGCTGGCAGTGCGGAATACGGCGAGGGTAGTTTCGACAAGGGCCTCTACCTGTCGATCCCGTTCGACGAAATGATGAGCATGTCGACCATGCGCCGCGCCAACCTCGTCTGGGCCCCACTGACCCGTGACGGCGGCGCCAGGCTCAATCGCAGCTTCCAGCTGCACTCGATGACCGATAGCCGCGAAGGCGATATGTTTTATCGCAACTTCTCGAAGATAACCGAGTAAACCCGGAAGGCTGGAAAACCTGTGGGGGCGGTGAACCCGGTATCTCAATCACACCCCCCCTGTAGGAGTGAGCCTGCTCGCGAAGGCGTCGACACATTCAACATCTCTGTCGTCTGACACACCGCTTTCGCTTGCAGGCAAGCTCCCACAATGGCCCTGTGGCAACTCACAAATCCCGATCCATACCGAGACCCCCTGTGGGAGCGAGCCTGCTCGCGAAGGGGGCGGCACATTCAACATCTCTATCGCTTGACACACCGCCATCGCGGGCAAACCACGCTCCCACAGTGGTGCGCGGTGAAGCCAGTATCTTGGTCACACCCCAATCCCCTGTGGGAGCGGGCTTGCCCGCGATGGCGTCGGCACTGCAACCACCGCCAAAGGCTGACCCCCCAAAAATCCCGCCCACAAAAAAGGGGACTTTCGTCCCCTTTTGGTATTGCCTGGTCGATTACCAGTCCATCAATAAATATCCTTCGACAACAGCGTAAACGGCGTCTTCACCAGGATCTTCAGATCCAGCCACAACGACCAGTTGTTGATGTAATGCAGGTCCATCTCCACGCGACGCTGCATCTTGTCGATGGTGTCGGTCTCGCCACGGCAGCCGCTGATTTGCGCCAGCCCGGTGATGCCCGGTTTGATTCGGTGGCGGGCCATGTACGCGAGGATTTTCCCCGAGTAGTAGTGGTTGTGCGCCACCGCGTGCGGGCGAGGGCCGACCAGGGCCATTTGCCCCTGCAGCACGTTGAACAACTGCGGCAGCTCATCCAGCGACGTGCGGCGGATGAAGCGTCCGACGGCGGTAATGCGCGAGTCATTGCGGCTGGCCTGAACCACCTCGCGGTCATCGTGCACGCGCATCGAGCGGAATTTCCAGACTTGAATCACCTTGCCGTTCCAGCCATGGCGATCCTGCTTGAAGAACACCGGACCCGGCGAGTTGATCTTCACCGCCAGCGCGATGAACAGCAGCACCGGGCTCAACAGAATGATCGCCAGCAGCGCGACGCCTTTTTCCACCAGGCTTTTGCTCAACGCAGCGGTCGGGCGGCTGGTCAGCGGGCTCTCGTTGAGGCAGATCGCTGGCAGACCGTCCACCACCTTCACCGAGTGATTGAGCAGGGTCAGACTGTTCAAGTCCGGCACCCAGACCACATCGACGTTGGCACCGAGCAAATCGACATACATCGCTTCGATTTTCGCCGCTTCCGCCAGCGGCAAGGTGATGTAAAGACGACGGATGTCATGGTCTTTGATCAGTTGCAGCAGATCTTCCTGATCGCCGACCACACGCGGTGCATCCGCATCCAGCTCCGCCGTCGCGCCATTGCTGACCAAACCTACCAGCGGCAGGTTTTCCACCAGACTGATCTTCTTCGCCAGGCCCAGCGCCAACTCACCCGTACCGACGATCAACGTCTTCTGCGCGCTGGTGCGGGAACGCTGGTAGTACTTGGAAAAGGCATGCAGCGGCGCATACAACAGCGCCTGACCGAGGAACCCGTACACCGCCCAGCTCAACGTCACTTCACGGGAAAACACCTCGTCGGCCTTGCACACGAACGCGATGCAGACCAGTGCGACCATGGTCATCGACCAACCCATGAACAGACGTCCGAGCCCGGTCAGGTAATTGTCCTGCTTGCGATACACGCCGCTGAACGTATACGCCGGCACCGAGGCCAATACCGCGAGTGTCGCGCACATGCGGTAATAGAACTCGACGGTGCCCGTATGCCGTTCGGCGAGTATGAACAACAGCGCAACAATGAATGCCTGCGCCAACGCCCATTGGCCCCAGAAGGTAAGTCCCTTGAGGCCGTTATTTCGATTGATCCGTAGAGAAAGTTCCATGAGATATCCCCAGAAATACGTCCATTCAGGTTTCGACAGTTAAAGTCCGAGTTGCTAGATAGGCTTGTTGTTGTTATTGGACGAGTGTCCTGAGGTAACAACGTCGATAGGCCGAACTGTCGTCAATCAATAGACTAAGTTATTGCTGAAGAGGGTGTCTGACGAGTTCTAACAAGATGGCACAGTGCCAACTTTTTAATAAGCACATACACTGCTGTTAAAAAAGGTCGTGGAGCAGGGGGTGAATTAATGATGTTGTGTTTGTTACTGTAGGAGGGGTGGAGGCAGGGAGCTTTATTTTACCAGGGAGGTGAAGTCAAACAGAGTGCTCTTGTTGTTTTTGTAATCGCACTGTTTTCTGTTTGTTTTGTCCGCGGATATCGGCGGTGTTTACGCCACGATGTCCTGGATGAGGCAATAACCGCGGTTTCTTACGGCACGAAACAGGCGCTCACCATTACTCGCGCTTTTGAACTTGTCCTGCAGGCGACTCAGGCACATCTCGAGACCACGATACTGCTCCGGCTCGCGGCCGATGCTGAGGATCAGGTCATCGCGACTGACCACGCGTTCTTCGTGATTGAGCATCTTTCTGACCAGTGCGGTTTCAAGCCCGGTCAGGCTGATCTCGACGCCTTCCTTGACCAGTGCGCCTTGATCGTTGTCCAGATGCCAGGTCTCGCTGCACGGAGCACCGTGTTCATTGGCTGACGTCGGGCGGGCGGTGTCCGCGTTCATTGTCGGGGATTGGTGAAACGGGTTGGCCGATTGTGCGGCGAGCCATTCCGATTCGAGGGTGGCCAGTATGCGCTGGGTGTCGTGTTCAATCGTACGGGCGACGTTTTTCCGAGTGCCGCTTGGGTAAGAAAACTCCATCAGCATCGGGGCGGAAGAGGGCGAAGTAGCACCTTCAATAAACATTTGTGCCTGAGACGTGCCAAACGAATTGAAGCGCTCGCTGGACAGAATGCTCTCAAGTTCACGCTGCGACGTTGTACTGTGAGTCACGACGACAAAATATTTTCTTGGGAGGGTTGTACTAGTTTCCATGTCTCTCTCCTAAAATGTGCACCAAAATGGGCGAAAAGATAAATCGGCAGGCGAGCAATGACTTCCTTGGAAGTAATCGACAGGCAGGGTCTGGGCCCAAAATGGCCCTCGATAAGTTCCACTCGTTCTGCTGCTATGTTGTGAAGTTTATTGTTATGGTTCGGTGTAGCCGCGCTCATTCAATTGCTTGATTATTAGTAGATTTGAAGTACAACTTGAGCTGTATGGTTGCATATGACGATCCTTCGTGATTATGCAAAGAGAATGGCTGCCCGAGACTCAGGCAGTCGATATCAGACCCCGCATCAGGCGATAGCCGTAGCCGCGGATGCTCTGAATCGCGTTAGTACCATACATGTCCTTGATTTTTCCACGCAAGCGGCTGATCGATTTTTCCAGCGCTCTCGGATCGTAGAAATGGGTATTGAGCCCCATGATGCTGGCGATTTCATCATGGCTGAGAATGTGGTTGCTGGTTTGCGCAAAGGCCTCCAGGATCTTCATCTCGGCAAACGAGATATCGAGTTTCTGGCTGCTGCCGCCGAGCAGGCAGATACGCGTCGGGTCCAGCGTCAGATTGATATCCCGCTGCCATTCTTCGCTGTTGAAGAACTCACCGAGCAACTCCGCGCCTTCGTCGGAAAGGGTATTGAGTTTGATACAGAAGTCGGCACCGGCCAGAAAATACTTGATCTTGTTGAAGGCGCCGCGCCCGGTGATGACCGCGCAAATGATCGGTTTCAAGTTGTCGGTGCGCAGGTTCTCGATCAGCGCAAGATTGTCTTCCAGCGCTTGCGGACTGTCGATAACGATGAAGATGGCGCGGTACGAACCAGAAAGTTCATTGTGCTTGGATGAACTAGTGTAGGAGCTGACATCAAGTGCCATATCAGTGCGTACGTGCTTTGCGATCAGCGCTCTAAAATGTTCGGCCACGCCACGGGTACGGCCCAGAGTGAGTACACCGGGATCGTCGTTTGTCGGGCGCGGACTTCTAGTCGCCAAGTTCCCTGAGAGCATCATGCATTGACTCGAATTAGGTGCTGACATCGGGATGTTAAAGCACCGGTTCTCATCTGTGACTGACAATTGGTAACATTCACGCGATTTTTAGACGTGGCTCCCGAGTTTTCTAACAATAATTAAGCATTTCAAGCTTTTAGTTGATTTTCTCGGGGCTGTGAACTAGTCGTTACATGGTGGCAATATGGAATTGTGCCACTATTTTGAATCTATGGCCACGGCTTTATTCATGTCCAATTGCCACTGTCTGCTGGCGAGAGATAATGTGAGCTGGATCACACTTTATTGATGGATCAAACTTTTTGCTACTAAAGGCCTAAATATTTTTCGAGTAGTTCGTAGGCGGACGTTTATTAACATGGCTTGAGTGTGTCTTTTGATAAGACATATTCTCCGTCGCCTGATCAGGCAATGGGTGTCGCGTTATACCGATTGTTTAACTTCAGATACTCAATTCCTGAATGCAGTTGACCGGTCGCTCATCAAGAGCGCTCTGACGGAGGATTAATGGATTTCTGGACCTTTATCCAGGTGTTGATTTTAGGCGCAGTGGAAGGCCTGACCGAGTTCTTGCCGATCTCCAGTACCGGCCACCAGATCATCGTCGCCGACCTGCTGGACTTCGGCGGCGAACGCGCCATGGCGTTCAACATCATTATCCAGCTGGGGGCGATTCTGGCCGTGGTCTGGGAGTTTCGCCCGAAGATCTTCGACATCATCAAAGGCCTGCCCAGCCAACGCAATGCACAACGTTTCACCCTCAATCTGTTGATTGCCTTTCTGCCAGCGGTGGTCCTCGGAGTGCTGTTCGCTGACAAAATCCATCAATACCTGTTTAACCCGATCACCGTGGCCATGGCCTTGGTGGTGGGCGGCATCGTCATGTTGTGGGCCGAACAGCGCAGCCATGTGGTGAGCGTCGATCACGTCGACGACATGCGCTGGTCAGACGCGTTGAAAATCGGCTTCGTGCAATGCCTGGCGATGATCCCCGGCACGTCGCGTTCCGGCTCGACCATCATCGGCGGTTTATTGTTCGGCTTGTCCCGGAAAGCCGCCACAGAGTTCTCGTTCTTCCTCGCCATGCCGACCATGGTCGGCGCCGCGGTGTACTCCGGCTATAAATACCGCGACCTGTTCCAGGCCAGTGACCTGCCCGTGTTCGCCCTCGGTTTCGTCATCGCCTTCATCTTCGCCATGATCGCCGTGCGCGGCCTGCTCAAATTCATCGCCAACCACAGCTATGCGGCGTTCGCCTGGTATCGGATCGCGTTTGGCTTGTTGATTCTGGCGACGTGGGTGTTTGGCTGGGTGAACTGGACGGAAGCGGCGGCGGGGTGATGCGCACGCCAGGCGGATCAACCCGCCTGGCGCGTTTTACGGAGGGGGGGGCTCAACGCCCTTGCAGTAACTCGCCAGCCTGATCCAGCAACGCCAGCGGATCCTTGGCCTTGTGAATATCCACCGACAACAACTGACGGAATTTACGTGCCCCCGGAAACCCGGTACCTAACCCCAGCACATGCCGCGTGATGTGATGCATCGCGCCGCCGGCCTGCAAATGCTCGGCAATATAAGGCCGCAACTGCGCCAGCGCCTTGGCACGGCTGATCACCGGCGCGGTGCTGCCGAACAACTGCTGATCCACCTCCGCCAGCAAATACGGATTGTGATAAGCCTCACGCCCGAGCATCACACCGTCAAAGGTCTGCAAATGCTCATGGCAGGCCTCCATCGTCTTGATCCCGCCGTTCAGCACAATTTCCAGCTCCGGGAAATCCGCCTTCAACTGCGCCGCCACGTCATACCGCAACGGCGGAATGTCGCGATTCTCCTTCGGCGACAACCCCTCCAGAATCGCAATCCGCGCATGCACGGTAAAACTGGTACACCCGGCATCCCGCACCATACCGACGAAATCACACAACTCGGCGTAACTGTCCCGCCCATTGATCCCGATCCGATGCTTCACCGTCACCGGAATCGACACCGCATCACGCATCGCCTTCACACAATCCGCCACCAACTGCGGATGCCCCATCAGGCATGCACCGATCATATTGTTCTGCACCCGATCACTCGGGCAGCCAACATTCAGATTCACCTCGTCGTAACCATGCGCCTGCGCCATGCGCGCGCAAGCGGCCAGATCCAGCGGAACACTGCCGCCCAACTGCAGCGCCAGTGGGTGCTCGGCTTCGTTGTGACGGAGGAAACGTTCGTGATCGCCGTTAAGGAGGGCGCCGGTGGTGACCATTTCGGTGTAGAGCAGGGCGTTCTTCGACAGGAGGCGTAGGAAGAAACGGCAATGACGGTCGGTCCAATCCATCATGGGCGCAACGGAGAACCTTCTAGATAGCGTAGAGCCGGTGTTTGTTGGGTATGTAGCTGATTTATGTACCATTTTGCTCTACGTGTTCTAGGCCGATTTCAGGGGGTAAATAGGCGTTTTCTGAGGTCGGTTGGTACAATGTACCAATCACTTTTCCAATTGTACCAGTTGACTATGGCCACGATCAGAGCACGGAAACGCACCGACGGCAGCACCAGTTACACGGCACAGATACGCCTGTTTCGCGATGGGGCGCAAGTTTACCAAGAGAGTCAGACCTTCGCCCGAAAACAGGCCGCACAGGCTTGGGTGCGTAAAAGAGAAACCGAGCTGGACGAACCAGGTGCGATCGAGCGGGCGAACCGACCTGGTGCGACGATCAAGGAGATGATCGATCGCTACTTGGCTGAGATGACCAAGGCGCGCCCTCTCGGGAAAACGAAACTCGGTACGTTGAAGGCGATCAGCGAGTGCTACCTGGGAAAGTTGAACGACAGAGATATAAGCAGCCAGCATCTGGTCGAGTATGCGTTATGGCGCATGGGGAAGGAGGGTGGTGGCGTTCAGCCTCAGACCGCTGGTAACGATCTCGCACACCTGGGCGCGGTACTCTCGATCGCTCGACCCGCTTGGGGTTATGAGCTGGATCCGCATGCAATGGTGGACGCGCGCCGAGTATTAAAAAAGCTCGGTTACAACATGAAAAGCCGCGAACGCGATCGCCGGCCCACCCTAGACGAACTCGACAACCTGCTTACACACTTCCTGGATATCCAAACCCGTCGTCCAACTTCTATCAACATGCTTAAGCTAACGGGTTTCGCGTTGTTTTCCACGCGTAGGCAAGAAGAGATCACTCGGATCCTGTGGGATGACTTGGACGAAGTTGGCCAGCGGGTACTGGTTCGTGACATGAAGAATCCAGGCCAGAAGATTGGTAACGACGTCTGGTGTCATTTGCCGCCAGAAGCATGGGCGATACTTCAGACCATGCCAAAAGTGTTGCCTGAGATTTTTCCTTACAGCGCTGAATCCGTGTCCACGTCCTGGACAAGGGCCTGCAAAATCCTGGGCATCGCAGATCTGCACTTTCACGATCTGCGCCACGAAGGAGTCAGCCGGCTTTTCGAAATGGACTGGGATATTCCGCGAGTGGCGAGTGTGTCGGGACATCGAGATTGGAACTCGATGCGCCGTTATACCCACCTGCGCGGGCGTGGGGATGTTTATGCAACTTGGGAGTGGTTCGAGCGCATCCTGCAGGCGCCCGTAAAGCTGGGCGCCAAAACGTTGAAGTGAGTTAGCTGCTGCGCGGCGCGCTATTCAGTTGGTTACTTTCTTTGACTGCTGCAGCGCGCTGTTCATCCAGGTAAGCCGACAGGTCTGCAATGTGAACACCTTTCGCACTTTTCTGGCTCGGCTCCATGCGAGTAATCGGCAGCTTTATCTGCCCGGCACCCACTTTGCGTTGAAACATATCCGTTGTCAGGTGCGTGAAGTAATCCTGGCAAACTCGATCCAGCGGAATTACCACTTGGCCATTGTATTGGGCCATCAGTACAAACAGCGTTTTCATAGTGCGATTCCTTCGAGTGAGTAAGTTCGATCAATTGGGGGAGTGGCTGTTGATTTGCCTGCCAGTAGTTGAGCAACAACTGCGAACTCTGCCGCATCGATGTCGCCCAGCTCCTTAGCGAAAGTGGTAAGGCATTCAAGCCGGATCCGCGCTGCTTCAGTTTTCCGTACTCGATAATCGAACAGTGCTGCACCTACGATTCTGATAGCCATCAGATGCCGAGCGTGGGGGTCACTGTTGTTGAGTGTGTTAGCCTTCGAATCACTGCCGCTTTGGTGCTGTACTTCCATGGTGTTGCCCTCGGTGGTGGTTGATGTCGGGGAGCTGCAACTCCTCGACATCGCTTCTATTCCGTCAGTCCCGACGGGCCAGGTGAATAACCAGGTCAGCGTAATTCGGGTCTTCCTCTGTACAGGATTGCCATTCCAGTACGCTCAAAATCTGCTGTGGGCTGCATGAGTCCACCAGGATTTCGCGCTGGCCACCTGCAGCACGAACTTCAAGAATCTGCAGCAGCCCGTCCTCGCCGTAAGCCCCGGCTTGAATCACCAGCTGTCTTTTCTCCAACTTATTCAGGCGTTCAATGACCTCCTGCAGCTTGTTCGTGTTGCCGTCGCCGGCGTTGCCCATAAAGACTTGAATTTGCATCGGTGTTGCCTCCTTTTCACGCTTTGAAAATCCAGCACTTGACTGTTGTGGGCCGGCCCGGCGCCAGTGGTGTTCTGCTGTTCATCGCTGCGCGGACTGCGCTGTGTACCGCTTTGTTTGCCTCCAAAAACTTGTGCGAGCGAGACTCTTTCAACAGGTCGCGCAGGGTGGCGACGTCGGCCAGCTTCTGTTTGTGTTCGGCAGCTCGTTCGCTGAACTCATTGAGGTTGATCGCAATCAAGTTCGGGTCGCTGCTGTGATCGACCAAGGGGTCATCGTTGAGCGATTCGAGGTAGTCGTAGACTTCCCAGAATTCGGCAACGGCCGGGTGGTCGGAGCTGATTGAGGCTTGTCGCTCGATCGCCATACGGACGATCTGCCGCTGGGTTGCGGCTACCTGAGGCTCGTCCAGTTTCAGAACCAGGCGCAGGGCATCGAGCAGCGAAAGCAGCTGCGCGTGGTTCTTGCTGATCCGCTCCACACGGATATATCCGCGCAGGTCGGATCCGCAGCTGCGGCAGTTACCTTGTTCGCTTGGGAACTCGGTTCCGCAGTCGAAGCAGTGGGTGTGCAGCCGGCGCAGCTTGGCCTCGTGTTCGGGCATGCGCTGGGCGAAAAGCTCGAGGACGGCCGACTCTTTACCAACGGCCCGAATCAGGAAGTGGCTGAGAGTGTCGCCGTCCAGGGCGTTCAGTTTGTCCGCTGCGGCGCGGCTTTGCGGCGTCACTGTCGGCCGGATGAAGTGCAGCTTCACGATCCGGGTCATGATCGCCTCATGGGCGACCACGGCCGCGTTCTGGCTGATGGCGATCGTGCCGCGAAACGGTGGTTCGTAGGTTTCGTTGCCAGCAGTCTTCACACCTTTGGTGGCCAAGGTGCCGCCGCCGTAGTAATCCTTTAGCTCGTCCCATTCGAAGGTTTTGGCGTGAGAGCGATCCTCGCTGTGCCGATCGGCTTCGAGGAATACGACTGGCATACCTGCGACTTGCCCCATCAACCGCGAACGACCAGCTTTCGTCGATTTCATCGGGTCGAAGCCTTCGTACCCCTCGCGGCCGAGCAGCTTCCACAGCAGGTTAAGCAAGGTGGTTTTCCCGGCGCCGGCCTCGCCGGTGGCTTCCAGAAAAGGGAAAGACTGATAGCGCGCCCGGATCTGCTCGCAGAATAGCGAACCGAAGAAGAACACCAGTGCGACCAGGCCCTGGGCGCCGAAGCATGTCCACAGCAACTGCAGCCACTGTTCGTTAAAGTCGTTCCCATCACGCTGCAGCTTGATCGGGACGCCTTTCTGCAGCGATTTCAGTCGCAGTTTTCCGAACTCGAAATAGTCCTCGCTGTTGATTTTGTAGATCGTGCCATCCTTGATTGCGAGATCCCCAAAAACGTAACAGCCGTATTCCTTGCTGTAGCCCACGTAGTCAATCGTGGATACGGTTTTGATGCCGAACAGTTGATCCTTCATCAACTTGTCGAGCTGCTGGCCGCTACCGGTGTACATGGCACCGGCAGCCATGCCGAGCAGGCGTTTTTTGAATTCGCTGGCGGCTGATAGCTGACCGCTGGTGAAGGTGTTCTTCACGCTTTCTGAGTCGTGAGGGAAGTCCACACGCACGTAGTACCAGGATTCATCGGTAACTTCGTTGCGTTGAAAGTACAGCGCCTGTGGGTAGCAGTTGGCGATCTCGACGACGCTGCCGGACTGCTGCAAAGCTTTCTCGCGCTGTTGGGATTGGTTGAGTAGTTGGTCGTCGTGGTTTTCGCTGTCCTCGATGTCCTGCATCGCCCGGTTGAATTTTTCCATGTCCAACTTGAACCAGTAGAGGCGGCTACCGAAGCCGAGGTGGAATTCCCCGCGCTTGTTCCAGTCGTACATCAGCAACGCTTTCTCGGCGGCGCTCTCGGCAAGCAACAGCGCGCCATGATGACGTGCCTGTTTCAGATCTGCGGCAATCTGGTCAGCTCGTTCGCTTTCGTCGTCAATGAAGCCCCAGCGTTGGTGCAGGTCGTTCCAGTCAGCCTTACGACCGTCACGCTGAGGGATCTGCGCAGCCTCACAGACGAACCCCAGCCCTCGCGCCTGCTTTGCCCAACGTTTGGTATAGGTATGTGCACCTGGTTCATTGTCCAGCGCCCAGACCAGCTTCGGCAGCTTCCCCTCACGGTCACAAGCAAGCGCGCGCAGGGATTCCTCCGGGAACGCATTCGAAGACATGGCGGATACGGCAGCTATTTCGTTATGCACCAGGGCAATCGCGTCGAAAATGCCTTCCACAATCCAGATTTCTTTGGCTTCCAGCAGATCCACGCAAGGTGGGCACCACCAGACGCCGCGGTAGCTGTCCTTCGATTTGAAGCGCGCTTTCATCTTTCCAAAGCGGTGTGGGCGGTCGATCAACCTTTCCCACCAGCCGCCTTTCTCCAGTGCAAAGCGGACGGTAGAGCTGCCGGCGTTGTGTTCGGCCGAGTAATAGCTTTCCTGGGTGAACCATCCCTGGATCAGCTCTAAGCGAAAACCTCGGGCAAACTCCAGATAGGCGCGGGCGGTGGCGTTGGGGTGTTGATCAGTAGCTGGCGCACGTTTGCTCCAGTCTTCAAACAGGTCGTCGTATAGCTCCTTAACGTGCATCGTGTGAGCGCATTTTTCAGGTCTGCCGCAGATCACTAACCACGGAGCATCAAAACGGGTGTACAGCGTCTTCTGCCGGCACTTCGGGCAAGTACCCCCTCGCATGTAGTCGGTGTTTGTCCTGTGCTTGAGGCCGTAATCGAATTTCAAGCGTTCGATCACGTCGCTACGCAGTTGCTCTTTCATGGTTACTTCACTTTCTTAAGGCAGAGGGAGAGGGCGCCGATCAGGTGTTTCTGGGCGGCCATCACAGGACAGTTAGCTAGGATCGATCCGTGACGCAGGCCTTCGGGGATAAAGCGATATTGATCTGCATACCAAAGGTCATTGAGGCTGAGACGGTACTGTTCACGCAGGTTTGCCAAGAGCGCTTCGGCCTGCGCTGGCGGCAGTTTTGCGTTGATGTTCAGGGTGTTTTCCATCGTCAAACCTCAATTTCGGGCGTAGCTCACCCAAACCCACGGATATGGGGGATTGGGAATTCGTGGGTTGGGGGTTAAGGAGTGGTGACGCGGAAACGCCCGTTGTCCGGCGCGTTCAGAATGCGTTCATAGATCAGGCTGACGGGGACGGCCCAAACCTTACCGGTGCGTGTGTCAGTGATAACGGTATGTGTCTTCGTGCTGGTCAGTACGTCCAGGCGCTGCCGATCGCTTGCGGCAGATAAATCGCTGTAGGCCAGGTGAACTATTTTTTCGGCTGTCGGAGTCAGTACGTCGAAGTCGGACACCAAATGTTGAACGGCGCGTTTGACCAATTGCTGGTCGTCGCTCAAGTGTTCGCACCGGTGCCGTTCGAGGAACAGCGACGCCGCGGCTTTGAGCATGTCTTGATATTCCTGTGCTGCAGATAGATTGTTCATTGGGCTTTTCCCGCACGGTATAGAGCGATGGCTGCAAGCACTTCGGAGTGTCGTGCAGCAACATGGAGGTTGTGGGCGTCTAGGATCAGCTCGGCTTCTTCTTCGCTGATCGAACCGTCTTCAAGCGCCTTGGCGATCGCCTGGTCAACACAACCGCGCTTTGCTGCTACCTGCACCGACCGAGCGTAAAGCTCGACGTTGTCCAAGGTCTCAGGATCAGCAACCGGCACAAACAGCCCGCCATACATCGACGCGACGTAGTTGGGGAAATGGTGGGTGCCGCAATCTTGCTCCAGCATGAAAACTTGCGCGTCACTAAGGGGGCTACAGCCGGCGTTTTCGTAGGCATGGTTGTCGAACTTTTTAAGCTTCAGTCCCAAGCGTGCGGCAGCGGCCTCACGTCCTCCGGTATAGCTGCGGATGATCTCGCTCATGACTTCTTTGCGAGTGTCTAGGATCGGGCTTTTCATCTTCTACTTTTCCCTGTTGAGCGCCGCTATTACTGTTCGATCACGCCGTCTTTAATCCCTAGCAGCACAGCGGCGCGATGTGCCTCCCCCCGGCGACCTTTGATCCGACCGTTCAATAGGTCGCTGACTAAATTTTTGTTCAGTCCGTGTTTGCGACTGAACTCCGCAATGCTGACTCCTTTTCGATCAAGCGCCGCCCGGGCTTGCTCGTGCGTAACGGTGGCGGGCATAGTGCTCCCCTTGTTTGTTTCTGTTTGTTTGCGTTTGTCTGTGGTGATTCTTGGTCAAAAAAATGATCAAGTCAATGGTGGTGAATAAAAAAATGCTCATAGCGGATCGAGTGGGTGAACGCCTCAGGGAAGAGCGCGAGCGCTTGGGGTTAAATCAAACTGATTTTGGTGTGCTGCTTGGCGTCAGCCGGGGCACACAAAAGAACTACGAATTGGGAGCGAATTCTCTCGATCTCCGATACGTCACGGCTCTTGAAGAACGTGGCGTTGATGCTGCTTATGTGCTGACCGGCCGGCGATCCACTCCTCTGGGTCAACTTTTTAGCGCAGCAGAAGAAGAGTTGATAAACCAGTTCAGAACCATCTCGGATGAGGATCAAAAAGCGATTCGTCGTTTCCTTGAGGCTATGGCTGACGACGCCGCCAGGCGTCGGTCTTAATTCACGAAAAGCCATACATCATTGGGAAAGCTCCCATTCCAATGACTTTTGCCACGCCCCATAAAGTCCGCTCAGCAATGCACTTTATGGAGTAGTTAGCATGTTGGATCGCAAGAAGAACGATCAAATCAACCTCGAGCACGTCGGGTCGGAAACAACCGTACTCACGGACATCGAGCGTCGACTGATCGATCTGTATCGTCGGCTGAGTCGCGTTGAACAGCAGCAGGTTCGTCGCGTGGCTGAGATACTGGCAATCAACCCAAAGGAGAAAGTAGGGGGCTGAACGTCATTCTTTGAATGATCCCGATCGCCGACGCTGTAGCGTTGGCGGTTTGTACCTATGCCACCGCCTGCGACCCCAACTGCTCGAACAGCTCCCGCTGCTTCGCCGTGGGCAACTCGCGAAATCGATCGATCAACATGCGTTCGAAGGTCTGCGAAGACGGGCTGAGCGTGTGTGAGAACGTCAGGTTCGACACCCATGTGTGCCCGCACTTTGCGTCCAGGCACTGGCAGTACAGTTTTACAAAGGCTCTGGTTACCTCTTCCCGCGAGGCAATCCGGCCCTTGTGTCCGCAATTGCATACAACTCTCATTGTGTCCCTCCCCAGGGGCAGCTGATCGCCACCATATTGCCATATTTTGTAGTTGTATTTGCTCCATTGACTGTTTCATGTAGAGACTTCCACTGCCTGTTGTGCAGGTTTCCAGCTAAAGCGCCTGTCTTCGCGTAGCCGGTCATTCAACTGATCAAACAGCTGGCAGATCGGGCGGATTTCGTTGCTCGTGTATACGCGATCGATCTTTTCGATGTCGCCGAATCCACCGGTATTTTCCGGGATGATGCCTGCCAGCGCCGGGTTCATCCGCCAGGCCGCGATGACATCGTTTCGAGTGATGTTCTTCACTTTCTCCAGCTCGTCTTTCGCCTGGAAGTCGCCCACCGGGATGATCTGGATGGCGTTTTCCTTACCGTTGGGGATGTTGACGAACATCGATCGGAAGTTGCCCACGCCCTTGCTCGCGCTGATTTGGGCGCGCAGCTCGTCTTCGTCCTCTTCGGTCAGGTCGGGGTCGTTGGTGTAGAAGATGTAGCCAGCGTGCGCACCGTTGCTGTAGTAGCGCCGGCGGAAGAGGGTAGCGGCCTCATTCAGCAGCAACGCCTGCAGACCTCCCAAGTAATCCGGAATCCCGTAAATGTTCTGTTCTACGTCGTAGTCCAGGACGTGGGAGATTTCGTGCGCCTCGAACTCCATTTCCTTGTTGTCGGGCAGCAGCATCACGAAACCGCCGTCGACCTTCACGCGCATGTTGATCGCCGGCAGGTGTTGCAGCTCCAGCACCTGGCCGAATGCGTTGGTGTCGTTGTAGAAGTACGCTTCGCCAAACACCATGTAGTCCAGTCCGGCACGCCCCATCGTCTCCGTGCTGCAGCCAGCCGAAGCGATGAACTCACGCAATAGCAGGTTGCGCTTGAACTTCGGAATGGCACCGTGGTGAGCGTTGGCGCGCAACAGCTTCGCCAGGCCGGCCCGCGATACTGGCGGCTTGTAGATCTTGCCGTCGTCGCTCGGAAACACGCCCACGTACTCGCCGATGTTGCCGGACAGCACCTGCTCCGGTTCCCCGAATGTAAACGAGCGCATTGGCTGCTGCTGTGGTTGGGCTACGTGGTGCTTTCTGCGTTTGCGGTTGGCCATGGCTGCTCTGGTTACTCGTGACGTAGCGGCTACGACGCCGCTTGTTGGTGTTCAAAGGTTCGTTGGACAGGGCGTGCATCACCGCCCAGGCAATGTCGGCGTGACCGGTGGCCTCGGTACGGGATGCGCTGTAGGTGATCTGGCCGCTGTTGGTGGCGCCGCGCTTGATGGTCAAGAACGCCTGGGCGATGTCCGTCCAGCCCGCGTCCCACTCGATGCGACTGCCTTGAATCGTGTCCTGGGCTTTCAGTACCAGGGCGTTTTTCGCTTCCAGGCTGTAGTGAATCGGTGTCGCCTTGGCGTAGAAGTCGCGCACCAGGTCGAACACGCCGTACCCCACGCCGGTGACATCGATGCCGATGTGCTGCACGTTGAAGCGCTCGGTTAGCTTCTTGACCTGCGCGGCCTGGTAAGTAAACGAATGGCCGCGCCAGCTGTGCTTCTCCAGAATCCGGAACTTCGCCCCGGGTTCGAGGGGGGGCGCGATGACCACACAGGTGGCGTCGTCGCGCGTGCGACTCGGGTCGTATCCCAGCCAGACTGGGCTGTTGCCGAACGGACGATCCAGATCCGGGTTGTAGTCCTCCCACAACGACAGATCCGAGTAGCAGCGCTCCAGATCCTTGAGACTGAACGCGCTTTGGGTGCTGTCGATGAACTTGCAGTAGAACAGCTGCTGAAACTTGTCCTCGTCGTACTCCAGCTGCAGCTGCTCCAGGTCGAACAAATCGCAGCCGCCGGCGATCGCATCGTCCAGGGTGATCGTCTTACGCCACTGGCCATCCGGACACAGTGCGCCCTGTGTGTAGGCCGCTTCACTCGGCCACACACCGCCGGCCTTCTTGCCGCGCTTGCTGTTACGGAACTCTTCGCCCGACCAGAACGGATACGCTTGGTGCGACACCGCGCTGGGCGTCGAGAAATAGGTTTTGCGCCACTTCTTGTGGGTGCCCATGGCGCTGGCCACGGTGCTGAGTTTTTCGAAGTCGCGAATCCAGAAATATTCGTCCACGTAGACGTGGCCGTGGTAGCCCTGGGCGGTGCTGCTGTTGGTGCTGAGAAAGCGCAGCTCGGCGCCGTTGCTCAGGGTAATCGGGTTACCGGTCAGCTCAATGCCGAACCACTGCTGGGCGAACTGGATGATGTAGCTGCGGAAGATCTCGGACTGCGATCGGCTGGCCGACAGAAACACCTGGTTGTCACCGCTCAGCACGGCGTCCATGAACGCTTCGCCGGCGAAGTAGTAGGTCAGGCCGACCTGTCGGCTTTTGAGGACGTTCCGGACGCGGCGTGTCAGCGGGTTTTGTTTCGCCTCAAACAGCTCTTTCTGGTAGCCGTACATTTTTGAGATGAACTTATCCAGGAAGTCCACTTCGGTCAGGCCGCTGATGTCGTTCTTTGTCTTCTTTTCGCGCTTCTTGCCGCCGCCCTCGCCACGCTCGCGGCGTTGACCAGGCTGACGTTCGCGAGGCTCGTCCTGACGATCTGTTGCCGCCGCCTGCGCAGGTTTGGCCGCAAGCTTTTTCAGTCGCTCAAGCAGGCTTGTCAGCCGCTCCAGTTCGTCCAGTTCGGCTTTCGTTAGCGGCTCGATCTTCTCCAGAATCAGGGTGATTCGTCGGTTGACGGCGCTCAACGGTTCTTCATCCGTAAGCATCTCGTCCCAGCCGCCTTGGCGGATCCAGTAGTAAACGATACGGATATTTGGCAGCTTCAAATGCGCCTGGATTTCCTTCACCGAGCAGCGGCGCAGGTAGAGGCGTTTTGCGGCTTCTTTGACTTCGGTCGGGTAGTTCATGGGCCGCAGTCTATGCGGCGAAAACGCCGGAAACGCGGGGTTAAATCCCATCATTCGCCTATATCCGGAAAATAGGAGAACGCCGAAAACCAACCGTTTGTTTGGGGCAAAACGGCTCCCTATCGTGGCGGCTCATTCAACGATTGAGCGCAGTCATTCACATGCCCCGTTCCCTTGTCTCCTACTGGAAACGTGTTGCCACCAGCGGCCCGACCGTTGATGGCCGCGAGATCGTGCCCCAGGAACTGCGCGACATCGCCGAGACCTACACACCTGCCAAGTACACGGCGGTGATCTGGTGCGACCACGAACGCTGGCCAGGCTCGCACGGCACCGTATTCGCCGTGCGTTTGGTTGAAGAGGGCGAGGATCTGGAGCCTGGCCAAATCGCGCTGGAAGCTCAGCTGAAACCGAATGATCGCCTTCTGTACCTCAACGACCAGGGCCAGAAGCTGTTCAGCAGCATTGAAATCACCCCGAATTTCGCCGGCAGCGGAAAGGCCTATCTGACTGGCTTGGCGGTGACTGATGCGCCGGCGAGTCTTGGCACGCAAGAGCTGTATTTCTCCAATCGCACCAGCCGCGCCGCGTACTACGCCGCCTCGCAAGAACTCGGCCCCCTGCGCGAAAGCGAGCCGCAGGGCGAGATCGGGCGTCTTGCCGCCATGTTCACCCGCCTGTTCAAGCGTTTCGGCATTGAAGACACGCCCACCGAAACCACCCCGCAAACCCTAACCGAGAGCAACCCCCCAATGGATGAAGCTACCGCAACGGCCTTGAAAGCCCTGCTGGCCCAGCTGCTGGTCGTCGCTGCCGGCATTCAGGCCGTGATCGAGCCTGCAGCCGAAGACGCACCGGAACCCGATCAAGCCCCGATCGATGACGTCAGCGCGGCTGTGGACGAGATTGTCACGACTGCCGAAGAAGAGCGCGAATTCAAACGCAACGGCGGCGGCAACAAGGCTGTGCTGGCTGCGTTGGCCGGCCTGCAGAAGCAATTCACTGCGCTGCAGAACACACCGACCGGACGTCAGTTGCCGCGTAATTCCGGCCCGACTGACAAAACCAAAGCGCGGGTGCTCTGACCATGGCCCGTTCCCTGAGCGCCTACGGCGCCAAGATGTACGCCGAAATGCAGCTGGCGATCGCCGAGACCTACGGTGTCGAGCTGGCCAGCAAGATGTTCTCCGTTGAACCGTCGATCGCCCAGGAGCTGAACGACGCCATTACCGCCAAAGCGGACTTCCTGCAACGCATCAACGTCATTCCGGTGACCGAGATCAAGGGCGAGAAAGTGTTTATTGGCGTGTCCGGCCCGGTGACTGGCCGCACCAACACCAAGACCACCGATCGCGTGGCGAAAGACGCCTCGGCGCTGGAGAACAGCACCTATGAGCTTTCGTCGACCGAATCGGACGTGGGTCTGCCCTACGCGAAGATTGATGCCTGGGCCAAGTTCCCGGACTTCCATCAACGCTACTCCGCCGCCGTGCAGAAACAGATCGCCCTGGACCGCATCATGGTCGGTTTCCACGGTGTGAAAGCGGCTGCGCAGACCGACATCGAAGCCTACCCGATGCTGCAGGACGTGAACAAAGGCTGGCTGCAGCAGCTGCGCGAGCAGGCGCCGCAGCAGGTACTCAAGGAAGGCAAGGCAACTGGCAAGGTCACCATGGGGCCGGGCGGTGATTACGAGAACCTGGACGGCCTGGTGCATGACACCAAGCAAATGGTGGACGAGCGTCTGCGCGACGGCGGCGACCTGGTGGCGATCATCGGCACCGACCTGCTGGCTGCTGACAAGGCGAAGCTGTACGCCAAACAGGGCGACACACCGACTGAAAAAGAGCGCATTGAGGACGCTCAGGTCATCGCCACCTACGGCGGTCTGCCGAGCTTCAGCGTTCCGTTCTTTCCGGTCAACGGCGTGCTGGTCACCAGTTGGGACAACCTGTCGATCTATTTCCAGGACTCCAGCTGGCGCAAGCAAACCGTGGATAACCCGAAGCGCTCCCGCGTCGAGGATTACAACAGCCGCAACGAAGGTTACGTGATCGAGCAGTTGGAAAAGATCGCGCTGACCGAAAACGTGGAGCTGGTGAAGTGAGCCTGGCTCTCGCACACAAGCGCCGCACGTTGGCCCTGGGAAGCGCTGCAGTGATCGCTGCCGCAGCGGCACCGCTGGCGTATTCGCCGGCGGAAGCCCTGAGCAGTCCGGCCAATGCCAAAAAACACCTGCTCCTGCAGGAAGCGGCAATGGCTCAAGACCTGGAGCGCCTGAGCGCGATCAAGGGGCTCGCCGGGCGTCAGGCACTCAAACGTGAGGAACTGCTGCCCAAGTACCAGGACTTCATTCAGCGCTACATGGATTCGGGCCTGGTGATGCCGAACCCCGTCCTTGTGCAGGTGATGGTCTGGCTGTTCGACACCGAGCAGTTCGAAGACGGCTTGGTGCTGGCGGACTTTGCGATTGAGCAGGGTCAGGAAATGCCGGAGCGCTTCAAGCGGCGCGACGTGCAGACCTTCGTCGCGGATGCAGTGATCGATTGGGCATACGCCGAATACAACGCCCAGCGTAGCCCGGAACCGTATCTGTCCAACCTGCTGCCGCGTGTCGACGGTGATTGGGATCTGATCGAGCAGATCCCGAGCAAGTACCACAAGTTGATCGGTATGCGCGCGATGGAGGCCGAGCAGTGGGAAACCGCGCTTACGCACCTGGAGCGCTCCACTGAGCTGTACGCCAAAGCCGGAAACGAAACGCGCATTGCGAAATGCCGCAAGGCGATCGCCAAACAAACACCCGCCAACAACGGCGCCCAATAACCGACTACCCCCCCAGCGGGGAACTGTGGACGTGTGTCTGCCATTTATGGACAGCCCCACGAAAAACAGTCTCCCCGCCCTAATTCGAGCGGTCAGCAATGAGCTTTTCCGGGAAACCCACCACCTTTGTGGAACAGATCATCGAGAACGACGGCTTTTGGCCGGATATCTCCGTGTCCGAATTCCAAAAGGGTTACCGCCTGCCGGCGGAATTCCTGGGCGACCTGCTGACCGACGCGCTGAGCATCGCCATGGCCGAGGTCAACGATGACTTGGCCAAGCTCAAAGCCAGCTGGCTGGCGGCGGGCATTGCAACCGTGGAAAAAGCCGATCCGATGCTGCTGCCTGAACGTGCGTTCAAGGCCAAGCTCTACAAGCGCGCTGTTTACTGCCGCGCCAAGGCCAGCGCCCTGCAGCAGTTCGCCACCGTGACCCGGCGCGAGAGTGCCGAGAACACCGGCAAGGAAGCGCCGGAGCGTGAAGACACGTTTCTGGCATTCAGTCAGCAGGCTGTGCGCGCCCTGCAGGGCCGTGGCCGCATCACGGCGAAGTTGCTATGACCAAGCTGCAGGCATTGACCGCCTACCTGATGCAGCGCCGCCTGGTCGCGCCTGAGCAGCTCGACAGCTTCACCGAGCAGGTAAAGCTTTCGCTGATCTGGAAACCCGACGTCGGCGGCATGCACTTCGCCGATATGCACTATCGCGCCGCGCTTGTGCTCGAGCGCTTCGCCGACCATCCGGCGCGCCTGATGGCCCTGGTCGGCAGCTGGCTGGAAAACCACGACGTAGATCGCGACCGCCATGAACTGCCTGCGCCGGAATTCGCCGTGGAGCCGTTGGACAACGATCTGTTCGACGTGGAAGTCACGCTGGAATTCGTCGAGCCGCAGTACCTGTCCGAAGACCTTGCAGGCGAGATCGAGGCCTTCGGCAAGACTTGGGCGTTTGTTCCCTTTGATCTGTGGATAGCCGAGCGCGGCGAGGTGGCCACCGATGGCCGGCCGTAGCACTTTCGAACTCGACGTGCGCGGTCGCCTTGGCGTGCGCGAGCAACTGGCCTTGTTGAGCCTGCCGCCGCTACTGCGCCGCCGGTTGTTGAACCAGGTTACCAAGCGCGTGCGGACGATGAGCCGCAAGCGTGTGCGTGAACAGCGAAACCTGGACGGCTCGCCGTTCGCCCCGCGCAAGAGCGACGGCAAGGGCAAAAAGAAAATGGAAGCCGGCCTGGCCAAGTTGATGGTGGTCACCCGCGTGACCCCTGACGAAGCGGAACTGGGCTGGAAAAACGCCCTGACCCGATGGGTTGCTGCCCAGCAACACAACGGTGCCAGCGAGCGCCGCACGGCCGCGCAGATGCGCCGCTGGAACAAGACCCCTCCGGGCCTGGCTGCGACCGACAAACAGGCAAAGCGTCTGCGCCGGTTGGGCTTCCGTGTGCGCCAGGCGGGGAAAAAGACGCTGACCCGGCCGTCTGTGGCGTGGATTCAAGAACACGTGAACTACGCCCAGGCGGGGCTGTTGATCCGCATTCTGGATGACCAGCGCGGGGAAACTTCCGGCGCGCAGAGCTGGGAAATCACCTTGCCGAAACGCCAGTTCATCGGCGCCGAAACTGAGCGTGAAACCAATCACCTGATTAACCAGGTGATGCAACAAATCCTAACTTCACCCCGCTAACGAGGCACTGCATGGCACTCGGTCAAGTCACCGTCGACAATCTCAATCTGGGCCAAGGTCCGGTGACTGAGATTGAGCGTTACTTTCTTTTCATCGGCCCGGCCGGCAAGAACGTCGGCCAGTTCGTCCCCCTGAACACTGACAGCGATCTGGACGCCACCCTGGGCGTGCCGGCCAGCGACCTGAAAACCCAAATCACCGCCGCCCGCCTCAACGGCGGTCAGCGCTGGGCGTGCGTGGTGGCTCCGATCGCCGCCGAGGGCGACTGGTCCAGCGCACTGGAGAAGGCCCAGCAACAGGGATTTTCCGTCGAGGCTGTGGTTATCACCAAACCTGTCACCGCACCGGCCGAAGTGTCGGCGATGCATGACGCCGCAATCTCGCTGAGTAACACCTATGGCCGTCGCGTCTTTGTGATGGCATGCGCTGCCGGCATCACGGCCGACCAGACCTGGGCGCAGTACGTGAGTGAGCGTAAAGCGCTGCTGGCCAACCTGGCGGCGCCGCGTGTCCTGGTCGTTCCGCAACTACACGGCAATGACCTGGGCGTTCTCGCTGGTCGCTTGGCAAACGCTTCCGTCAGCATCGCCGACAGTCCCATGCGTGTGGCCACCGGTGCTGTGCAAGGCCTTGGCCCGGTGCCGGTGGACGGCGACAAGATCCCGCTGCCCTCGGCCGTGCGTTCCGAACTGGATCGAGCGCGCTATTCGGTTTCGCAGACCTATCCCGATTATCAGGGCGTGTACTGGGGTGACGGCAACATGCTGGACACCCCCGGCAGTGACTTTCAGGTCGTGGAATATCTGCGCATCACCGACAAGGCCGCTCGCCAGATCCGGGCGCTGTTGATCCGCCGCGTGGCCGATCGCCGCTTGAACAACACGCCCAACAGCATGGCGGTGAACACCAACCAATTGATGGCGCCGCTGCGCGCCATGGCCAAGTCCGTCACGTTCGCTGGCCAGGTATTCCCCGGCGACATCGAGCCGCCGAAGGACGGCGACCTGGTGCTGACCTGGTTGAGCAAAACCAAGGTGGTCGCCTACTTCAAGCTCAAACCCCTCAACTGCCCGAAAGACCTGACGGCGAACATCGCCCTGGATCTTTCCACCGACAAAACGGAGTAACGCCCCATGGCAAAAATTGGCGGCAAGAACTTTGACGTGAGCCTGGGCGACATCGCACTGCACGTCGAGAACTGCACCCTGGACATCACCGACAACTCGGCCGTAGCCCAAACCCGGGGCGTGCCGGACGGCTATGTGGAAGGCGACGTCGCCGCCGCCGGCGAACTGGAGCTGGATAGCGCCAACTTTCAACTGCTGATCGACGCGGCGCGCTCGGCCGGTAGCTTTCGCGAACTCAAGCCGTTTGACGCGGTGTTCTTCGCCAAAGCAGGCGGTGATGAGGAACTGCGCGTGGAGGCTTTCGGCTGCAAGGTGAAGGTCTCCAGCCTACTGGCAATCGATCCGAAGGGCGGCGAAAAGACCAAGCACAAGGTGCCGTTCGACGTCACCAGTCCGGATTTCATCCACATCAACGGTGTGCCGTACCTCGCTGCCGCTGAGATTGAAGGTATTCGCTGATGGTGGACTGGTTCGACCGCGCCCAGGAGCTGGAGCAGCGCCAACGTGACCACGCGATCAAGGCCCAGCTGCTCAAGCCTTTGCCGGTCGGGCCAAGCCTGACCCATTGCCTGGAATGCGACAAAGAGATCCCGCCGGCGCGCCAGGCGCTGGGCGGCAAGACGCGGTGCGTCCCGTGCCAGACGGACTTTGAGAAGAGTAAACGCTGATGACCACTGACGCCGTGCGCCTTGGAGTGCTGGAGCAAAAGTTCGCTGTCTTCGAACACCGGCTGGGCGAGCTGGAAGACCGCCACGAAACCGTCCCGACCCGCGTCACCAAGCTGGAGCAGGGTTTCGAACACATGGCGGGCCAGCTGTCGGAACTCAACGCCGGGCAGCAAACCCTGACGGTCGCGGTGAACGACATCGGCGCCAAAGTCGGCCGCTTGCTGACCATCCTGACGCTGGTTGGCGCCGTGCTGCAGATGGTGGTGCCGGCGCTGCTGCGAGTGTGGTTTCCATGAGCCTGCGTGGTCGGATTCAGGCCGGCTTGATCGCGCTGGCCAGCGCTCCGCTGGTGGTCTTTTTGGGCACCTGGGAAGGCAACGGCCAGAACACCGTTTACGCGGACAAGCTCGCCGGTGGCCTGCCTACGGTTTGCAAAGGCATCACCTGGTTTACCAGCCCGTACCCGGTCGTGGTCGGCGACTACTGGCCGCCCGCCAAGTGCGCCGAGGTGGAGCAGTTGGTGATCCGCAAAACGCAGCTGGAGCTGGCCGATTGCATCACCAACCTGAACGTGGGCCAGAACCCCTTCGACGCACTGACCAGTCACGCCCACAACTTCGGCGTGACCAGCACCTGTGCCAGTCGAGCAGTCGCGCTTATCAACGCCGGTCACATTGCCGAGGGCTGTAAGGCCTTGGCCTGGGCGCCAGACGGCAAGACCCCCGTGTGGGCCTTTGTGACTGACGCCAATGGCCAGAAACGCTTTGTTCCAGGGCTGCACAACCGCCGCTTGGCCGAGATGGGAGTTTGTCTGAAGTGACCATTTCACCTTTCAAGGCCGCGCTGATCGCGATTCTGATTACCGCACTGGTGCCCATGTATTGGTTTATCCGCGTGGTGGATCAACGCGACGAAGCGCTGGAAGACGTGCGAGGCCTGAACGCTGAGGTGGTCGGCCTGCGCCAAGCGGCCCGCATCAGCGGCGAGATGCTTGCCGAGCGGAACGCGATCGACCAACGAAACACCGAGGAATTGACCGATGCACGCACTGAAAACGAACGCCTGCGCCTCGCTGTTGGCGATGGCACTGCCCGGTTGCACGTCCGCGCCACCTGTCCCGCCTCCGGATCTGTGTCCGCCACCGCCGGCACCGCCCGCGTGGCTGATGCAGGCACCGCCGAACTCGCAGCAGACGCTCGACCGGATTATTTCACCCTCCGAGATGAACTTGCCCTGACCCAGCAAATGGTTCTCGGACTCCAGCAATACGCCCTCGGCGTGTGCCGACGATCGCCGGCGCACCAGGGCACCACTTTTCCCAACCTCAACGAGAGAAAAAACCCATGAGCCAACAAAACACCGAAATCACCCTGGAAGTCGGCGAAGCGGAATTCACCTTCAACCTGACCCCGGCTGACGTCACCAAGTATTTCAACGCCCTGACCCAAACCAACAAGGTCGCCCCGGGCAACAACCTGCTGATGACCACCGTGCTACAGGAACAGAAAGCCGTCCTGAAACCGCTGCTGGCCAACCCGGTGATGGTGATGCAGATCGCCGGCGCGCTGCTGGAGGAATACGCGCCGAATGTTGAGGTGATCGTAAAAAAGCGCTCGAGCACGCTGAGCGCCTAAGCGAAAACGGCTTGGGCCAGTTGATGGCCCTGACAAACCGCTGGGTACCTGGTGCCGAACCCACGCCCGAGGCGATGGGGACGGCCAGGTGGCTGGAGGACGAATACTGGAGACGCATGGAGTTTGCCGTGGCTAACGGCATCGCCCTTGCGCTGAACGGGTAACGACATTGGCAGACCGTAGCGCCAGCCTGGCTTTCATTCTCAGCTTGCAGGACAAGGTCACCGCGCCCCTGGGCAAGGTGAAAATGGGTTTTGCAGAGCTTTCCGATCAAAGCGAAAAGCACATCAAGACGATCGGCTTGGGCTTGGGCGGTCTGACGGCGGGCGTGGTCGCCATTCGCGAATCCATGGAACCGGCGCTGGAGGTCAATCGTGCCCTGGGCGACGTGCGCTCGTTGGGCGTGGCTGAGGGCGCGCTGTCGGCGCTCAATGCCAAGTCGCTGGAATTCGCCGTGAACTACGGGGAGAACGCCAAGGACTTTGTGGCGTCCGCGTACCTGATCGAGGGCGCCATCAAGGGGCTTGCCGGCAACCAACTGGCCACGTTCACCAACACCAGCAACCTGTTGGCCAAGGCCACCAAAACCGACGCCGAAACGATGGGCGAGTATGTCGGCACGCTCTACAACCTGCAGAAGTCCCAAGCCGATGCGATGGGGAAGGGCGCGTGGGTGGAAAAGCTCGGCGGTCAGACGGCGCTGGCGGTACAGCTGTTCCGCACCAGCGGCGCTGCCATGAAAGACGCCTTCAAGGAAGCCGGAGCGATCGCCACGACGTCCGGCGTCGACCTGGCTGAACAGATGGCGGTGATCGGCACGCTCAGCAGCACCATGGAAGGCGGCGACGCCGGCGGACGCTACAAGGCGTTTTTCGAGAACATCGGTGCCGCCTCGGAAAAGCTCGGCATGAAGTTCACCGACCAGCAGGGCAAGGTGCTGCCGATGATGTCCATCCTGGACAAGCTCCAGGGCAAGTTCGGGGATCTGACCAGTGCTTCGGCGGGTGCCTGGCTGATGGAGGCTTTCGGCGGCGAAGGCGCCCAGGTGATCGGCGCGCTGGCCAAGGACACCGACCGGCTGCGCAACGGCATCGAGCAGTTGGGCAAGGTGCGCGGTCTGGAGAACGCTGAGCAGATGGCGCGGGCGATGGTTGACCCGTGGCAACAGTGGGCGTCCTTGGTCGAAGTCATGCGCGTGGTGTTCGGTCAGGTGCTGATTCCGGTGCTGTCGCCGTTCATGGCCAAGATGGTTGACATTGGCAAAACGCTGGTGCGCTGGTCACAGCTGTTCCCGAACATCACCCGCGTGATCGGCATCACTGCGCTGTCGATCATGGGCATCGTCGCCGCCATGTCCGCCTTGACCATGGTGGTGGGCATCGCGCGGATGACCTGGCTGGGCATGCTGACCGTCTGGAAACTCTTCCAATTGATGGGCCTGCGCACTGTCGCGATGTTCATCCTGCAGAAACTGGCAATCCTGGCTTACGTCGTGGTGATTCACACGCTGAGCGCCGTTCTGGCGGTCATTCGTGGCGCCATGTTGCTGTGGCAGGGTGCGATCTGGCTGGTCAACGCGGCGCTCTTGGCCAACCCGATTGTGTGGATCGTAGTCGGGATCGTCGCCCTGGTGGCGGTCATTGTCGCGGCCGTCTACTACTGGGACGAATGGACGGCGGCACTGATGAACACCGCCGCGTTCCAGTTCGTCGCCGACAAGCTGCAGAAACTGTCCGACTGGTTCAACTCCATGGGGGGCTGGTCGGGCATGGCCAAGGCCACTTGGGACAGCATCGTCGGCATTTTCACCAAGGCCGTTAACGGTGTGATCGAGCTGCTGAACAGCATCCCGGGCGTGAACATCGAGGCGCGTTTCGGCGGTATGCCCGAAGTGCCCGGCGTCGATGCTGCGACCAACGCCGCCGACACCGCCAACGCCGCGCAGAAAGCCCAGCAGACCATCAACGCGGCCATCCCCAGCCTTTCGCCGGCGCGCCCTTCAGCGGTACCGCCCGGTGGCTTGCTGACCAGCATCCAGAACAACAACAGCAGCCAGAACAAGGGCACGCACGTGGAAAACGTGAACATCCATACCGGTAAAACGATGACACCGCTGGAGATGGAAAACATGGTCGCCATGGCGGTGGGCGGGTGAGCGAGTACGTGGATCTGTGGATCGTCGACAACGACCTGGTGCTGGATCCGTCGCACCAGCCGCTGCTGATCGATGACCGCGCCTGCATCGCCCAGGACATCGCCCACATGATCCGCGACAGCGGGCTGCTGGTCGTGCTGGTGGCCGAGCGCGACCGCCTGCGGCAACGAGACTGCATCCAGCAGCTGGAACTGTTGGTGGAGAACGACGAACGCCTGGTACCGGGGACAGCGCGCATCACTCAACAGGAACCAGGCGTTTACCTGGTGACTGCCAAAACCATCAAATTCGGATCGATTGAGGTAAGTCTGTGAGTCAGGTCGATTTTAAAAAGGTGATCGCTGACGCCGGCATTCCGACCACCGAAGCGGGGCTGAAAGCCGCGTGGGAAAAGGAAGTGGAAGCCCAGGGCGCCAAGGTGGCCAACACCAGCAGCTATTCGCCGTTCTGGCGGGTGATGACCGCGCTGGTGACCAAACCGGTGTTGTGGCTGTTGGACTTTTTGTGTCTGACCGTGCTGCCGAACTTCTTTGTGAAAACGGCGGTAGACGCCTGGCTGGACATGCTCGCGTGGGCGGTCAACGTCGAGCGCAAGGGCGCCACCAAAGCCCGCGGTAAGTTGCTGTTCACCCGGGCGGTACCGGACGGTGTGCTGGAGCTGGAAAAGGGCATTGTGGTGCAGTCGGCCGCAATCAACGGCAATGTCTATCAACTGGTCACCACGGCGCCGGCGACGTTTCAACAGGGCCAACTCCAGCGAGACGTTCCGGTGGAAGCGATCGACGCCGGCAGCGGCTTCAACCTCGCCCCGGGTTACTACGCGATCCTGCCGGTGCCGATTCCCGGCATTGTCCAGGTGGTGAACAAAGACAGCTGGCTGGAATCACCAGGTGCGGACCCTGAGCCAAACGAGCAACTGCGTTTGCGCGTGCGCAACCAGTTCTCGGCGGTCAACCAGTGGCACACCGACGCCGTGTATCGCGCCATGATTTCCGCTTTCCCCGGCGTGCGTCCGGACGGCGTTTACTTTGAGCATGGCGCACCACGTGGGCCGGGCAGTGCCAACGCCTATGTGCTGTTTGACGCGGGCGTGCCGGCGGCGACTTACCTGGAGCAAATCAATTCGCACATCCGCGACCAGGGCAACCACGGCCACGGCGATGACCTGCTGGCCATGGTCATGCCGGAGGTGCCGGTGAGTGTGGTTATGTCCCTTTGGCCCCAACCGAACCTGAGTACGGAACAGATCAACACGCTGAAAATTGAGGTCGAGTTGTTCATCCGGGCAGCGTTTCGGGAAAGCACCCCGCGTGATTATCAGCCCACGCTGACTTATCCCCAGTCGCGTTTCAGCTTCAGCCGGCTGGCGGAGGAACTTCACCAGCAGTTTGCCGACATCGCATCGCTTCGGTTTGCCCCCGGGGTGGACATCATCAGCGGTCTGGACATCCCGCGCCTTTCCTCGGTGAAGGTGAATCTGCAATGACCAAACTCAAACTGCCGTTCTGGCTCGGCGGTACCGAGCTTTCGAAGCTGGTCGCCGCTGCACAGGCGTGGTGGGAAACCGTCAGCGGCTGGTTGCGCTGGCCTTACTCGCAGATCGATCCCGACACCTGCCACATGAGCATTCTTGAGTTGTGGGCCTGGCAACGTGACGTCACGCGCTTTCAGGGCGAACCGGAGTCCCTGTTTCGGCTGCGGGTGAAATACGCCTTTATCAACTCCGTAGATGCCGGCAGCACCGCCGGCCTGAAGCGCATTTTCGAGCGTCTCGGCGTGGGTTACGTCGAGATCGAGGAGCGTCAGCCCGATCGGGAGTGGGACGTGGTGTTGCTCAAATTCAGCAACGCCCAGCTATCGCTGAATCCCGAGCTGCTGCGCGTGCTGATCCAGCAATACGGCCGGACCTGTCGGCGCTATGACTTCGTGACCATCACCCCCGTGGGGCTTCAAATCGCCCTGATCGACTTCAACGACGACCAGCAAACGCTGGTTGCCAGCCTGTAGGAGCGCACCGTGAGCGCTAGTATTATCTTGGCCGGCGAAAGCCAAATCGCCCTGAAACAGAGCCAGAAAAAACCGCTGATCATCACTCGGTTCATTTTCGCCAACGTGCCCGACCTGAACCCGGAAACGCCAGTAGACCGCGCCGCCGGCAAACCACCTGCAGGCCAGATCGTTCAGGTCTATGACATCCCGGAGCAAAACGCCGGCTTCGTGAACCCCAACCAGGTGGTGTACAGCTGCCAACTGGGGTCGGATATCGGCGACTGGGACTTTAACTGGGTCGGTCTTGAGGACGCTGAAGGCGTGCTGTTCGCCGTGTCCTATGTTCCGCTGCAACAGAAGCGCAAGAACATCCCACCTCAGCAGATCGGCAACAACGTCACCCGCAACTTTCTGGTGGCCTTCGACGGTGCCATGCAACTGACCGGCGTGAAGATCGATGCCAGCACCTGGCAGCATGACTTCACGGTGCGCCTTACCGGCATCGATGAGCGCGAGCGTCTGAGCAATCGCGAGATGTACGGCCGCGCCTGTTTTTTTGGCAACGCGCTGGCATTCGCAAAGAGTGAAAACGGGTTCCAACTGAATGCCGGTACGGCCTACATCGAAGGCATTCGAGTGTTCATGTCAAAGCCGTGGGCATTCACCGGTGCGATTCCCGAAGGAGTAATCACGCTTGACGTCTGCCTGGAACGACAGTTGAACGATCGGGTGGCGACTTGGAAAGTCGTTTATGGAGAAAAGTCCGATTACACCGACGCAGCCGGCGTTCGCCATTACTGTGTGCCGATCGCCTTTTACACGTCCCCAACGGCCTTTTCGGACGCACGTAAACCTGAGTCAATCGCCGGGCCACTGATCGAGCACTTTGCAGCGCGTGATGGCGATTACGCGGGCTTACGCGCTCGGGGCACTACCAAAGAGGACGTGAAGCTGGGCAATCTGCCCAACGCCAAGAGCGATGACCCGAAAACCAACAGCAGCGACATTCTTGCCACCACGGCCGCGCTGAACAAACTGCAACAGTTGGTCGACAACTCGATGACCGGGATGGTCGCCGCGTTCGATATGACCAGCGCGCCACCGGGCTGGCTGAAGTGCAACGGCGCCGCCATTTCCCGAACCACCTACGCCAAGCTGTTCGCGGTGATTGGCACCCGCTACGGCGCCGGCGATGGCGTGAACACCTTCAACGTGCGCGACATGCGTGGCAAGTTCATCCGCGCCTGGAGCGACGGCGGCACCGTGGATGCCGGCCGTGCGCTGGGCAGTGACCAGGCCAACCAAAACCGCGCGCACGCCCACGCCGCGTCAACCGCCGGAGCAGGCGCCCACGGTCACGGCGGACATATCGACGCGGCCGGTTGGCACAATCACTCGGCCTGGGCAGAGGCAGGCGGTGGAGGAAACGCCCAAATTCTGATGGGCAACCAAGGCATCAACGTCGGCGGCAACCTCGCCGGGTCGGTGATGGGTTCCAGCTCCGGCGGAGCCTTCTGGCGAGAGTTCGGAAGCGCCCACGCTGCACACACCCACGCCGTCGGCATCAATGGTGACGGTGTACACACCCACGGCCTGAACATCTACGCCGACGGCCACCACGTTCACGGTGTCACGGTTGCTGCAGACGGGGGCAATGAGTCCCGTCCGGACAACGTGGCATTTCTTGTCTGCATCAAATATTGAGCGCCTGTATGAACCGAAAAGTCGTCTATCAAACCAATTCCTTCGGCCGCTACGTCGGCACGACCGAGGCAGAGGCCTGCCAGCTGGAACCCGACGTTTTTCTGATTCCAGCAGGCTGCGTGGAAATCCCGCCTCCGGAAGAACCTGAACACAAGGCCGCATGCTGGATTGATGGAAAGTGGCAACTGCTGGACTTTTTCCAGGGCGTGACCGCGTACAACATCAAGACCGGGGAACCGCTGACGCTCGACGGCTTCGCCCCAGTGCCCAGCGGTTACACCCTCAAGCAGCCACAGCCGCACCAGGTCTGGAAAGAAGACCACTGGACCGACGACACGGCCGCGATATTGGCAGCGCTGCACGAGCAGAAAAAACGGGAAATCAACCAGGCGTGCGCCCAGTACACCGAATCCGGGTTCATCTCCCACGCGCTTGGCTGGCCGTTTCGTTATGACAGTGAGCTGGTCGATCAAATCAATTTGACCGGTTCCATCCTCTCGGGACTGTCCGCCGATATCGCCTGCACGGACATGGAGCAGCACAAGGCTTTCAGGACCCATACCCCCGACCAGCTCCGCGACGTCGGCCAAGACTTGTTCCATTTCAAACAAGCAGCCCAACTGCGCGCTGAAACTCTGCGCCAGGCGCTGGCTAAGGCCTTCAACGAACAAGATAGCAAGGCGATGGACGCGATCAACTGGACGCCGCCAGCATGACCTGGGCACCGGTGACGATGCGCTGGCCGGAGCAGGCCACGCAGTGGATGGGCGCACTGTCAGCCGCCAAGGATCTGGCCGGCGGCGAGCTGGCCAGCACCAACCAGCGTCTGGCTGGCTTGAATGGGCTGGTCAGCACCAACCCGGGACCAGTCGGTGATGCGGCAAAGGGCGCGATTGCAGCGGGTCGGGAGGCCATCGCCGAACAATTGGGCCAAGCCCCGGCGTGCCTGGTGGTGACGCCATTTCAGAGCGGCATTGGCCAGGGAAAGGGGTATCAGCGCTTTCTGTCCGCACCCAACGCGCTCGAGCACCTGGCCAACAAGCTGGAGGACGCCACCGACGCGGGACGCCCCGCCGGCCCGCAATACGCCCTATCGATTCTGTTCCTGGGCACGCGCCTAGAACAGCTGGCCAGCGCACTGTCGCGGTTCAACGCGCTACTGCCGATTCCCGACCTGGTCCGCACCGAACGCCGGGCACAGCACTTGATGAAACTGGACAGCGAAAAGTGGGAGATCCCCGCCGCCGGGCCACTGCCGCGCTGGCAAGGCCTGCCGCTGGAACGCTGCACAGTGGTCAAGGCTGCCAAGCAGTCCATGGCCGGCCAACTGGCCGTGTTGGAGGGCTACGTCGCCGACAGTTCGCCGCTGGGCGATCTGGCCGCGCTGGCCGCTCGCAAGGGCGCTCAACAGAAAGGCCGCGACCAACAGCTGGACGCCCTGAAAGCGTTGCTGGCGGGGGGAAGCCCTGACGTCAGCATGCGGGCGCGGCTGATCGGTCCAGGTAACGCCGGCGAATTGCGCCGCGAGCTGCTGGCCGGCGATGCCCCCGGCCACGAATGGGTTCAGTGCGCCGGCCTGCTGCTGGTCGGCAGCAAAGAAGGGCTGAGCTTTGTCCAGGAACTGGTGGGCCTATGACGCTGTTGCTTGATGGGCAAAAAGTTCAGGGGAAGAACCTCAAGGTGACCGCCAACCTGCGAATCGAAAGCGGCGATATGTCCGGCCAGACCAGCAATACCGACAAGGCACACAAGGGATTCAAGCCCAAGACGCTGACCGTGTCGCTGATGATTCCCTTTGTGGACAAAACCCAGCTGACGGACCTGCTGCGCATGGCCGAAACCACGGCCAGCGGTGGGCAGCTGCACTTGTACCGGATCGTCAACGACACGGCCGAGGCCTTCGGTGTCCGTCAGGTGGAGTTTTCCGAGGGTGTCAGCGCCCGGGAAGCGGACACCCTGAAAGCCTGGCTTGTGCAATTCACGCTAAGCGAGCGTGAATCGAACCCGGAAAAAGTCGAAGAGCGGCGCGCCGGCAACAAGGTCAACGCACAAGGCGCTCCGGGTGGCGCGGTGGGAGAGGGGAGCGACGGGGCAGGGGACAAGCCCGAGTTGAGCGGCTTCGAAAAAGTGCTGGGACGTGTGGATAAGTGGCTGGGTGGGAGTGAGCAGAAGTGAAGCTGCACAAGAAGCTGACCATCAATGGCGCGCCGATCGCCCTTATTAAGGCAGACGTTCGCCTGGACGCCACCAGCCCCGGCCGAGCGAACTTCACCGTGCAATCCACGGAGCCGCTGAAAGGGCTGGTAACGCTCGACATCGGCTACAACGAACGCACGTTGCAACGACACTTCATCGGCTACGTCGAGCGCTGCACCGCCGCCAACGCGGTGGAGCAGGTGCTGTTCTGCCGCGAGTTGGCCGCTGTACTGGCCAACCCGCTGCCGTTGAACCTGCGTCACGTTGATCTGCGCGCCGTACTGGTCGAGGTCAGCGAGCGAACCGGTTTACGCTTTCGCGTTCCCAAGCGCCCTTATGCCGGCATAAAAGCGCCGTACTTCTACAGCCTTGCTGCCGGTTACCAGGCAATGGACAGCCTCGCCCGAGTATTCAGCATCCCCGACTTTACTTGGCACCAACTGGGCAACGGTGAAGTGTTCGCCGGCAGTTGGGCCGACAGTTTTTATGGCGCCCTGGCGCCACTGCAGATCCCAACGGAGCTGTTCGACGGCTACCAGGGCAACCAAAGCGCGATGGTCGCGGCCCTTCCCGGGTTACGACCAGGTGCAACGATCAACAACGGCGAGCGCGTCATCACCGTGACACTCACCAACGACCAGATGGCCATCCGATGGAAGACGCAATCCGCCGCGCTGTAGAGCGCCAATTTCCCGAACTCACCGGCGGTTACCACTTGCCGCGCTTCGCACTGGTCACCGCCGTGGCCGATGCGCCGGCGGATGCTGGGATCTGCGACGACTTCCGCCCGCGCTACGCCGTGGACATTGTGGTACTCGGCGCCGATGACGAGCCAGATGCAGCCATTCCGCCGCTGACCGGCGTTCCGCTGCCGCTGCCCACCGGTGGCGATGAGATGGGAATCTACGCCTTTCCAGAAGAAGGCACGCGGGTGGTGGTGTGTTTCGCCTACGGCCTACCGAATAAGCCCTACATTCAATCGATCTTGCCGCACGGCCTGAGCATGCCCAAGGTGCCGAAAGGTGACCAGGTGTGGCAGCACAGCGGCGCCGCTCAGCAGCGCGTCGATGCCGACGGCAATTGGCTGCGGCAGACCGACGGCAAGATCCGGGATCAGGCCATCGAACGCGAGGTTGAAGCTTTGGACAACCGCGAGCAGTTCCAGAGCCACACGCAGACGATTGATGACCACTCGACCGAGACTGTGGGTGGTGTGAAAAAGATCGAGGCGCTGGGCGCGCTCAAGCTGATGTCGGGTGGATCCGCGAGCCTGGCGTCGGTGGACGATCTGCACCAGGCGACTGGCCGGGATCTGAACTTGGTTGTGGGTCAGAAGCATAACGCCACAGTGGGTGGCGATATGCATGAGCGGATTGAAGGCTTGCGGCGAAGTGTGGCCAGCAAAGGGCAGCGCCTACAGGCACCTGAAAGCTGGATCGGCTCAGAAGGCGTGAACCTGTTTCAAGTAGTGTGCGATCTGCTCGACTTGGTAGAGCAGATGAACCTACATCTGGCCGCACATACGCACGGCCCAACACCGCCACCATCGAATTCGTCGGCATTTTTATTAAACGCCGAAACTTCAAAACAAAAAGGTGACATAGTAAAAGCAATCACATTAAAGCTCTAAAGTGGCATTGTGAACTGCGGCATTCTCAAAAGCACGACTGTACGCATCAAGATACTCTTCTGAGACATCCATCACGCGTAACCAACTTACAACACCCTCGTCTTCTAAAATCTTGTCTTGCATTATCATCTTGCAAAACCTAGAACAATTTACTGCCAAACCTATGAGGTTCAACAAGTTAATGGAGCGCGTATACATTGGTCCTTTGAAATCCTTTATCACTACCAGAGCGCCACTTATTTCCTCTAGTCGTGAAATTAACAATTGAATCCAGTATCTTTGCTGGCGGCTATATTTGTGAGCCACATCAATAAAGTAAGACTCCAAGCATAAAGCACTTATGCTCAATGGAAGATAATTCCCCCTGGCAGGAGTTTTTTGGACGATAAGGCTAATCATCCGTAAAGCCTCTTTATTCAATTCATCCAGCGAGTGCTCAATCGCCATGACATCTTCTTCGATACACATGAGCTTGTTTTTTGCTGCGTTATTTTCTTTGCCACGTCCCGCAAAATAATTTAAAGCAAAACCAAAAACGGTACCTACTAGTGTGCCGAGTATAGGAAGCGCTTTGTCTAAAATCCCTTTCCCTTGCATTGACACCTGCAAATATCCCAAACACTGGTTGAAGCTTTCAATATCCATATTCCTCCCTTGCCGAGTATTCACGGTGGTCATTTAAGCTAAAAAACTTGCTGGGCTATTAAATTACAGGTTTCAGTATTTAAATCACATACTTTACTCTTCACGGCACCACCATGATTGCGCGTAGGCACAACCATCAATGTACTCGATTCCGCTCAGAACAAATCCTGTTACTGCCATACCCGCTAATGTGGCGTCAAGCAAGGGTGGTAAAGGATCAGGATCGAGCGGCATTCCCACCTCAACACGAGCAACGTTGGCTGCCCGGCCTAACTCATGGCACATCGTGGAATTGACCATGACGTTGCCTCTAACCGCCGGATAGCGGCGCCGCTCTTTCGCATCCAGCGCGACACCACGTAACCGCATAGGCGTGACCAATACGCGCATGGTTCCCCCTATTCGTCAGCTTTGAGGTCGAGCAAAGACTCGACGGCGTAGGCAAGCGCCGCGTCCGCTAACTCCAACAAATCACTGAGGTGATCACTATCAATTACATGATCCTGGTGCAGAACATGGGCTTGCCTGAGTAGTGCTTTGTGATGGGCGCCAGGCATCGCCAGCAGCGCCACTTCATCCCGCAGCATTACTTGCCACTGCGCTATCGCGGATGACTCTTGGTTTTCGGTTCCCGCACATTGTTTGTTCATAAGCCATTCTTACAAGAATACTGTATATGCAAACAGTATAGCGGCAGGTGAGCTCTTCGACACCAGTCGGGCGACTGACGGCGATCGGCGGACGCTTGGTTGCTCGGAGAAATTCAGCTGCAAGAAAAAAACAGCTGAAAAAGCACTTATCCCCCTCCCGCCGACGGGCTTTGCGCTCGTTTTTTTGCAAAGATGGGTGTTGGTGCAAACGAAGGTCGCGCCCAAGCCCGCTGCGGTGGCTGCGAGAGGTTTGGTAATTTCACGAGGTGAAAGGTTTTGACAATAAATGCAGCGGTTTCGCGCGACGTTCAAAACGCTCCAGGTGGGAGGCCGATCGCCAACCCCCCCGTTGTGTAAGGGGGACGACTGAAAACTGTCATCTCAATGAGTTTTTCATTTTTTAAAAGGCTCACGCTACGTCCGTCTTGAACGCCCTTTTTGAGGTGGCTCGACGCGCCTGAGACCTGCGATTCATATGGCTTCCAGGGCGATAGGAGCATTTCAAAAATGATCAGTAGCGAGCAGTAGAGACCTGGCTGGAATATGCTGTCAGTGTGTGCGTGTTTGTTCAGCTATTGCCTCTTCTACGGCTCTTTCGAGAGCTTCGGCGAAGGAGGAGAAAGGACAGGCCGCTAGAATTCGGCTATCGGAATACCAACCACTCTGGATCCCGATGACCTTGTACTTCCAAACGCTGTCAACCTCCCGCAGCGATATTATTGGCCCACCGCTCATACCCGAGATGTTGTTAACAACCTCTTCTGATCCGTCCATAAGTTTTGCATAAAATTGATTTTCAGCTTTCTGTCCTACGTCCCGTGGAGGATTCGCCGGTGAAAGTGGAATTATCACAACTTGGGCTGTGATCTTACTGGCATTCTCAGAAATCGACTCCGATGGAACGCCTACGATGGTCCAGTAGTCGTGATCAGCAATGTAGTCCCCCCATGCCTCCTTTGTGAAAGGTACGACGCCACCGACTTCCAGTTGTTGGCGATATAGCCCGCCCAGAGGCACCGCTGCATAGTCAAGACCGACGGATGCATCTTCGACGACGCACCAGTGTTCAAACTGGAAATCGAATGGTATGGCAGCCTCTTCGAACTGTTTTCCTGCTGCTTGATCGTTCAGTCGCCACGTGTCGAAGGTATAGCCATCCTCAATCATGCTTCCTATTCCTTTTGGTACGTGGCCTGCCGTTACGTAGAACCATTCGCCTAACACATCCACGACAAAGCCAGAAAAGATCAAGACTTCTGCCTTCTCGGATGAAGAAGAGCTTTTTAGACAAGACAGCATCACAAAGTGACGCCCGATGCTCGCCGCAACTCTCTCGCTAAAATCGTTCATGTGTGCTCCGGTAGATCTAACAGAATTGGTAGATGACGAGGGTAAGGATTCTCTCAGTCCGAGATTTGGAAGCATAGCAAGAGAAAGAGAGGACCGATTTCGGGTCGAGGGTGGGGAAAGGGTAATTTTGGTAAGCGTGGATGAGAAATGGCTTGGAACCGTTACAGGACGCGGCTTTCACTTATTACCTTGCAAGGTAATATTCAGTAAGGCTGGAGGTAATATTTTACCAAGTGCCTGATTTTATTGGGTTTTGTTTGGAGTTGGAATTACTGAGCGAGTAGGTAATTTTCTAACCTACCTATTACTCAATTATTACCTTTGAAGAAAGGCTTTAACTACTTGATTTCATTGAGCTTTCAGGACGATCAAAAATGACATTACCAAAATTACCTTTTTCCCATGGGTCAACTGAAAACGGGGGCATTGCTAGGGGAGGGATGCTGACCGGCGCTACCACGCAAATCGTGTGACTGTCACCATAACTGTCACCAGTCTCGCCTGATGCTACCTCGATACCGCTGGAAGCCTTGAAAATAGTAGAGCGGGTGAAGGTAATCGAACCCTCGTTATCTGCTTGGGAGGCTATCTTCATGGACATATTAGCTCACTACGTAAAAAACCGCCCAAAAGGCGGTTTAACGAATAGTAATTTTTATGGAACTAAGGAGCTATTTAAATTGTTGGTGTTTTTTGATTATTTCCAACCATGATGTTCCCCAGGGAATCGATTTTTGACCCGCTTCGCTAGTTATTGCAAGCGCAATTGCAATTTGTATATTGGATTGGGGGTTTCCGTGTACGTCTCTTGTAAGTAATTCTCCAAAGTCTTCTAGTACTTTGATTCTTTGAGTTTCAGTTCGTTTAAGTAGTTTGTCAACATCATCAAGTTTTTTGTAGTTTAGCGACTTGAGTGCGTCTAGAACTACGTTGACGCCATGCTTCCCTGGATCCTGGTCTGGAAATGTCCACTTCAAATACTCTATAAGGCTGTCCATATTTATTTCGGTGTCAAGAAGTCCATTTGGCTCGTTTAGGATCTCGCGGACGGAAGATAGGTAAGTGTCGCGCTGGTTTCTTATTAATTCAAATTGATCATCTACTGTTTCAAATAGCGCGGCTAGGCTATTAAGTTTTCGATGAAGCTTAGGTGGTATCTGAGATTCTTTTTTGTACGCCATGTGATGTTGGATGATTGCCCATGCATCTTGGACTACAGTCCGGATTTGAATTTCACAAACGAAATTTTTAAGGTCGTCGTACCTTGCGCCGGACGATGTTTTTCCCAGCTTGACAATAAAATGTGTAGCTCTATAGCCAAATTGGTTGGGGTCAAATTCGGCTAACTTGTTTATTTCTTCAATAATGGTGAATTCAGTACGTATTATTTTTTCAATTTCTAATAAGTCCGCGCTGTAGAGACAGACGACTCGCACCCCTGCCAAGTCAGTAACGTCAGTAAGTGGGTTATCGTAGTTTTTGCGTTGTTGTTTCTCTACGAAACTATTCAGTGTCTTTGCTCTTGAGCCTATGAAAGAAGTTTGTATTTCGCTCTGAGAGATTCTTTTTCTGAGGATATACTCTACCTCTGCGCACAGTTGCTCAAACTCATGCCTTACATCTAGGAAGTTTCGAATTGTCTGCGGGTCGCTTTTCCAAAGATCGTCAGTCGTGATGGCTGATTTTGAAACAAGTCGTGAAGTTGTGGCTGATTTAGGTTTTTCTATTTTCATGTCTAAGCCCTTTATTTGTTGTTGATAGTTGGAATGTTAGAATGATCGAGGATTTGAGTCAGGATGTAAATAAAATAGCCTGCAACCAACTGCTTAAAGTCGGTAGTTGTCATTAGAGAGGGCTTTCGATACTTTCGCAGGCTTAGGAAAAGAGGAGATCGACTAGAGCTAAGTCGAGAGTAAGCGAATTTTGATAGGTTTAGGGGTAAACAGAAGGTGGAATGGCAATTGGGCAAGACGTCGACTCCCTTCGAAATTTTCCGAAGGATAGCAGGGCGGTTATCCCCAACGCACCTTGTATCAATGCTGGTTGGTACATAACTGGTACGGGTAAACCTGGAGGCAGCTGCAGGCCTTGATTTTAGAGTTGTTTAGATTTAGTCGCTCCAATCCATCATCGGAACGACGGACGGCGCTTGAATTAGCGCCACATTGCTCTTTGCGCTGACCGTATCTCGTCAATTAACTTGCTCTTAGAACCTTCGCGAGCAGAAAAACGCGCTGTTTAAATGAGGCATGTTTTTGCAGTCCCGCTCCTACACAACCTTGCACCATCCCCTACACCTAAGACAGAATCCGCCGGCTTGTGCGTCTAGCTCGCGGGTTCTATCGTCCCTGTGTCACTGCAAACCAGTGATCGGGTTTGGTAGCCCGCTTCGTTTCTAGACTCATGGCGTCACCGTGTGCAGTCCTTTCTCGGGGCTCCGCTTTCATGGTGGTCATGCGTGGGGCTCATTCGTGGGCGCCGGGTTCTAGTGCGACCGGTCTACCAACCCGCGTATGGCCGCCACCTATCGTTTGGTAGCGAGGGTGATGGCTCCTTTTAGTATTCGCGCTAGAGGTTCCATCTATGTTCAAAGTAACGCCCAACCCCCCAGAAACCGACCCCGCATCCCCCTACGAATCCCTCGATTCCCGAAAACTCCACGAAGCCGCCGAGCGCGCTCTCGATCACTACCTCACGCCAGCCAGCCAGATCATGGCCTGCGGTGATCAATCCAAACCGATGTTCCTCGCCAACCCGGCCTACGACACTGAATCCCTGCTCGCCAACGCCAGTGAGTCCCTGGGTTCCGCCACCACCATGCTCAACGATTTCGCCGCGTTGCTGGATGTCCCGCACCGCAAGACGCTGCTGGGCATTGCGCAGGTGGTGATGTTGGGGGAGTTGGCGGTGAATCAGGCGTTGGATAACGTCGAGCTCAAGGCGTAGACCGTTGCCCTCCGTGGCGAGCGGCCAGGTCGTGGTTGCGGAGGGCGCTGTATCGATTCTCGAAGCAACCGCTCAATACGGCGGTTTTTCAAGGCTTTCGCCACGAGTAGCGATGTGCCACAAAAAATGATGGCAATGCGTCATCACGCGCGCGAAAAAGTTCACCGCTTGTACAAAAATATAAAGTTGTACAACTTTTCACAAAGTTTATAGCATCTGCTCCAACACCTTTGCTGAAACGATAAATCCAGCATGAAACCTGGATTTTTCCGCTGATGCCTGCGCCGTCGATACGGTTTTTCGCATCAGCCTGTTGCAGCCGGGACAGTTGGAGCTGTCCGCCACTTGTTCAGGACGACGCCCCCCGAATATGCGCGGCAACCTCGGTTGCCTTAGATGAATTTTTTTGTGCCTGGCGTTGAACGGCGTCAGGGCGTTAGAGGCTGAACATGGCAGAAGCATCGAGTTTCCTGGGCAACATCAAGGTGTCCCGAAAGTTGGGGGCCGGTTTTGGCGTTCTGATTGTGGCGATGGTGGCGGTGGCCTTCATTGGCTATAGCAGCAGCAATGTGCTGGTGGATCGCCTGGACACCACGCGCTTGATCGGCACGCTCAACGACGCGTCGCAGGACATGCGGCTGTCGGAGAAGCAGTACGAAGCGGCAGCGGATGCGGCGTTTGCCGAGTCTTATCAGTCGCAGTTGAATGTGTTGCAGGGGCTGATTACCAAAGCGTTGCAGACTCTGACGCGGGCGGAAAACCAGCAGGCGTTGAAGCAGTTGCAGGACACCACGCTGGCCTACGACAAGCAGGTCAAACGCTTGATCGAGGCCGACAAGGCGACCACCGATGCGCTGAAACCGCTGGGGGCGATGTCGGACAAGTACGCCGAGACGTTCACCCGCATGTTCGAGAGCACCACCGCCAGTGCGCTGGCGTCGGCCGATGCCGCGCGTGTAGCGGACTTGCGCACGGTGGCGGATTTGCGCAACGGCATGACCATGTTTCGTCTGATGTTGCGGCGGTATATCGCGGTGCCAAGCGAGGCCAACAAAAAGGTGCTGCTGGACACCACCGATGCGTTCCTCAGCGACATGAGCAAGGCGCAACGCGGTTTGCCAGCGGCCCTGTCGAGTCAGCTGGATGAGGCGCAGGCCGGTATCCGTCGTTATCGAGAGGTGTTGGTGCAGGTGGCGGCTCTGTTCGAGCAGAAGCAGAGTCTGCGCCAGCAGGTGGATCAACAGAGCCAGGCGATGGACAGCATCATGACCGGCCTGATGGACACTCAGCAGCGTCTGGCGCGGGATGATCAACATCGGGCGTTTATTCAGATTGCGCTGTTGACGCTGTTGGCACTGGTAGTGGGGCTGGTGGCGTCGGTGTTGATCTCGCGGCAGATCACCGGGCCGCTGGCGCTGACGGTGGAACTGGCGCGACGGATTGCCAAGGGCGATCTGACGGTACACGCCAAATCCAGCCGCAAGGATGAGTTGGGCGATCTGCAGAACGCGATGCAGGACATGGCGCAAAGCTTGAACACCCTGGTGCAGGGGATCGGTAATGGCGTGACGCATATTTCGACGTCGGCCGAGAAGCTCTCGGCGATGAGCGAGCAGACCAGCGCCGGCGTGCGCCAGCAGAAAGTCGAGGTGGATCAGGTCGCCACGGCGATGCACGAAATGGCCTCGACGGTGCAGGAGGTGGCGCGCAACACCACGGACGCGTCCGCCGCCGCGACACTGGCCGACCAGCAGGCACGGCATGGCAGTGCGGTGGTCAAGCAGGCCACCGTGCAGATCAGCGAACTGTCGGTGGCGATCGAGGAATTGGGTGCGGCGATGAACGTGCTGTCCCAGGACAGTGAGCAGATCGGCAAGGTCATCGATGTGATCAAGGCAGTGGCTGAGCAGACCAACCTGCTGGCGCTGAACGCGGCGATCGAAGCGGCGCGGGCGGGGGAGCAGGGGCGTGGTTTTGCGGTGGTGGCCGATGAAGTGCGCTCGCTGGCCCAGCGCACGCAGGACTCGACCAAGGAAATCGAAGCGCTGATCGTCACCTTGCAACAGGGCACGCAAGCGGCCTCGACATTGATGACATCCAGCCGCGAGCGCACGCTGGACACCGTGGTGCTGGCGCAGAAAGCCGAGCAGGCGATTACCGAGATCAACCATTCGATCGGCACCATTCAGCAAATGAGCCTGCAGATTTCCGCCGCCGCTGAGCAGCAAAGTGCGGTCGCCGATGAGATCAATCGCAGCATCGTCAGTGTGCGCGATGTGGCGGATCAGTCGGCCGTCGCCAGTGAAGAAAGTGCTGCCGCGACCATTGAGCTGGCGTCGCTGGGGCAGGACCTGCGGCGCATGACGGCGCATTTCCGCACCTGATGGCATTTCGCAATGAACTTGGGCAGACTTGATCGGTCAGCCTGTATATGCGGGGGCCGCCGAGCGGCAGCCATCCGGTCCGTGCAGTTATATTCTGGGCCATGGAAGGCAGCAACCCGCGCTCAGGGGGCGTCATGACCAAAATTCCAGTTTCCCCTCAGCCCAGCGGGGGGTGCCACGGGTGCCCGCAGCAAGGCGACGCCGACATGGCGTTTTCCTTCGCGTTCCAGCCGATTGTGGATGTGCGTGATCAATCGACATTTGCCCATGAGGCGCTGGTCCGGGGCGTGCAGGGCGAGGGTGCGTTGTCGGTGTTGCAGCAGGTCGACGACCAGAACCGCTATCGCTTCGATCAACTGTGCCGCGTGCGGGCGATTGCCACGGCGGCGCAGGTGGGGATCACCGATTTTCTCTCGATCAACTTCTTGCCCAATGCGGTATATCGCCCGGAGATGTGCATTCGCAGTACGCTCGAGGCGGCGCGAACGCATGCGTTCCCGCTTGATAGGCTGATTTTCGAAGCGGTGGAAGGCGAGCACGTCGAAAGCAACAAGCACCTGATGAACATCCTCCGCGAGTACCGAGAGTTTGGTTTCAAGACTGCCATCGATGATTTTGGTGCGGGATATTCCGGGTTGAATCTGCTGGCGGACTTTCAGCCGGACCTGATCAAACTGGACATGGCGCTGATTCGCGATATCCACCGCGACCGGGTGCGTCAGGCGATTGTGCGTGGTGTGGTGGGCATGTGCACCGAGTTGGGTGTCGAGGTGATTGCCGAGGGCATCGAGCACCCGGATGAGCGCGATTTTCTCGCGGACTGCGGGATTTATCTGATGCAGGGCTTTTGGTTCGCCAAACCGGCGTTTGAGTCGATCGCGCAGATTCCTGGGGAGGCGTGGCGGGCGGTTTGATGGGGGCAGCGTTTCGCCGGAGCTGAACCGCTGCTGTCGGTCAGGCAGGTTTCATCTTGCCTGGTGCGGCGAAGGCCTAGGATGCTTGCACAAGATCATCCCAAGGGGAGCCGTACCATGCGCACCAATGTCGTCAAAGTGCTGTTGATCGCTGCAGCTGTCTCGGTGTTGAGTGCCTGTTCGGGCGCCGGTGGCTTGACCACTACCAGTTGCTTTTCTGCTGATTGCCAGTCGCCGGAGGGGCGCAGTAATGCGACGACCCTCAAGTTCGGCGGCAACAGTATTGGCAGCAGCTTGAATCAGTACAGTTCCGGGATGTTGCACGACGACTGATAGAGATCAAGGCTGACATTGAACCTGTGGCGAGGGAGCTTGCTCCCGCTGGGTCGCGAAGCGGCCCCATAAAAGAAGGCCTGCTGCGCAGTCCAGCGGGAGCAAGCTCCCTCGCCACAGGTTTTCCGCGGGTTCAGTGTCAGGTACTAAACAGGCGCCCATGTCGGGCGCCTTTTTTGTGCCTGGAGGGTTACTGCGGTACAGCCAGCCACTCACCAATAACCTTCTGATAAGTGCCGGTGACTTTGCTCAGATGCAGCCACTGATCGACGTACAGCTTCCAGCTGATGTCATCGCGCGGCAGCAGGTAAGCCTTTTCGCCGTACTGCATGTATTGATGCGGATTCACCGCGCACAGCCCCGGTTTGAGCTTCTGCTGATACAACGCTTCCGAGGCGTCGGTGATCATCACGTCGGCCTTGTTGTCGAGCAGTTGCTGGAAGATCGTCACGTTGTCGTGCAGGGCCAGTTGCGCCTTGGGCAGGAAGGCGTGGACGAAGGCTTCGTTGGTGCCACCCGCAGGTTCAACCAGGCGCACGTTGGGCTGGTTGATCTGCTCGACGGTCTGGTACTTGGCTTGATCGGCGCAGCGCACCAGCGGGATCTTGCCGTCGCTGTCGAGGGTATGGCTGAAGTAGGCTTTTTTCTGCCGTTCGAGCGTCACCGAAATGCCGCCCATGCCGATGTCGCACTTGCCGGCCTGCATGTCCGGCATCAGGGTTTTCCAGGTGGTCTGCACCCACTCGACCTTGACCCCGAGGCTGTCGGCCAGCGAACGCGCCATAGCGATGTCGATGCCTTCGAAATCGCCGTCGGGGCGCTTGAAGGTGTAGGGCTTGTAGTCGCCGGTGGTGCAGACGCGCAGTCGGCCTTGTTGCTGGACGGTGTCGAGGTGCGAGGGTTGTTCTGCGGCCTGAGCATTCAGGGTCAGCGCCAGCAATGAACCGAGCAGGAACGGAGTTTTATTCATGGGCATGTCTGTCGGGCTTCAAAGGGATCGGAGCGAGAAGTTAACCACGTTCTCGGCGCTGATCCCTATGGGTAGCTCGCTGTTACAGGCCGAGGCCTTCCTGCACCACCTGCAACAGATTGTTCTCGGTCAGCGCAATCGCATCCAGTTCCTGCCCGGTTTCCACCGTTTGCAGCCACCAATGGCTTTCGTGGTGTTCATCGACGGTGCGCAGCAGATAGGTGTTGCGCTCCGGCAGGGTGATCCGCACGCGGCCGGCGCCGTCCTCGGTAAACCGGGCGATGGGATCAAATATAAGTTTTTTGTCGTTTGCTTCGATCAGCAGTTGATCGATCGCGTAATCGTGGCTCTCGCCATCGGGTGAGCGTTCGCAAACGTGGGTCGGATTGCGGCGGATTTTCAGGCCGACCTCAGTGACTGGCTGCAGCCAGCCCTCGATGCGGTGGTACAGATCGTAGACCTGCGCCGGCCAGCAATCGATCTCCAGCGCGGCATCCGCATGGGTGTGCCGGGTTTGCTTGAGTTTGGCGGCGAGTTCGTCTGCTTTACTCATTTCGGATCCCTTGGTTTGATGTCTGCCTGTTAATCGTAGACCTTTCAACGGCGTGCGGCCTTGCCTTGCGTCATGCGCTTGCAACACAAGCATGGCGAAATCAGCGCTGGCCAAGTCTGGCCATGATCGAAAACCACGGACGCAGGCGTCCCAAGGAGCGGGTACATGAAAAAGCTGTTTACAATTTTGGCAGTGATTGCGCTGACGGCCGGTAGCATCGGCCTGAGTTCGGCGCGTCAGTCGAACGCCAGCAAAGTGCAAACGGAAGCGGTGGCGGGGCAGTTCGACTACTACCTGCTGACGCTGTCCTGGTCGCCGACCTTCTGCCTCACCCACAAAGATGACGTGCAATGTTCCGGCAAGGGCTACGGCTTCGTGCTGCACGGTTTGTGGCCGCAATACGCCAATGGTGGCTGGCCGGAATCCTGCCCACCGCTGACCACGTTGTCGGCGGCGGAAACGACCAAGGGCCTGACGCTGTTTCCGACCAAGAAACTGCTTGATCACGAATGGTCCAAGCACGGCACCTGCAGTGGCCTGGGCGCGATGGGCTATCTGGACGAAGCGGACAAAGCCGTCGGCGCGGTGAAAATCCCCCAGGAGTTGCAGCCGCTCAGCAGTTCGTACTACTTCGAGGCCCAGGAAATTTCCGATCTGTTCCGCAAGGCCAACCCGGGGATCCCGGCCAATGGCATCGCGGTGATCTGCAGCGGCCCGGAACTCTCGGAAGTGCGGGTGTGCATGGGCAAGGATCTGCAATTCGGCGCGTGCGGTAAGGGTGTGAAGACCCAGTGCCGGGCGGGGGATATTCGAGTGCCGCCGTCGCGTTGATGTGAGCGGTTTCACGATCAGGAAAGGGCGCCCGAGCGGGCGCTCTTTTTTTGCCTGAAGGTTTGAAGCACCCGGAAAATTCACGCATGCTTGCGCCCCCAAAAAGGATGACCCGCAACACTGCAAGGAGCTGTTCATGAGCGGAAAACCCGCCGCCCGCGTCACCGACCCAACCGCCTGCCCACTCCCGGGACATGGCACCAATCCGATTGCCAGTGGCTCGCCGAATGTAAATTTCGACGGATTGGCAGCTGCGCGACTGACTGATAAATCAGCGTGCGGTAGCCCGATTACTGGCGGCGTTTCCTCAACGGTGTTTATCAATGGCTTAAACGCCGCGACCCTGGACAGCACCGGGGGGCACGGCAATGTGGTCATTGGTGGGTCAGGCACGGTCATCATCGGTGACACAGTAACAGCGGCGCCTTTCAGTGGTTTGCTGCCGATGCCGGTGCATTTCACTGACAAGTTGAAACTGGTCAATGACGTGACCGGTGAGCCGATGATCAATCATCCCTACGTGATCCAGCGCGAAGACGGGCGTCTGGAGCATGGGGTGTCTGACGCTAACGGATTCACCCACCAAGTCAGCTCGCACCTTCCTGAAACCATCAAGCTGTTTTTGGAGGAGTGAGGCATGGCGGCTGAAACAGTAACGTGCGCGAAAGGCAATAATTACAAACTGCACAAGGAACATGCGCTGACGGACAAAAAGGATGTCAGTGACAAGCAGGTGCCGGTGGAGAGTACCAAGGCGATTGTTGTTTTCGTCGGCGGTGCCGGGGATAAGGAAAGTTATTATTTTTCGGGGCCTTATGGAAACATCCAAGAGGCACGGAAGGACTTTGATGAGCGCACGACAAGCTTGGCAAAGGAGGGTAAATATAAGTCTGAGTGGCTGGGCTATAACGAAGTCAGAGGAAAACAGGATATTCAGCGACATGTCTTGAGTCTGATCCCCTACAAGAGCTGTCCTGTCTATATCGTGGGTCATAGCCTCGGTGGGTGGAACGGTGCGCATCTGACAAAGATCATGTCGGAATGGGGTTACAGGATTCAGATGCTGATTACCCTTGATCCCGTGGGTGAAGGGGCTCTGGTTTGGTTGGGGTCGGATATTTATCGCGAACGCCCCGATCCAATTGCTGCCGACTGGATCAATATCAAAGCGATGCCAACTAAAAGAGATTCGTCAGATGGGGTCGCTGATTTTGGTGAAAAGTGGCTTATCTCCTGTGGCCCTTCATTGAACGTCAATGTAGACACTAATCATGCAAATGCATTGGGGTTGTTTACTGCCCGTATCGCGGGGAGCAAATCGGCAGCCGATATGCTTTTCGACTCAATCATGAAGGATTTTCCATGATGTACAGGGTGCTCATTTGTTGCTTGCTCGTTATTTGCTCAGGTTGTGCGAAAGACCACACAAAGCCTCCCGCAAACCTGAGCTTCGAATCTGTGGAAAGAGAAAAGTCGCTGCTATACGTCATCCGGTATCAGTCGGACGTTGATGTGTTGGATCTTTTTGATCGCGGAGAGCGAGTCGGGATGATTTCGGGCATGCTTCATTGCGCCTTGGCGGATGATCAAGATTTCTCAGTCGGCAAAGCCATACAGTTTTCCGCATCCGGTTTGATACGGTCGGAAAAAAATGAAAACAACAAGGCAAGGTATTCCTACCTCACCCGCGCATTCCTGAGTGAAACTTCCAGCAACCGAAGTTCTGAAAGAAATCTGTCAGTGACAGAGCTGAACCACCTCCTCGCCAATAAACAACAAATCCCCTGCAAAGTCGTCGTCACCGCGTACGGCTACAAACCCTACTACTCAAACACCATGAACCTCCCGGTCGCGGACCTGCTGCGGGAAATCAACAAACCCCGATAGCCGCAGAGCACGATGCGTCGCCTGGCCTATCGGCGCTGATTGCGCGCAGAACGTGGTGTGAAAATAAATCGACGCGCAGCGTTCATCCAAATCTCGCGCGCGCCGATACAGCGGGGCGGGTGTGTGTTGGCGTTGCGGGTTTGCCGTGCGTACCCCGGTGGGCTACGCTCACGAAAAGTAAGGGTTTCGGGCTGCGGCCCCTTGTCGTACCTGCCCAGGACACGTTTTTGCCAATCCCCATTCACGACCCGCATCAGACCCCCGGCACGCTCAAACGCCTGCCGCTGCGCAAAGCGGCAGCGTTGTTCATCGTTGCGGTGTGCCTCTGCCTGTCTGGCCTGCTCTATTTGCAACTGGAGCAGACGCGACGTCAGGACCTGGCGAACGCGCAGATCGCTTCCACCAACCTGACCCGGGCCATGGCGCAGCAGGCCGAAGACACGTTTCTGGCCGCCGACCTGGTGCTCACCAGCCTCGCCGACTGGGTCGAGGACGACGGATACGGCGCCGCGCAACGGCCGCGCCTGCAACAAACCTTCGCGCGCCGGGTGCAGCAACTGGAGCAGTTGCACGGCATGTTCCTGTTCGACCGCGAAGGGCAGTGGGTGATTACTTCGTTCCCGGACCTGCCCCATGGCAACGGAGTGGCCGACCGCGAGTACTTCCAGTTTCACCAGCAGAATGTTTCCAGCGTGGCGCACATCGGCCGGGCGATTCGCAGCCGCGAAAATGGCGAATGGATCATTCCGATCTCGAAACGCATCAACGACCGCGCCGGCAATTTTCAGGGCGTGTTGATGGCCGGGATCAAGATGGCGTACTTCGACCGCTTCTTCAAAAGCTTCAGCCTTGATGACAACGGCATCATGTTTCTCGGGCTCAAGGACGGCACCGTGCTGGCGCGGCGGCCGTTCGACGAAAGCCTGATCGGTTCGTCGCTGGCGCGGGGCAAGATTTATCAGAAGCTGCTGCCCGAAGCGCCGGCCGGTACCGCGATGATCAAGTCGGTGGTCGACGGCGTGGTGCGCTTGTACGGCTACCGGCAGTTGGGGACGTATCCGCTGGTGGTCGCGGCGGGGTCATCGCGCGACGCGATTCTCAAGGGTTGGTATGAGCGCGCCTTTCAGTCCAGCGTGATCGTTGCACTGGTGATTCTTGGCGTCGGTTTGTTCGGCTGGGTGTTCATTCATCAAGTGCGCGACGGCGAGCGCATCGAGAAGAACCTGCGCAAGGCGCAACGGGCGCTGGAGCAGACCGCCACCCACGACAGCCTGACGGGGCTGGCGAACCGGCGACTGTTCGAGCGTTCGCTGGAGATCGAATTTGCCCGGGGCGCACGGCAGTCGAGTCCGGTCGGGCTGATCATGCTCGATATCGATTTCTTCAAACGCTACAACGATGCCTACGGCCACGTGGCGGGAGACCATTGCCTGACGCAGGTGGCCCAGGTGTTGAAAAACTGCTGCCAGCGCAAGGCTGACCTGGCGGTGCGTTACGGCGGCGAGGAGTTCGCGGTGCTGCTGCCGGACACTGACATCAACGGCACGCTGGCGATTGCCGGGCAGATCCGGCGCAGTGTGATGGACAAGCGCATCACTCACAGCGGGTCGCCGACCGGGTATCTGACGGTGAGTCTGGGCTGCTATTCCTTTGTGCCCAGCGGCAACGACAGCCTGGAGGAATTTATCCAGCGTGCGGACGCGGCGCTGTATCAGGCGAAAAATGCCGGGCGCAATCGCGCGGCGGTGTTGTCGCTGGAGACGGAAGTTGCCGAGTTGATGCGTTACGATCGCTGAGCTTGCGCAACCAAGTGCGACGAGGGAGCAAGCCCTCGCCACTGATTACCAGCCATAACGGCGGTTTGTTCAGCTGCCCGAGCCACCGCCCGCGCCGCCAGTCCCGCCGCCCGCCGCGCCGGTGCCGCCACCGGCGCCCGAGCCCGAACCCATGGCGCCGCCGTTGGTGCCGGTGCCGTTGCCCGAACCGGGACTGCCCGCGCTGTTACTGCCAGCGGGCGCGCCAGGGGTGTTGTCTGGCGGCTTCGGCGTGCTCTTGTTGACGTCGGGATTGGTACCGGAGGTGCCGGAGGTGTCATTCGCCGCGAAGCTGGCAGCCGAGGCGGTGGCGAGCAGACCGGCGAGCAACAGAGAGGTGAGTGTGCGAGTAGTCATGGTACGTCTCCTGAAAGGTTCGGTTACCTGACTTTGGTCTGACGCCGGTCGCGGTTGGTGCCGATTGGCTGACGAGCGGTTGCCGCCGACCGATCCGATGCAACCACCGCCGCCGGCCCAGGGTCACAATTTTCACACCCTGTTCGCCGGAGCCTGGACGATGAAAAACCTGCGGATCGCCACCTTCAACGTCAACGGCCTGCGTGCGCGGCTGCCGAACCTGTTGGAATGGCTCAAGCGCGAGCAGCCGGACATCGCCTGCCTGCAGGAACTCAAGTCGGTGGACAGCGCGTTCCCTGCCGCCGAGCTGGAAGCGGCGGGGTACGGCGCGATCTGGCACGGACAGGCATCCTGGAATGGCGTGGCGATCCTCGCCCGCGATGCGCAGCCGCTGGAGAGTCGTCGCGGCCTGCCGGGCGACCCCGAGGACAAGCACAGCCGTTATCTGGAGGCGGCGGTGCACGGTGTGCTGGTGGGCTGCCTGTACCTGCCCAACGGCAATCCGCAACCGGGGCCGAAGTTCGACTACAAACTGGCCTGGTTCGAGCGCCTGATACGCTACGCCAAAGATCTGCAAAGCAGCGATCATCCAGTGGTGCTGGCCGGTGACTACAACGTGGTGCCCACCGACATGGACATCTACAACACCCGCTCGTGGCTCAAGGATGCGTTGCTGCAACCGCAAAGCCGCGAGTGTTATCAGCGGCTGCTGGATCAGGGCTGGACCGACTCGCTGCGACACCTGTATCCCGACGATCGCCTCTACACGTTCTGGGATTACTTCCGCCAGCATTGGCAAACCAACTCCGGCCTGCGCATCGATCATCTGCTGCTCAATCCGGCGCTCAGTCCGTATCTGCACGAGGCCGGGGTCGATGCCTGGGTGCGCAACGAGCCCCACGCCAGCGACCATGCGCCGACGTGGATTCGCATCGGTTCACGCAAGCGTCGGTAGCGTTGATTGGTGAAATCAATTGTCGGACCCGGGGGGCAATCCCGTATACATGTCGGCCATCGGCGCAGCGATCCGCGGCCACATGCAAAAGGACTGAGCAATGAGCGAGCCACGTCTGGCGAATCCGACGTTGTACCTGCAACGCCTGGGGTTCGACACCCCGCCGGCACCGACCCTGGACACCCTGCGGCAATTGCAGTGGCGTCATACCGGGGTCTTTCCCTTCGAGAATCTGTCGACAATCACTGGCGCGCCGGTACTGATCGATCTGGCATCGGTCGAGCAAAAAGTCCTGCACGGTGGCCGTGGCGGCTACTGCTACGAACTGAACAATCTGTTTCTGGCACTGTTGCAGGAATTGGGCTTTGAGGCGCGCGGCATCTCGGGGCGCGTGGTGCTGGCGCAGCCCGAGGGCACATGGACGGCGCGCACCCATCGCCTGAGCCTGGTGATCATCGATGGCGAGCGCTACATCACCGATGTCGGCTTCGGCGGCATGGTACCGACCGCGCCGCTGCTGCTCGATACCGAGGCGGAACAGGCGACGCCGCACGAACCTTATCGCATCGAAAAACAGGCCGATGGCTACATGCTGCGCGCCCAGGTCGCCGGCGAGTGGCGCGCGATGTATCTGTTTGACCTGCAACGCCAGGAGGACATCGATTACACCCTCGGCAACTGGTACGTCTCGACCCATCCCGAGTCACCGTTCGCCAAGCGCCTGATGGTCGCGCGTACCGGCGAGGGCTGGCGCCGCACCCTGAACAACGGCAGCTTCGCGATCCACCACATGGGCGCCGACAGCGAGCGGCGCGAGGTGGCGGATGTCGATGAACTGATTGAGGTGCTGGAGCAGGAATTTGGCCTGCGTCTGCCTGAGCGGCCGGGTGTGCGCGAGTCGCTGGGGCGGATGATTCTGCCGGTCTGAGGAGTCGACGCTTGCCCTTTTGCGCAGCGCTGTACCGCTGGTCGCTATCAACACTCCAGCCGAGTGCGATAAAAACCAAGGAGCGGAGGGGCCGTGTTGCCGGATTTGTGGGGCGATGGCGGTGGCGGGATAGAAGGTCGGGTGGCTACCTATCCATTATGTGACTGACAAGTTGTATACAACTCTATGGACATTTGTCCCGAGTATTGAATACAGTGTGCGCATAACAAAAACCAGGGAACCCCCCACATGAAAACGCCCCATGTTTCACACCAACGGCCCGAGGACGAAAATCTCGGGGTCGGCGCGAATATGGCTTACGGCCTGCAACATGTTCTGACCATGTATGGCGGTATCGTTGCGGTGCCACTGATCATCGGCCAGGCGGCCGGCCTGTCGCCGGCGGACATTGGTTTGTTGATTGCTGCTTCATTGTTTGCGGGGGGCCTGGCGACACTGCTGCAAACCCTGGGTCTGCCGTTTTTTGGCTGTCAGTTGCCGCTGGTGCAGGGCGTGTCGTTCTCCGGTGTGGCAACCATGGTCGCGATCGTCAGCAGTGGCGGGGAGGGCGGCTTCCAATCGGTGCTGGGCGCGGTGATTGCCGCGTCCCTGATCGGCCTGCTGATCACGCCGGTGTTCTCGCGCATCACCAAGTTTTTCCCGCCGCTGGTGACCGGCATCGTGATCACCACCATCGGCCTGACGCTGATGCCGGTGGCCGCACGCTGGGCCATGGGTGGCAACAGCCATGCGCCCGACTTCGGCAGCATGCAGAACATCGGTCTGGCGGCGGTGACGCTGGTGCTGGTGTTGCTGCTGAGCAAGGTCGGCAGTTCGACCATCTCGCGTCTGTCGATCCTGTTGGCCATGGTGATCGGCACGGTGCTGGCGGTGTTCCTCGGGATGGCGGATTTCTCCAGCGTCACCATCGGTCCGATGTTCGGCTTCCCGACACCGTTCCACTTCGGCATGCCGACCTTCCACTTCGCCGCGATCCTGTCGATGTGCATCGTGGTCATGGTGACGCTGGTGGAAACCTCGGCGGACATTCTGGCGGTCGGTGAAATCATCGGCACCAAGGTCGATTCCAAGCGCCTGGGCAATGGCCTGCGGGCGGACATGCTGTCGAGCATGTTTGCGCCGATCTTCGGTTCGTTCACCCAGAGCGCCTTTGCGCAGAACGTCGGGCTGGTGGCGGTCACCGGGATCAAGAGCCGTTATGTGGTGGCCACTGGCGGTGTGTTCCTGGTGATTCTCGGCCTGCTGCCGTTCATGGGCCGGGTGATTGCTGCGGTGCCGACGTCGGTGCTGGGTGGCGCCGGTATCGTGCTGTTCGGTACCGTGGCGGCGAGCGGTATCCGCACGCTGTCGAAGGTCGATTACCGCAACAACGTCAACCTGATCATCGTCGCGACTTCGATCGGCTTCGGCATGATCCCGATCGCCGCGCCGAACTTCTACGATCATTTCCCGAGCTGGTTTGCGACCATTTTCCACTCGGGCATCAGTTCGTCGGCGATCATGGCGATTGTGCTGAACCTGACCTTCAACCACTTCACCGCCGGCAACTCGGATCAGCAGTCGGTGTTTGCCGCGGCGGAAGAGCGGACCCTGCGCTATCGCGATTTGGCGGCGCTGCGTGAAGGCGATTACTTCAGCGACGGCAAGCTGCATGACTGCGATGGCAAGGAAGTACCGGTGATCGAGCCTGATGATCACGATCATGGGCACGGTGCGCCGAAAGCGCAGGTGAAAAGCAGCGAGCATGTCTGACGGCTGCGACTGAATAGAAAAAGGGCCGATCTGTTTTGTACAGATCGGCCCTTTTTCATTTCAAGATCAAAAGATCGCAGCCTTCGGCAGCTCCTACAGATTCAGCGTTCATCCTCAGAATCAGCGGAGTATGAGATCTGTGTAGGCCGAAGGCTGCGATCTTCTGATCTTTTCAAGCGCCCACAAAAAAGCCCCTGAATCTTTCGATTCAGGGGCTTTGCTATTTGGCTCCACAACCTGGACTCGAACCAGGGACCCAATGATTAACAGTCATTTGCTCTACCAACTGAGCTATTGCGGAATTGGTGCGTATGTTACTGATTCAAAAAGAGAAGTCAAGCACAGGATATGAAATTTCCTGTTTTGTCAGGACGGACGGTGATTTGTCAGTGATTAGCGATGACCAGGACCGCCTCACAGGTCTACCATGGTCGCCCGGAAGTGGTCACACGCGCTGCCGGCCATTCGCCGCAAAGGTACGCGTCATGAATCAAACCGTTCTCGTTTCCCGTCCAGGCGAGGTGCTTGCATGAGCATCGCGCAAATCAGCCTGCCCAAAGGCGTCGGCCCGCACGCCGAAAAACTCTTCGACGCGATCACCCAGGCCAGCACCGCTGAAGAATTGAACCGCGCTGGCGGCAAGGCCGAAGGTTTTGTGCTGGGGCTGGAAAGCACCAAGGCGATCAAAAGCCAGATCGCCGAATCGCTGTACGTCGCTTATGACGATGCCGCCAGTCAGCGGGCGACCGAGTTGGCCTAACCGCCGAAGGTAATCGTGCCGAGCATCAGCTTGGCGTAAGCCGCGGTGGCCGCCAGTTGCACCAGCCACAGGGCCAGGCCACCGAGGAACACGCCCGCTGCGACTTGCAGCACCAGGCTCTTGTCGCGTTTGGCCGGGGCGCGGGGGATGAAATCATCCAGATCGTCACGGTCGGCGCGCAGGTTGTCGTTTTTCATGTTGTCTCTCATCAGAAATCTCGGGTGTACACAAAATCTGTAGGAGTGAGCCTGCTCGCGATAGCGGTGCGTCAGGCAGTGCAGTGTCAACTGATCAGACGCTATCGCGAGCAGGCTCACTCCTACAGTTTCGATTTATGTGCAGTCTAGAGGTTATGGGCACGGTTAATCAGGCAAATAAAAACGGGAAGCCCGAAGGCTTCCCGTTTTTCATCACGCGGCGCAATCAGATGACCTGAACGATCGCATCCGTTACCGCTTTGATGTTGCTCTGGTTCAGCGCGGCCACGCAGATGCGGCCGGTGTCCAGGGCGTAGATGCCGAACTCGTTGCGCAGACGGTGCACCTGTTCAGTGGTCAGGCCGGAGTAGGAGAACATGCCGCGCTGACGGCCAACGAAGCTGAAGTCACGCTGCGGGGCTTTTTCGGCCAGCAGGGCAACCATTTGCTCACGCATGCCGCGAATGCGCAGACGCATTTCTGCCAGTTCGGCTTCCCACTGGGCGCGCAGTTCCGGGCTGTTCAACACCGCGGCGACGATGCTTGCACCGTGGGTCGGCGGGTTGGAGTAGTTGGTGCGGATCACTCGCTTGACCTGCGACAGCACGCGCGCGCTTTCTTCTTTCGACTCGCTGACGATCGACAGGGCGCCAACGCGCTCGCCGTACAGCGAGAACGACTTGGAGAACGAACTCGAGACGAAGAACGTCAGGCCCGACTCAGCGAACAAACGCACAGCCGCAGCGTCTTCGTCGATGCCGTCGCCGAAACCCTGGTAAGCCATGTCGAGGAACGGCACGTGACCTTTGGCCTTGACCACGTCCAGCACGTTGTTCCAGTCGGCCGGGGTCAGGTCGACGCCGGTCGGGTTGTGGCAGCAGGCGTGCAGCACAACGATCGAGCCATTCGGCAGGGCGTTGAGGTCTTCGAGCATGCCGGCACGGTTAACGTCGTGGGTGGCAGCGTCGTAGTAACGGTAGTTCTGTACCGGGAAGCCAGCGGTTTCGAACAGCGCGCGGTGGTTTTCCCAGCTCGGGTCGCTGATTGCCACGACGGCGTTCGGCAACAGTTGCTTGAGGAAATCGGCACCGATTTTCAGTGCGCCGGTCCCGCCGACAGCCTGAGTGGTGACGATGCGACCGGCAGCGATCAGCGGCGAGTCGTTACCGAACAGCAGCTTTTGCACCGCCTGGTCGTAGGCCGCGATGCCGTCGATCGGCAGGTAGCCACGGGAAGCGTGCTGAGCAGCGCGAATGGTTTCGGCTTCGATCACGGCGCGCAGCAGGGGAATTCGCCCCTCTTCGTTGCAGTAAACACCTACACCCAGGTTGACCTTGGTGGTCCGGGTATCGGCGTTGAATGCTTCGTTGAGGCCCAGGATTGGATCGCGGGGTGCCATTTCGACAGCGGAGAACAGGCTCATTATTACGGCGGCTCTGAATGGAGAGTGGAGGGACGTGTCGCGCTCCAGCCGAATGCACTAGAGCGGTGCACAAACGGGGAGCTAGTATAGAGGCCATCACTGAGCAATGGCGACAGGCGAATCGGCTTTTCGAGTAAGTTTTTCCGATTATTTCTTGACCGTTAGTCGATTGACTCTGTCAGAGACTTTACCGGATGTAGGACGTTTACCTTGAAAGCCGAGGCAATCGACTCCACATTGAGCACAATCCAGGTTTTTTCTTGCGCGACATCGGTCGTTTGCGGTCGTCCCCGTGGTGCTCCGTTTTGCTCGGAGCGCCGCGATCCAGAGGTGTATATGTCCGAATTCCAGCTCGTCACCCGCTTCGAACCCGCCGGCGATCAACCAGAAGCCATTCGCCAACTGGTAGAAGGCATCGAAGCCGGGCTGGCGCACCAGACGCTGCTTGGTGTGACCGGCTCGGGCAAGACCTTCAGCATCGCCAATGTCATCTCGCAGGTCCAGCGCCCGACGCTGGTGCTGGCGCCGAACAAGACCCTGGCCGCGCAGCTGTACGGCGAGTTCAAGGCGTTCTTCCCGAATAACGCGGTCGAATATTTCGTTTCCTACTACGACTACTACCAGCCGGAAGCCTATGTGCCGTCGTCCGACACCTTCATCGAGAAGGACGCGTCGATCAACGACCACATCGAGCAGATGCGCCTGTCCGCGACCAAAGCGTTGCTGGAGCGCAAGGACGCGATCATCGTCACCACGGTGTCGTGCATCTACGGTCTCGGTAGCCCGGAGACGTACCTGAAAATGGTGCTGCACGTCGATCGCGGCGACAAGCTCGATCAGCGCGCCTTGCTGCGGCGTCTGGCCGACCTGCAATACACCCGCAACGACATGGATTTTGCCCGTGCGACCTTCCGCGTGCGCGGTGACGTGATCGACATTTACCCGGCGGAATCCGATCTGGAAGCGATCCGCATCGAGCTGTTCGATGACGAGGTCGAGAGTATTTCCGCGTTCGATCCGCTGACCGGCGAAGTCATCCGCAAGATGCCGCGTTTCACCTTCTACCCAAAGAGTCACTACGTGACGCCGCGCGAGACCCTGCTCGACGCCATCGAACACATCAAAGTCGAATTGCAGGAACGCCTCGAATACCTGCGCAGCAACAACAAGCTGGTCGAGGCCCAGCGCCTCGAACAACGCACCCGCTTCGACCTGGAGATGATCCTCGAACTGGGTTACTGCAACGGCATCGAAAACTACTCGCGCTACCTGTCGGGACGCCCGGCCGGTGCTGCGCCGCCGACGCTTTATGACTACCTGCCGGCCGACGCCTTGCTGGTGATCGACGAATCCCACGTCAGCGTGCCGCAGGTTGGCGCGATGTATAAGGGCGACCGCTCGCGTAAAGAGACCCTGGTCGAATACGGCTTCCGCCTGCCGTCGGCGCTGGACAACCGGCCAATGCGTTTTGACGAGTGGGAAGGGGTCAGTCCCCAGACCATTTTCGTCTCGGCGACGCCGGGCAACTACGAGGCCGAGCATGCTGGCCGGGTGGTCGAGCAAGTGGTGCGTCCGACCGGCCTGGTGGACCCGCAAGTCGAAGTGCGTCCGGCGCTGACTCAGGTCGATGATCTGCTCTCGGAAATCACCAAGCGCGTGGCCGTCGAAGAGCGGGTGCTGGTCACCACGCTGACCAAGCGCATGGCTGAAGACTTGACCGATTACCTCGCCGACCACGGCGTGCGCGTGCGTTATCTGCATTCGGACATCGACACCGTCGAGCGCGTCGAGATCATCCGCGACCTGCGTCTCGGCACCTTCGATGTGCTGGTGGGGATCAACCTGCTGCGCGAAGGTCTGGACATGCCGGAAGTGTCGCTGGTGGCGATTCTCGACGCCGACAAGGAAGGCTTCCTGCGTTCCGAGCGCTCGCTGATCCAGACCATCGGCCGCGCCGCGCGTAACCTCAACGGCCGGGCGATTCTCTACGCCGATCGCATCACCGGCTCCATGGAGCGGGCGATTGGCGAGACCGAGCGTCGTCGTGACAAGCAGATCGCGTTCAACCTGGAAAACGGCATCACCCCCAAAGGTGTGTTCAAGGACGTTGCCGACATCATGGAAGGCGCCACCGTGCCCGGCTCGCGCAGCAAGAAGCGCAAGGGCATGGCCAAAGCCGCCGAAGAAAACGCCAAGTACGAAGCCGAACTGCGCTCGCCGAGCGAGATCACCAAGCGTATTCGGGCGCTGGAAGAGAAGATGTATCAGCTGGCGCGGGATCTGGAGTTTGAAGCGGCGGCGCAGATGCGCGATGAGATTGCCAAGCTGCGTGAGCGGCTTTTGGCGGTTTGATTTGCAGTGTTTGGTCGGGCCTCATCGCGAGCAGGCTCACTCCTACAAGGTTCTGTGGCGTTCACAAATCCTGTAGGAGTGAGCCTGCTCGCGATTGAGACGACGCGGTCTAATGGGCTTCCCCAGCCTTCAGCCCCTGCGGCAGTTTTTTGGTCAACAAAATCGCCAACATGCTGATCCCCAGCGCAATCCCGACAAAGTGAAATGCATCGTTGTAAGCCATGATCAGCGCCTGCTGATGGACAATCTCGCTCATTTTGCCCAGTGCCGCCGTGTCGCTGCCAAACCGGTCGGTCATTGACGCCATGCGTTCGGCCACCTGCGGATTGGTCGGCACCACCGCCTCGCGCAAATAATCGAAGTAGGTCTTGGTTCGCGCATCCAGCAGCGTCGCGAGCAGGGCGATGCCGATCGCGCCGCCGAGGTTGCGCAGGATGTTGAACAGACTCGACGCCGAGCCCGCGTCCTGCGGCAGGATGTACGCCGTGGCGATCAGCGAAATGGTCACCATGATCAGCGGCTGGCCCAGCGCACGGATGATCTGGATCTGGTTGAACTGCGGCCCGGCGAAATCCGGGTTGAGGACCCCTGAAGAAAAACTCGCCAACCCGAACAATCCGAAGCCCAGCGTGCACAGCCATTTCGGCGACACGAACTTCATCAGCTTCGGCACCAGCGGAATCAGGAACAGCTGCGGCACGCCCATCCACATGATCACTTCGCCGATCTGCAAGGCGTTGTAGTTCTGGATCTGCGCCAGGTACAGCGGTAGCAGATAGATCGACCCATATAGCCCGACGCCCATGCCCAGGCTGGAAATGCTCGACAAGCCGAAGTTGCGATTGCGCAGGATGCCGAGGTTGATCAGCGGATTGGGCTTGGAAATCTGCACGATCACGAAGGTAATCAGGCTCAGCAGGGCGATGCTGCCCAGGGTCACGATCAGATTCGATTCGAGCCAGTCCTTGCGGTGGCCTTCTTCGAGAAACACCTGCAAGCAACCGAGGCCAACGCCGAGGGTGAGAATGCCGGTGTAGTCGGTGCTTTTCAGCAGTTCCCAGTGCGCTTCTTTCTTCTCCAGCCCGTACATCAACCCGGCGATCATGATCAGCCCCGGCGGGATGTTGATGTAGAAGATGTATTCCCAGCCCCAGTTTTCCGTGAGCCAGCCGCCCAGCGTCGGGCCGATGGACGGGGCGAAGGTCGCGGTCATGGCGAACATCGCCATGCCTTTGGCGCGGTGGTGTTCGGGGAGTTTGATCAGGGTCAGGGTGAATGCCAGGGGGATCAGCGCGCCGCCGGTAAAGCCCTGCATGGCGCGAAACACGATCATGCTTTCGAGGCTCCAGGCCATCGAACACAGCAGCGAGGAAACCAGAAACCCCAGCGACACCCACACCGCCAGGCGCCGCGCCGAGAGCAACTGCACCAGCCACGCGGTCAGCGGGATCATGATGATTTCCGCCACCAGATAGGAGGTGGAAATCCACGAGCCTTCCTCCAGCGTCGCCGACAGCGCACCCTGAATATCTTTCAGCGAGGAGTTGGTGATCTGGATGTCGAGCACCGCCATAAAGGCGCCGAGCATCACGCTCATGACGGCGATCCAGTCCCGCCGGGTCGGTTCGCCGGCGGGGCGGATCAGTTGATCACCGGCCATTGTCTGGGGCGTCTTTGATGTTCACGGTGGCGGTGACGGACATGCCCGGGCGGATCTTGCCGTGCAGCGGGTTGTCGGCCTTGAACGTCAGTTTCACCGGGATCCGCTGCACGACTTTGGTGAAGTTGCCGGTGGCGTTGTCCGGTGGCAGCAGGCTGAACTGCGCGCCAGAGGCGGCGAACAGGCTGTCGACCCGCGCTTCGATCGGTGTGTCGCTGTAGGCGTCGAAGGTCAGCTCGGCTTTTTGTCCGGGGACCATGTGGCCGATTTGGGTTTCCTTGAAGTTGGCCTGCACCCAGATGTCTTCGTCCGGGACGATCGACAGCAGATACGCGCCAGCCTGCACCACCTGACCATTGCGCGCGGCGCGCTGGCCGACCAGACCGCTGATCGGTGCGCGGACTTCGCTGCGGCTCAGGTTGAGTTCGGCCTGGGCGAGGTCGGCGCGGGCGTTGGCGATCTGTGCGTCGAGGCGTTTGATCTCGGCGGTGAGCGCGTTGACCTGCTGGCGCTGGCTCTGCGCATCGGCCTGGGCCTTGGCCACTTGCGAGCGGGCGATGTGCGCGTCGGCGGAGAGGGTGGTCACGCGTTCTTCGGAGACGTAACCGGGTTTGCGCAGGGTTTCGGCGCGCGACAAATCCATCTGCGAGCGGCCTAGCGTCGCTTGGGTGGCCGCCACTTGCGCGTCGCTGGCAGCGATCAGGCTCGATTGCTGGGTCAATTTGCTCTGCGCCTGCAGGCGCTCGGCCTCGCGGGTGGCGAGGGTGGCGTTGGCGCGATCGACGGCCAGGCGGAAATCATTGTGCTCCAGGCGTACCAGCAACTGGCCTTTTTCCACGTGCTGATTGTCCTGTACCAACACTTCGTCGATGCGTGCGCTCAACTGGCTGGAGACGCGGGTGATCTCGCCCTGGACATAAGCGTTGTCGGTGCTTTCATAAAAGCGGCCCTTGAAAAACCAATGGGCGAAGAAACCCCCGGCAATCAACAGAACCAGGAGCAGGAAAATAAACAGGCGACGCTTGAGTTGGGCAGGCATGAGGCAAACTGTAGTCGAGGAATTGTAAGGAAAGTTATCTGCGGCTGAATCTGGCATACAGCCGATAAACGGTAAATGCCAATGGCTGATTTTCGGCCTTTCACCGCGGTCTATGGGCGTTACAGACGCAAACTTGGCTTAAATGCCCTGCCCGCTGGAGCGGGGCGGGTGTCGCCTGTTACCATTCGCCGCTTGATTGTTTTGCTTTTCATTCTTTTCGAGACATGCCATGACCACCGTCCGCACTCGCATCGCGCCATCGCCTACCGGGGACCCCCACGTAGGTACCGCTTACATCGCATTGTTCAACTACTGCTTTGCCAAGCAGCATGGCGGTGAGTTCATCCTGCGCATCGAAGACACCGACCAGTTGCGTTCGACCCGCGAGTCCGAACAGCAGATCTTCGATGCCCTGCGCTGGCTGGGTATCGACTGGAGCGAAGGCCCGGACGTTGGCGGCCCGCACGGTCCGTACCGGCAGAGTGAGCGTGGCGATATCTATCAGAAGTATTGCCAGCAACTGGTCGACATGGGCCACGCGTTCCCGTGCTTCTGCACCGCAGAAGAGCTCGACCAGATGCGCGCCGAGCAAATGGCGCGCGGCGAAACCCCGCGTTACGACGGCCGCGCGCTGCTGCTGTCCAAGGAAGAAGTCGCTGCCCGTCTGGCCGCTGGCGAGCCGCACGTGATCCGCATGAAAGTGCCGACCGAAGGCGTCTGCGTGGTGCCGGACATGCTGCGTGGCGATGTCGAGATCCCGTGGGATCGCATGGACATGCAAGTGCTGATGAAGACCGACGGCCTGCCGACCTACTTCCTCGCCAACGTGGTCGACGACCACCTGATGGGCATCACCCACGTACTGCGTGGCGAAGAATGGCTGCCATCGGCGCCGAAACTGATTCTGCTGTACGAGTACTTCGGCTGGGAACAACCGGAGTTGTGCTACATGCCGCTGCTGCGTAACCCGGACAAGAGCAAGCTGTCCAAGCGCAAGAACCCGACCTCGGTGACCTTCTACGAGCGCATGGGCTTCATGCCGGAAGCGATGCTCAACTACCTGGGCCGCATGGGCTGGTCGATGCCGGACGAGCGCGAGAAGTTCTCCCTGCAGGAAATGGTCGACAACTTCGACCTCAAGCGCGTGTCCCTCGGCGGGCCGATCTTCGACATCGAGAAGCTGTCGTGGCTCAACGGCCAGTGGCTGCGTGATCTGCCGGTGGAAGAATTCGCCGCGCGCGTGCAGAAGTGGGCATTCAACTCCGAATACATGATGAAGATCGCGCCGCTGGTGCAGGGTCGCGTTGAAACCTTCAGCCAGGTTGCGCCGCTGGGCGGCTTCTTCTTCGCGGGCGGCGTCAGCCCGGATGCCAAGCTGTTCGAATCGAAAAAGCTTTCGGGCGATCAGGTTCGCCAGTTGATGCAGTTGATCCTGTGGAAACTCGAAAGCCTGCGTCAGTGGGAGAAGGACAACATCACCGCGACGATTCAGGCGGTGGTCGAATCTCTCGAGCTGAAACTGCGTGATGCGATGCCGCTGATGTTTGCCGCGATCACCGGGCAGGCAAGTTCGGTGTCGGTGCTCGATGCGATGGAAATCCTCGGCCCGGACCTGACCCGTTTCCGTCTGCGCCAGGCGATTGACCTGCTGGGCGGCGTGTCGAAGAAAGAAAACAAAGAGTGGGAAAAGCTGCTGGGCACTATCGCCTAAACGCTTGGCCCCTCTGTAGGAGCTGCCGCAGGCTGCGATCTTTTGATCTTGATCTTTAAAACAACAACGTCAAAAGATTGCAGCCTGCGGCAGCTCCTACAGGTCTTTGTGCTATCCCGAGTGCCGGATTTTCGGGGGGAGGGCGGTAAGTGATTGTTATGCCGACAAAAAACTTTGAAATTTTTCAAAAATAAGTTTGACAGGCTTTCGATACGCCCTTAAGATTCGCCCCGTCCTCAGCGATGACATCAACGATGAGGGGCTATAGCTCAGCTGGGAGAGCGCTTGCATGGCATGCAAGAGGTCGACGGTTCGATCCCGTCTAGCTCCACCAATTTACACTTCGAAGCCTGGCCACACCGGCTCCGAAGCGATCAACACTCAGCGTTGATCAGTTGTATAGAAGGGTTTTGCGTCCCCTTCGTCTAGTGGCCTAGGACACCGCCCTTTCACGGCGGTAACAGGGGTTCGAGTCCCCTAGGGGACGCCAGTTTTACAGAAGCGATGTTGCAAGATGTCGCTCCGCCGCGAGGCGAAAAATCCGGGGCTATAGCTCAGCTGGGAGAGCGCCTGCATGGCATGCAGGAGGTCAGCGGTTCGATCCCGCTTAGCTCCACCAATTTTACAGTTCAAGGTCTGGCCACACCGGCCTTGAATCAGATCAGATCTCAGCGCTGATCAGCTGTATAGAAGGGTTTGTGTCCCCTTCGTCTAGTGGCCTAGGACACCGCCCTTTCACGGCGGTAACAGGGGTTCGAGTCCCCTAGGGGACGCCACGATTACCCGCTCTGCGGGATTTATAAGGGTCATTCAATTATTGAATGGCCCTTTTGTTTGTCTGGCGTTTGGCCAACTCTCCTTTTTCCTTACACTGTGCTTCAGACCAGCGGTCATATCCTCGACTTGCAGAATATTATTATGCGAATAATATTCTAGTCGTAATATTCGGAGGCAACGATGAACGATAAAAAAGCTCAAACCCGCGAACGCATCCTCAAGGCTGCCAGCGCCGCGCTGATCCAGCGTGGCCCGGCAGACCCGAGCGTGGGCGAAGTGATGGGCGCCGCCGGCCTGACTGTCGGTGGCTTCTATGCGCACTTCGAAAGCAAGGACGCGATGATGCTTGAGGCGTTCAAGCAACTGCTTGGCCGTCGACGCGACCTGATTGCCGACATGGACTCCGAGCTGACCGGCGAAGAGCGTCGCGCCCTGGTCGCTGCGTTCTACCTGTCGCGCAAGCACCGCGACTCCAGCGATGCAGCCTGTCCGATTCCGGCCTCCATCGGCGAGCTGGGTCGCTTGCCGGAGTCGTTCCGCACAGCGCTGAACGAACACCTGGAGCTGATGATTGCGCAGTTGGCGTCCAGCCCCGAGGACACCGATAAAGCGTTGGCCGATGTGGCCTTGATGGTGGGGGGGCTGGCGCTGGCAAGAGCGCTCGGCCCGGGCGATTTATCCGATCGATTGCTGCGCGCTGCCAAGTCGGCGGTGCGTTGACCTGAAGGCAACACGCCTGAGGAGAGAGCGATGAACACGTTGAAGTGGGTTCGTGGCGTTAATGGCACCTTGGGCTGGATTGCACCGAAGCGGGTAGCGAGCAAAATGCGTCAGGCGTTCATGACGCCGCGCACGCGGCCGCTGCGGGATTGGGAGTTGCCGCTGCTGGCGAGCTCCGAACGGATCACCTTGCGCTTCGGCCTGTCGGCATTGCGCTGGGGGCAGGGGCCGGCGGTGCTGTTGATGCACGGCTGGGAAGGGCGGCCCACTCAGTTTGCTTCGCTGATCACGGCGCTGGTCGAGGCCGGTTACACGGTCGTTGCGCTGGATGGTCCGGCCCACGGTCGTTCACCGGGACGGGAAGCCAACGTGGTGCTGTTCGCCCGCGCCATGCTCGAAGCCGCTGCCGAGCTGCCACCCCTTCAAGCCGTCATCGGCCATTCCATGGGCGGCGCCAGTGCCATGCTCGCGGTGCAACTGGGTCTGCGCACCGAAACCCTGGTCAGCATCGCGGCTCCCGCACGGATCCTCGGCGTGCCGCGCGGTTTTGCCCGCTACGTCGGCATGCCGCCAAGGGCGCGTTCCGCTTTCATTCGGCAGGTCGAGCAGGACGTCGGCATGCGTGCTGCGACACTCGATGTCGCGCACTATCAACTGGATATGCCGGGCCTGATCGTGCATGCCGAGGACGACACCTTCGTCTCGGTCAAGGAATCACAACTGATTCACGAATCCTGGTTCGACAGCCGTCTGCTGCGCCTGGAGAGCGGCGGCCACCAGCGCGTGCTGGCCGACCCTCGAGTGGTTGATGGCGTGTTATCACTGCTGGCGGGGCGCAGCCTTCAGGCGCGGCAATCGGCCTGAGCATCCGTTACACTGCCCCGGTTGAAATCATCTGACCGGGAGTGGGGCATGGGCTGGGATCGGGCAACGCCGTTCACCATTGATCTGCAAGTGAGCGCCGAGGACATCGACGGGCTGGGTCACGCGAACAACGCGGTGTACGTGACCTGGCTCGAACGCTGCGCCTGGCGCCACTCACAGCGGCTGGGGCTGGATCTGGTCGAGTACCGGCGCCTGGATCGGGCGATGGCTGTGGTGCGTCACGAAATCGATTATCTGGCAGCCGCTTACGAGGGCGATGAGCTGCAATTGGCGACCTGGATCGTCGATTGGGATCAGCGCCTGAAAATGACCCGGCACTTCCAGCTGATCCGCCCCAGCGACAACGCCACGCTGCTGCGCGCCCAGACCACTTTCGTCTGCATCGAACTGTCCACGGGCAAGCCCAAGCGCATGCCGGCCGAATTCATCGAGGGTTACGGCCCGGCGATCCAGGCCTCAGCCTGACCCGATCCCTGTAGGAGCTGCCGCAGGCTCGGGCCGCGTTCGGACGATCTGTTGATCTTGCTCTTGAAAATCAGAATCAAAAGATCGCAGCCTGCGGCAGCTCCTACAGGTGGTCGTGGGTTTAACCTGCGTAATCCAGTAAACTGCCGCACGTTTTTTCTTCTTGAGTAGTGTTTTCCCCATGCAAATTGCCCTGGCGCCCATGGAGGGGTTGGTCGACGACATCCTGCGCGACGTGCTGACCCGCGTTGGCGGCATCGACTGGTGCGTGACCGAGTTCATTCGGGTCAACGACCAGTTGCTCACTCCGGCCTACTTCCACAAGTTCGGTCCGGAGCTGCTCAACGGTGCCCGCACCCGCTCCGGCGTGCCGCTGCGCGTGCAATTGTTGGGTTCCGATCCGGTGTGCCTGGCGGAAAACGCGGCGCTGGCCTGCGAACTTGGCTCTGAAGTGATCGACCTGAACTTCGGCTGCCCGGCCAAGACCGTCAACAAATCTCGTGGCGGCGCGGTCCTGCTCAAAGAGCCGGAACTGCTCAACCAGATCGTCGAGCACGTGCGTCGCGCTGTACCCGCGCACATTCCCGTCACCGCAAAAATGCGCCTGGGCTTCGACAGCCCGGACGGTTCGCTGGTCTGCGCCACAGCGTTGGCCGAAGGTGGCGCCGAGCACATCGTGGTTCACGCCCGAACCAAAATGGACGGCTACAAACCGCCGGCGCATTGGGAATGGATTCCTCGCGTGCAAGACGTGGTCAAAGTCCCGGTGTTCGCCAACGGCGATATCTGGAGCGTCGAAGACTGGCGGCGTTGCCGCGAAATCAGTGGCGTGGAAGACATCATGCTCGGTCGCGGTCTGGTCTCGCGCCCGGATCTGGCAAAGCAAATTGCCGCTGCCCGCGCTGGCGAAGAAGTGGTCGAGATGACCTGGGCCGAGCTGATGCCACTGATCCAGGACTTCTGGCTGCAAGCCAAGGCGCAGATGACCGCACGCCAATCGCCGGGTCGCTTGAAGCAATGGCTGGCGATGCTGACGCGCAATTATCCCGAGGCGACCGAGCTGTTTACCGTGCTGCGTCGCGAAACCGAGCCGGATCAAGTCTCGCGTTTACTGGGCTTGCCGGTCGCCGCAGCGGCCTGAAAAAAATCTGCAAATAGTCTCTTGAAATCATTTTGGCGGTCCCTATCTAAGGGTTACGCGATGCCGAATTCGGGTCGCGGAGAAAAAAACTTGCTGATTTGTTTTCAGGAGATTTGAACCATGAGTACTGCATTTTCCCTGGCACCACTGTTCCGTTCTTCGGTGGGTTTCGACCGTTTCAACGACTTGTTCGAAACCGCCCTGCGCAACAATGAACCAGGCAGCACCTACCCACCCTACAACGTGGAAAAACACGGTGACGATCAATATCGCATCGTCGTGGCGGCAGCCGGTTTCCAGGAAGAAGACCTGGAACTGCAAGTCGAGAAGGGTGTGCTGACCATCAGTGGCGGCAAACGTGATGCCAACGAAGGCGTGACCTTCCTGCATCAGGGCATTGCCCAGCGTGCTTTCAAGCTGTCCTTCCGCCTGGCCGATCACATCGAGATCAAGGCCGCCGATCTGAGCAACGGTCTGCTGAGCATCGACCTGTTGCGGGTGATCCCGGAAGAGGCGAAAGCCAAACGCATTCCGATCAACGGGGTGCAGAAGCCGGCGCTGCAATAAGGCCGAGCAACAAAAAAGGGCGCCACTGGCGCCCTTTTTTTCGTGCCCGTCATTCGAGCATCGCTTTCAACTCCTCCAGCGCTACCGGCCGGCTGTGCAGATAACCCTGATACAAATGGCAGCCCAGCCCTTGCAGGAACGCCAGTTGTTCCGGTGTTTCCACGCCTTCGGCAATCACCTCCAGCTCCAAACTGCGGGCCATGGCGACGATGGCGCGGATGATCTCGGCGTCGTTGGGGTCGGTGGTGGCGTCGCGGATGAACGACTGGTCGATTTTCAGGGTATCCACCGGCAGGCGCTTGAGGTAGGTCAGCGATGAATAACCGGTGCCGAAGTCGTCCATGGCGAAGCTCACGCCCAGTTTTTTCAGGCGGCGCATTTTGCTGATGGTGTCTTCCAGGTTCTGGATGACGATGCCTTCGGTGATCTCCAGTTTCAGCAGCGAGCAGGGCAGGCCGTGGCTGCTCATGCTGTGTTCGATGCGTTCGACGAAGTCGTTCTGGCGAAACTGCCGTGGGCTGATGTTCACGCACAGGCTGAAGTTGAGCGGGTCGACCAGTTTCACTGCGATCAATTGTTTGAACGCCTCGCAGGCCTCGTCGAGAATCCAGGTGCCGACTTCCAGGATCAGGCCGCTGTCTTCCAGGACTTTGATGAATTCGGTGGGCGATTGCGCGCCGAGTTCCGGGTGATTCCAGCGCACCAGCGCTTCGGCGCCGATGATCCGGTTGTCCCGTGCGTCGACCTGCGGCTGGTAGTGCACGTTGAATTCGCCACGGGACAGTGCCAGGCGCAGATCAGTCTCCATGCGCAGCCGTTCGCTGGCCGCCTTCTGCATGGCGTTGTGGTACATCTGCGTGGTGTTGCGCCCGGAATCCTTGGCCCGGTACAACGCAATGTCGGCGCGCTTGAGCAGGTCGGTCGGGGTCGAGCCGTGGTCGGGAATCAGCGCCACGCCGATGCTCGGCGTCACTTGCAGGCGCTGGCCGTCGAGGAACATCGGTTCCGACAGCAATTCACGAATGGTGTCAGCCAGTTCCCGCACCTGGGCGCTGACCTCGTTGCGTGTGCCTTCGAGGCCGCTGAGCAGCACCACGAATTCATCGCCACCCAGGCGCGCGACGGTGTCTTCCATGCGCACGCTGGCTTCCAGCCGCGCGGTGATGATTTTCAGCACCGTGTCGCCGACCGGGTGACCGAGCGAGTCGTTGATGTGCTTGAAGTGGTCGAGGTCGAGGAACAGCAGTGCGCCGCGCAGGTTGTGGCGTTTGAGCAGGGCGATCTGCTGGCTCAGGCGATCCATCAGCAAGGCGCGGTTGGGCAGGTTGGTCAGCGGGTCGTGATAGGCCAGGTGGCGAATCTGCGCTTCCGCGTTTTTCAGCAGGCTGACGTCCCGGGCCGTCAACAGCAGGCACGCGGTTTCGTTGAGGGTGATCGGTTCGATCGACACTTCCAGGGTCAGCAACTCGCCGCGCTTGTTGCGCCCGAGCATTTCCTGATGGTGTACGCGGCCCTTGATCTGCAGTTCGGCGAGCAGCGCCGAGCGTTGTTTTTCTTCGGCCCAGATGCCGATCTGGTACACGGTTTTGCCCACCACTTCGTCGGCGCGATAGCCGGTAAGGCGGCAGAAACCGTCGTTGACCTCCAGATAGCGCCCGGTGTCGCGCTCGGTGATGGTGATCGCGTCGGGGCTTGAGTGAAACGCCTTGGCGAATTTTTCTTCACTGGCCTTGAGAGCGGCCTCGGAGCGCTGCTGTTGGGTGATGTCGCGCAGTGTGGTGACGATGCACGGCTGGTTGCCGACGCTGATCTGCCGGCTGGAAATCACACAGGTCAGCGACTGGCCGTCCTTGTGCTGGACGATGATCGCGACATTGCTCAGGCCCTGTTCGCGGATCACCCGCTCGATGCGTTGCAGGCTTTTTGCCGAAGCGTCCCACAAGCCGATGTCCTCGGCAGTGCGGCCGATCACGTCGGCGGCGCTCCAGCCGAATGTCTGGGTGAAGCTGTTGTTGATTTCGATGAATTCGCCGCTGTCCTGACGGGTCACGCAGATCGGGTCCGGGCTGACCTGGAACAGCGTGGCGAATTTCTCTTCCGAGGCGACCAGACGTTGCTCGCGCTCGACCTGATCGGTGATGTCCAGCAACGTCCCGGCCATGCGCAGCGGCGCGCCGTTTTCGTCGCGATAGAGGCGGGCGCGGCTTTCCAGATAACGCGAGCTGCCGTCCGGCAATTGCACGCGGTAAGTCAGCTGATAATTGCCCGCTGGGCCTTCACGCAGGCTGCGATAGGCGTCGCGCATGCTGTCGCGCTCTTCGCCGGGTACGCCTTCGAAAAACTCTTCAAACGACTCGTGAAACGGGATCGGTTCCAGCCCGTGCAATTGCGCGGCCCGCGCCGAGCCGTACAGCATGCCGCTGGGGATGTGCCAGTCCCAGGTGCCGAGTTGCGCCGAGTCCAGTGCCAGATCGAGGCGTTCCTGGCTGTCTTTCAAGGCGTGTTCGGCGGCTTTGCGTTCAGTGGTGTCGAGAAAGGTGCTGAGCAGGTACGGCTGGCCTTCGAGTTCGACCTTCTGTGCGCTGAGGATGCCGTCATGAATCTGCCCGTTGCTGGCGCGGAACTGCACTTCCATGCTGATCAGTTCGCCTTTGGCCTTGGTCTTTTTCACCAGTTCGGCCCGTTGTTCCGGGTACACCCATAGGCCCAGTTCCAGCGTGGTACGACCGATGGCGTCCTGGACCGGCCAGCCGAACAGGCTTTCGAAATACTGGTTGGCTTCGGTGATCAGGCCGTCTTCCTGGCGCGTCAGCAGCACCATGTTCGGGCACAGGTGAAAGAGTGTGGCGAAACGTTTCTCCGAGCTGCTCAGAGCCTGTTCGCGCTGGCGCTGGTGGGTGATTTCGCGAATCACCCCGATCATTCGGGGACGGCCGTCTTTATCCGGCAGCAGGCTGCCGCTGATCTCCAGCCAGTGCAGGCTGCCGTCGGGCCAGCGGATGCGGTGGTGCATCGCCTGTTCCAGCGGCGCGCCGGCGATCACGGCATGAAAGGCTCGCACGGTTTTTGCCCGGTCTTCGGGCGGCAGCAGGTCAAGGTATTCCAGATCCTGCGGCAGCGGTTGCCGTGGATCGAAGCCGAACAGCGCCTGGGTGCCCCGTGACCAACTGATCTGCCCGCGCTCGATGTCCCAATACCAAGCGCCGAGCCGGGCGCCGTTGAGCGCGGCGAGCAATTGCGGCGCACTCTCCCAGCTCTGCTCGGAACGTCGCGGATCAATGGCCTGAATACGCGGCATCGGCGGAATTCGGTCAACAGATTTCGGCATTGTTAACGGGCCTTGAGCTGATGGTGGCGTTAGGCGCAGGGACAGCGGCTCTATAGGAGTAGCACAAGTTAGCCTGGAGTCCCTGGCAGATCGATTTGTGCATCCAGCAAGGCCATGAAAGCCCTTGCCGCATTCGACAGCGTCCGTTCGGTGTGCACGATATAGCCTAGCTCGCGACTGAGCTGTATGCCCGGCAAAGGTATGCGCGCGACCTGTTCATCGAGCATAGTGCGCGGCAGAACACTCCAGGCCAGACCGATAGAGACCATCATCTTGATGGTTTCCAGGTAGTTGGTACTCATGGCGATGTTCGGCGTCAGCCCCTGGGCTTCGAACAGGCGTTGGACAATATGGTGGGTGAAGGTGTTGCCGCCGGGGAAAACCGCCGGATGACCGGCAATGTCCGCCAGGCTCACCGCGCCATTGCTGATCAATGAATGCTCCGGCGCCACCACAAAGTCCAGCGGGTCGTCCCACACCGGCGTGGCTTTGACCAGGGAATGCGGCTCCGGCGCCAGGGTGATCACCGCCAGTTCGGCGCGGCCATGAAGTATTTCCTCGTAGGCCACTTCCGAATCAAGGAACTGAATGTCCAGCGCCACCTGTGGGTAGCGGCGGGTGAACTCTCTTAATAACGGTGGCAAGCGGTGCAGGCCAATGTGGTGACTGGTCGCCAGGGTCAGGCGGCCACTGACCTCGCCGGTAAGGTTGGTCAGGGCGCGGCGGGTGTCGTCCAGCACGTTGAGGATCTGATACGCCCGGGGCAGCAGGGCGCGCCCGGCCTCGGTCAGGCCGACTTCACGGCCGAGTCTGTCGAACAGCCGCACCTTCAACTGTTGCTCCAGCCCGGCGATGCGTTTGCTGATCGCCGGCTGCGTCAAATGCAGGCGTTCTCCGGCGCCGGAGAAGCTGCCGGTCTCGGCAATGGCGATAAAAGCATTGAGGTTGGCCAGGTCCATGAGTCGTATTCCAGTTGGTTATCCAAAGCATAAAAAATATGAATTTGAGTTATTTAATCTAACCCCATAGGATCGGCCTCACAAGCCAAAGGGTTATTGATAAGCCCAGGGCATAGAAACAAGCTGATGAGGAACCGTCTGATGGCCGGCAAAACGCTCTACGACAAGCTCTGGGATTCGCATTTGGTCAAGCAGCGCGACGATGGCTCGGCGCTGATCTATATCGATCGTCACATCATCCACGAAGTGACCTCGCCGCAAGCCTTCGAAGGCCTGCGTCTGGCCGGGCGCAAGCCTTGGCGCATCGATGCCAACATCGCGACCCCGGACCACAACGTACCGACGACCCCGGAGCGCAAGGGTGGCATCGCCGCCATTGCCGACCAGGTCTCGCGTTTGCAGGTGCAGACCCTCGATGACAACTGTGATGAATACGGTATCGTCGAGTTCAAGATGAATGACATCCGCCAGGGCATCGTCCACGTGATCAGTCCGGAGCAGGGCGCGACCTTGCCGGGCATGACCGTGGTCTGCGGCGACTCGCACACTTCGACCCACGGCGCTTTCGGTGCCTTGGCGCACGGGATCGGCACCTCCGAGGTCGAGCATGTGCTCGCCACCCAGTGCCTGGTCGCCAAGAAAATGAAGAACATGCTGGTGCGCGTCGAAGGCCAGTTGCCGTTCGGCGTCACCGCCAAGGACATCGTCCTCGCGGTGATTGGCAAGATCGGCACCGCCGGCGGTAACGGCCATGCCATCGAATTCGCCGGCAGCGCGATCCGCGATCTGTCCGTCGAAGGCCGCATGACCATCTGCAACATGTCCATCGAAGCCGGCGCCCGCGTGGGTCTGGTAGCAGCGGATGAAAAGACCGTCGAGTACGTCAAGGGTCGTCCGTTCGCGCCGAAAGGCGCGCAGTGGGATCAGGCGGTTGAAGCCTGGAAAGACCTGGTATCTGACGCCGATGCCAAGTTCGACACCGTGGTTGAACTGGACGCCGCGCAGATCAAGCCACAAGTCAGCTGGGGCACTTCGCCCGAGATGGTGTTGGCGGTTGACCAGAACGTGCCGGACCCGGCCAAGGAAATGGACTTGGTCAAGCGTGACTCGATCGTCCGCGCCCTGAAATACATGGGGTTGACCGCCAATCAGGCGATCACCGACATCCAGCTCGACCGCGTGTTCATCGGCTCCTGCACCAACTCGCGCATCGAAGACTTGCGCGCCGCCGCCGTAATCGCCAAGGGCCGCAAAGTGGCCTCGAACATCAAGCAGGCGATCGTGGTGCCGGGCTCGGGTCTGGTGAAAGCTCAGGCCGAGGCTGAAGGTCTGGACAAGATTTTCCTCGAAGCCGGTTTTGAATGGCGCGAGCCGGGTTGCTCGATGTGCCTGGCGATGAACCCGGACCGTTTGGAGTCCGGCGAGCATTGCGCCTCGACCTCCAACCGCAACTTTGAAGGCCGTCAGGGCGCCGGTGGTCGTACCCACCTCGTGAGCCCGGCCATGGCCGCTGCGGCGGCGGTGAACGGTCGTTTCATCGACGTTCGTGAATTGATCTGAAGGAGAGCGCAGCATGAAAGCTTTTACCCAGCACACTGGTCTTGTCGCGCCTCTGGATCGTGCCAACGTCGACACTGACCAGATCATCCCGAAGCAGTTCTTGAAGTCGATTAAACGCACCGGTTTCGGTCCGAACCTGTTTGACGAGTGGCGTTACCTGGATGTCGGCCAGCCTTATCAGGACAACTCCAAGCGTCCGCTGAACAAGGATTTCGTGCTCAACGCCGAGCGTTATCAAGGCGCCAGCGTGTTGCTGGCCCGGGAGAACTTCGGTTGCGGCTCCAGCCGTGAACACGCGCCATGGGCGCTGGAAGAATACGGTTTCCGCAGCATCATCGCGCCGAGCTACGCCGACATCTTCTTCAACAACAGCTTCAAGAACGGCTTGTTGCCGATCATCTTGAGCGACGCGGAAGTCGATGAACTGTTCAAGCAGGTCGAGGCCGAGCCGGGCTATCAATTGCAGATCGATCTGCAGACGCAGACCGTGACCCGTCCGGATGGCAAGGTTTACAACTTCGAGATCGACGCGTTTCGCAAGCATTGCTTGTTGAACGGTCTGGACGATATCGGTTTGACCTTGCAGGACGGTGATGCGATTGCCGCGTTCGAGGCCAAACACCGCGTTAGCCAGCCGTGGTTGTTCCGCGACGCGTGATTGATTCGAGATTGATGTAGTCAGGGCCGGCCCCTTCGCGAGCAGGCTCGCTCCCACACTTGAAATGCATTCCCCTGTGGGAGCGAGCCTGCTCGCGAAGACGGCCGCTCAAACAACACAAATGCAGGATGTGACCATGACCAGCACCGCCCAACACACCCAGGTCGTACAGAAGCAATTCGGTGAACAGGCCGCCGCCTACCTGAGCAGCGCCGTTCACGCGCAAGGCACCGAATTTGCGCTGCTACAGGCTGAACTGGCCGGGCAGGGCGAGGCGCGGGTGCTGGACTTGGGTTGCGGCGCCGGTCATGTGAGTTTTCATGTGGCGCCACTGGTAAAAGAAGTGGTGGCCTACGACCTGTCGCAGCAGATGCTTGACGTGGTTGCCGCTGCGGCCGTGGATCGCGGGTTTGCCAACATTGCCACGGTCAACGGTGCCGCCGAGCGTCTGCCGTTTGTCGATGGCGAGTTCGACTTCGTGTTCAGCCGCTATTCGGCGCACCATTGGAGCGACCTTGGCGTAGCCCTGCGCGAGGTGCGCCGGGTGCTGAAACCGGGTGGCGTGGCGGCGTTCGTCGATGTGTTGTCACCGGGCAGCCCGTTGTTCGACACTTACCTGCAAAGCGTCGAAGTGCTGCGCGACACCAGCCACGTGCGCGATTATTCCGCCGGCGAGTGGTTGCGTCAGGTCAGCGAGGCCGGTTTGCACACGCGCAGCACCACGCGTCAGCGCCTGCGTCTGGAGTACAGCAGTTGGGTCGAGCGCATGCGCACACCCGAAGTGATGCGCGCGGCGATCCGCCAGTTGCAGCAGTCGATGGGCAACGAAGTGCGCGAATATTTTGAGATTGATGCCGACGGCTCGTTCAGTACAGATGTGATCGTACTGATGGCCGAACGCTAAGCATTTTTCCCGGCGCGCCACCCGTGGCGCACCGACTGAAGACACGAGGAAAGCATGAGCAAGCAGATTCTGATTCTCCCAGGTGATGGTATTGGTCCGGAAATCATGGCCGAAGCGGTCAAGGTTCTTACCCTTGCCAACGACAAGTACAGCCTGGGCTTCGAGCTGAGCCATGACGTGATCGGTGGCGCCGCCATCGACAAGCATGGCGTGCCGCTGGCCGACGAAACCCTCGACCGTGCCCGTGCTGCCGACGCCGTGCTGCTGGGCGCGGTGGGCGGCCCGAAATGGGACACCATCGAGCGTGACATCCGCCCTGAGCGCGGTCTGCTGAAAATCCGTGCGCAACTGGGCCTGTTCGGTAACCTGCGTCCGGCGATCCTCTACCCGCAACTGGCTGACGCTTCGAGCCTGAAGCCGGAAATCGTTGCCGGTCTGGATATCCTGATCGTCCGTGAGCTGACCGGCGGCATCTACTTCGGCGCGCCACGCGGCACCCGCACCCTGGAAAACGGCGAGCGTCAGGCCTACGACACCCTGCCGTACAGCGAAAGCGAAATCCGCCGCATTGCCCGCGTCGGTTTCGACATGGCCATGGTTCGCGGCAAGAAGCTGTGCTCGGTGGACAAGGCCAACGTGCTGGCCTCCAGCCAATTGTGGCGTGAAGTGGTCGAGCAGGTCGCCAAGGATTACCCTGAAGTCGAACTGAGCCACATGTACGTCGACAACGCCGCCATGCAACTGGTGCGTGCACCGAAGCAATTCGACGTGATCGTCACCGATAACCTGTTCGGCGACATCCTGTCCGACGAGGCGTCGATGCTCACCGGTTCCATCGGCATGCTGCCGTCGGCCTCGCTGGATTCGAACAACAAGGGCATGTACGAGCCTTGCCACGGTTCGGCGCCGGACATCGCGGGCAAAGGCATTGCCAACCCGCTGGCGACCATTCTGTCGGTGTCGATGATGCTGCGTTACAGCTTCAATCTGCACGACGCGGCCGATGCCATCGAGAAGGCGGTCAGCGTGGTGCTGGATCAAGGCCTGCGCACCGGTGACATCTATTCGGCCGGTTGCACTAAAGTCGGTACGCAGGAAATGGGTGACGCAGTAGTCGCCGCGCTGCGGAATCTGTAATCTCTCGGGCCCGCTGCGAAATTCAATACAAAGCAGCGGCCCACTTTTCAAGAAGGTGTAGTTGCGATGAAACGTGTAGGTCTGATCGGTTGGCGCGGCATGGTCGGTTCCGTGCTCATGCAGCGGATGCTGGAAGAGCAGGATTTCGATCTTATCGAGCCGGTGTTTTTCACCACTTCCAATGTCGGTGGCCAAGGCCCGTCCGTGGGCAAGGACATTGCTCCGCTCAAGGACGCTTACAGCATTGAAGAGCTGAAAACCCTCGACGTGATCCTGACCTGCCAGGGCGGCGACTACACCAGCGAAGTGTTCCCGAAGCTGCGCGAAGCCGGCTGGCAGGGTTACTGGATCGACGCGGCCTCGAGCCTGCGGATGAACGATGACGCGGTGATCATTCTCGATCCGGTCAACCGCAAGGTTATCGACCAGCAACTGGACGCGGGCACCAAGAACTACATCGGCGGCAACTGCACCGTCAGCCTGATGCTGATGGGCCTGGGCGGTCTGTTCGAGGCGGGTCTGGTCGAGTGGATGAGCGCCATGACCTATCAGGCGGCCTCCGGTGCCGGCGCGCAGAACATGCGTGAACTGATCAAGCAGATGGGCGCCACCCACGCTGCGGTGGCCGATCAACTGGCCGATCCGGCCAGTGCGATCCTCGACATCGACCGTCGTGTCGCCGAAGCCATGCGCAGCGACGCGTACCCGACCGAAAACTTCGGCGTACCGCTGGCTGGCAGCCTGATCCCGTGGATCGACAAGGAACTGCCGAACGGCCAGAGCCGCGAAGAGTGGAAGGCCCAGGCCGAGACCAACAAGATCCTCGGCCGCTTCAAGAGCCCGATCCCGGTCGACGGCATCTGCGTGCGCATCGGCGCCATGCGTTGCCACAGCCAGGCGCTGACCATCAAGCTGAACAAAGACGTGCCGATCGCTGATATCGAAGGGTTGATCAGCCAGCACAACCCTTGGGTCAAACTGGTGCCGAACAACCGCGACATCAGCATGCAGGAGCTGAGCCCGACCAAGGTCACCGGCACCCTGAATGTCCCGGTGGGTCGTCTGCGCAAGCTGAACATGGGTTCGCAATTCGTCGGTGCCTTCACCGTCGGCGACCAACTGCTGTGGGGCGCGGCCGAACCGCTGCGTCGCATGCTGCGGATCCTGCTGGAGCGTTGATCGCTTGAGCTGTGAAAGAACCCGTGCCTTGTGAGAGGTGCGGGTTTTTTTATGTCTGAAATTTTTGCTTGTCTGGTCCGGCCTCATCGCGAGCAGGCTCACTCCTACAATGATCGGTATGAGGCAAATTTTTGTGTGCAACCCCACCCCTGTAGGAGTGAGCCTGCTCGCGATCAGCCGGTACAGGCACCGCAAATCCCCGGCAGAAATTGCCTGTGCGGCAGTCACCCGGTAAAGTGCCGCTCCCCCCGTTTCGCCAGAGGTAGAACCATGACCCAGACCCTTGATATTGCCGTCGTCGGCGCCACCGGTACTGTCGGCGAAACCCTCGTACAGATTCTCGAAGAGCGCGACTTTCCGGTCGGCAACCTGCACCTGCTGGCCAGCAGCGAATCCGCGGGCAGTTCGGTGCTGTTCCGTAACAAGAATGTGCGCGTGCGCGAAGTCGACGAGTTCGATTTCAGCAAGGTCAAACTGGTGTTCTTCGCCGCCGGCCCGGCCATCTCCCTGAGCTATGCGGCACGCGCCCACGCGGCCGGTTGCTCGTTGATCGACCTGTCCGGCGCATTGCCGGCCGAGCAGGCGCCGCAAGTGGTGCCGGAAGCCAACGCCGAGGTCATTGCCGGTCTGAAAGCGCCGTTCCAGGTCAGCAGCCCAAGCCCGTCGGCGACGACGCTGGCGGTGGTGCTGGCGCCGTTGCTCGACTTGCTCGAGCTGCAATACGTCAACGTCACCGCCAATCTGGCCGTCTCCGCGCAAGGTCGCGAAGCCGTGACCGAGCTGGCGCGGCAGACTGCCGAGCTGTTGAACATGCGTCCGCTGGAGCCGACCTTCTTCGATCGGCAGATGGCCTTCAACCTGCTGGCTCAGGTCGGCACCCCGGACGCCCACGGCCACACGCTGCTGGAAAAACGCCTGGTGCGCGAGTTGCGTCAGGTGCTGGCGCAGCCTTTATTAAAGATTTCCGCAACTTGCGTTCAAGCCCCGGTGTTTTTTGGCGATAGCTATAGCGTGACCTTGCAGTCAGCGAGCGCGGTCGACCTGGAAAAGGTCAACGCTGCACTGGAAGACGCACCCGGTATCGAGTTGGTCGAAGTGGGTGATTACCCGACGGCGGTGGGTGATGCGGTAGGGCAGGACGTGGTCTATGTCGGTCGCGTGCGCAGCGGCATCGACGACCCGTCGGAACTTAATCTGTGGCTGACGTCAGATAACGTACGCAAAGGGGCAGCGCTCAATGCTGTGCAGGTCGCTGAATTGTTGATAAAAGACCTGCTGTAAAAGATACTTGGCAACAATTTGTCGACTGATTCTAGGTGAGCGCTATGCTTGCCCGGAGCACTTGATAACGTGTCACCCTCCGGGACTTTCCGGGGCATCAAAGAAATGATCGCGCGCGGCAGTCTGTCGTCGTCGCGCGCAATGCCTTACGGCAGCGGCAATCAACATCTTCTCGCTGGCCGAGGAACGTTCAAACAAAGGATGAGGCTATGGTTCAAGTTCGCAAACTGGTGTTAGCAATAGCGGCCGCCTCGGCGCTGTCCTCCGGTATGGCGCATGCCCTCGGGCTCGGGGAGCTGACCCTGAAGTCGACCCTGAACCAGCCGCTGGTGGCCGAAATCGAGCTGCTCGACGTCAAGGATCTCACCGCTGCCGAAGTGGTGCCGAGCCTGGCCTCGCCGGAAGATTTCGCCAAGGCCGGCGTCGATCGCCAGGCCTTCCTCAACGATCTGACCTTCACCCCGGTGCTCAACGCCAGCGGCAAAAGCGTGCTGCGCGTGACTTCGAGCAAGCCGCTGTCGGAACCGATGGTGAAATTCCTTGTGCAGGTGATGTGGCCCAACGGCCGTCTGCTGCGCGACTACAGCGTGCTGCTGGATCCGTCAAAGTTCTCGCCGCAGACCGCTGACGCCGCCGCGCAACCGGCGCCGTCGCAGACCATCACTGCGCCGACCACCGGTGCCACCCACCCGAATCAATACACCACCACGCCGCGCGATACCCTGTGGGAAATCGCCGCGAAGGCGCGGACTGGCGGCTCCGTGCAGCAGACCATGCTGGCGATTCAGGCGCTGAACCCGGATGCGTTCATCGACGGCAACATCAATCGGCTGAAAACCGGTCAGGTGCTGCGTCTGCCGGACTCGGTGGAAAGCACCGCGCTGCCACAGTCCAAGGCGATTGCCGAAGTGGCCGCGCAGAACGAAGCGTGGCGTCAGGGCCGTCGTTATGTGGCCAAGCCCGGCACCGGTCAGCAGCAGCTCGACGCCACCAAGCGTGGTCGCAGCAATGTTGGTAGCGGCCAGAACGCCAAAGACAATCTGAGCCTGGTCTCCGCCGAAAGCGCCAAGGCGCGGGGCAAAGGTCCGGCCGGCGATGCCAAGGCCTTGAGCAACAAGCTGGCGGTGACTCAGGAAAGCCTCGACACGACCCGTCGTGACAACGAGGAACTGAAAAGCCGCATGGCCGATCTGCAAAGTCAGCTGGACAAGCTGCAACGCCTGATCGAGCTGAAGAACAACCAACTGGCGAAAATGCAGGCTGACGGTAGCGCCGCTGCGCCAGCTGCCAACGCTGCAGTGCCGGCGATCACCGCCGAACTGGCTGCAACTCCGCCAGCGACCCCGGCAGAAGCGGCGCCAACCCCGGAATCGGCAATTGCGCCACCGGTCGACACGCCTGCCGAGACCCCGGTCGTCGCGCCCAAACCGGTTGTCGACGAAGACAAGACCTTCAACGAACTGCTGACCAATCCGATCCTGTTGGGTCTGATCGGTGGCGGTGCGGTGGTGCTGCTGCTCCTGCTATTGCTGCTGGCCCGTCGCCGCAAGGCCCAGCAGGAAGCCGAGAAGCACCTGCGCATGGCTCGGGCCCTGGCTGAAGAGCAAGAGTTCTCCGCTGAGCAGGATCTGCCGGAAAGCAGCTTCGAAGGCCTGGAAGTGCCGGCGGCCAGCGTCAAACTGAATACCCCGGCGCCAGCGCCTGCTCCGGCTGCGGTAGTCGCGCCGGTGGTGATGGCCGAGCCGATTGCCGCGCCACTGGTTGCGCCGGCCGCCGAGCGTTCTGATGACGTGCTGGACAAAGCTCAGTCGCACATTAACGCCGGTCGCCTGAATCAGGCCGCCGCGCTGCTGGAAGAAGGCGTCAGCCTTGAGCCACAACGCAGCGATCTGCGCCTGAAGCTGATGGAAGTCTACGGCCAGCAGGGCGACCGCGATGCGTTCGTCGCTCAGGAGCGTCAACTGGTGGCCAACGGCGACAACTTCGCCAAGGTCGAAGAACTGAAGAAGCGCTTCCCGGCCATGGCCGTCGTCGCGGTAGCGGGTCTGGCCGCAGCGGCAGTCGCTGCCGAGCTGGATGCACAATACGTCAAGGACCTGCTGCTCGACGAACCAGAGGCGCCAGCACCCGAGCCGGCTCCGGTGGCAGACGATCTGGACAGCGCGTTCGACCTGAGCCTGGACGACCTCGACAACATCACCCCGGTTGAACCTGCCCCTGTGGTTGAGCCTGAGGCGCCCGTGGAGCTGGACGAATTCCCGGCAGACGACGATCTGAGCTTTGAGTCGGTGCTGCAGCAGCAGACCGAGATCAAAGATAACCTCGACGACCTGTCGGACTTCGACCTGGATCTGGACCTGGGTGCCGAACCGGCGCCAGCCCCTGCGACAGACCTGGCGGACGATGACTTCCTGCTGGATCTGGACGAAGGCGTGAAAGACCTGTCGCCAGTCGAGCCTGCGGTCGTCAACGAAGTGCCGCAGGACGATCTGGAGCTGCCGGCGGATTTCGATCTGTCGCTGGCTGACGAGATGGACACCAACCCGGCCGAACCGGATGCGTTCGCCGCCGAGCTGAATGACGTCAACGCCGAGCTGGATCGCTTGTCGCAGAGCATTGCCGAGCCGACCTTCACCGAGGCCGATGCGGCCATGGGCGATGATCTGGGCGAAGACGATTTCGACTTCCTCGCCGGCACTGATGAAGCGGCGACCAAGCTCGATCTGGCCCAGGCCTACATCGACATGGGCGACAACGATGGCGCGCGCGACATCCTCAACGAAGTGTTGACCGAGGGTGACGAAAAGCAGCGTGGCGAGGCCAAGGAAATGCTTTCGCACCTGGCTTGATTCAGCGCTAAATCAAAAACGGCAGCCCAGTGAGGCTGCCGTTTTTGTTTGTTTTTTAAAATCAAAAGATCGCAGCCTTCGGCAGCTCCTACAAAGGAACGCGATCTCATGTAGGAGCTGCCGCAGGCTGCGATCTTTTGATCTTTTGATCTCGAAACTGGCATCCCCGACTCACGGCCTTATAATGCCCGCCTTTGTAGATCAGCAGGCTGTCCCACCTTGGCAAACATAGATAACCCGGTCGCCGAAATGGCCCCCGAAGGCTTTTACCGCGTGGCACTGGGCGTCGAGTACAAAGGCTCGCGCTACAGTGGCTGGCAGCGTCAGTTGACGGGTGTCGCAACGGTGCAGGAAGAGCTTGAAAAAGCCTTGTCGAAAGTCGCCAACTCGCCGATTTCGCTGCAGTGTGCCGGCCGCACCGACGCCGGGGTGCATGCCTGTGGGCAAGTGGTGCATTTCGACACGCCGGTCGATCGCTCGCTGAAAGCCTGGGTAATGGGCGCCAACATCAATCTGCCCCACGACATCAGTGTCAGCTGGGCGCGGGTCATGCCGGCGCATTTTCATGCGCGCTTCAAGGCCATTGCTCGCCGCTATCGTTACGTGATCTATAACGATCAGATTCGACCGGCGCATCTCAACGAAGAAATCACCTGGAACCATCGTCCGCTGGACGTCGAGCGCATGGCCGAGGCCGCGCAGTACCTGATCGGCACCCACGATTTCAGTGCGTTCCGTGCCGGCCAGTGCCAGGCCAAGTCACCGATCAAGAAAATGCACCACCTGCGCGTGACCCGTCACGGCAAGATGATCGTGCTCGATATCCGTGCCAATGCGTTCCTGCACCACATGGTGCGCAACATTGCCGGTGTGTTGATGACCATCGGTGCCGGCGAGCGCCCGGTGGAATGGATGAAAGAGGTGCTGGAGAGCCGCGAGCGGCGCTCCGGCGGGGTGACGGCGCATCCGTACGGTCTGTATCTGGTGCAGGTCGAGTACCACGACGAGTTCCCGTTGCCCGAGCGTTTCATCGGGCCACATTTCCTTACGGGTTTCTCGGGCCTTGACGGCTGACGCCCCCGGACGCTTTTGTTACCATCCGGGACTTTCCCGGTTTTTGCCTTGAGGTTTTTATCGACATGTCAGCCGTTCGCAGCAAGATTTGCGGGATTACCCGCATAGAAGATGCGTTGGCAGCGGTCGAAGCCGGGGCCGATGCGATCGGTTTTGTGTTTTACGCCAAGAGTCCACGGGCGGTGAGTGCGCAGCAGGCGAGGGCGATCATCCGCGCCTTGCCGCCGTTTGTGACCACCGTGGGCCTGTTCGTCAATGCCAGCCGCTGCGAGTTGGGGGAAATCCTCGATGCCGTGCCGCTGGACCTGCTGCAGTTCCATGGCGATGAAAGCGCAGACGAATGCGAAGGCTGGCACCGTCCGTACATCAAGGCGTTGCGGGTCAAGGCCGGTGACGACATCGCAGCCGCCGTCGATGCCTATCCGAGCGCCAGTGGCGTGCTGCTCGACACCTATGTCGAAGGCGTGCCTGGCGGAACCGGCGAGGCGTTCGACTGGTCATTGATTCCGCAGCAATTGAGCAAGCCGCTGATCCTGGCCGGCGGGCTCACCCCGGAAAACGTCGCCGATGCCGTGGCCCGGGTCAAACCGTACGCGGTCGACGTCAGCGGTGGGGTAGAGGCGAGCAAGGGCATCAAGGATCATGCGAAGATCCGTGCGTTCATCGATGCCGTACGTAGAAGCTCACTGGGAGCGCCTACTTCGATGTGACGGCTGGCAGTCTGCCGCCGTCCATCAATGCACTTGCACAAAGCAGGCGCGGCTGAGGGTTTCTGGAGTTGCACGCAGGTCATGTTTCGCGCTGACCGCGGAGTTCCACCAACCATCGCCACACACATGAATTTAGCTGAAGGGCATACGCGGGGCTGCGAACCAGAGCGTTCGGGCCGCCGGTACTGGAGAAAGAAAGCATGAGCAACTGGTTAGTAGACAAACTGATCCCTTCGATCATGCGTTCGGAGGTCAAGAAGAGCTCGGTGCCTGAAGGTCTGTGGCACAAATGCCCGTCCTGCGAGGCTGTGCTGTATCGCCCTGAGCTGGAAAAGACCCTGGACGTTTGCCCCAAGTGCAATCACCACATGCGCATCGGCGCACGGGCGCGCATCGACATCTTCCTGGATGCCGAAGGCCGCAACGAACTGGGCGCCGATCTGGAGCCGGTTGACCGTCTGAAATTCCGCGACGGCAAGAAGTACAAGGATCGTCTGGTCGCTGCACAGAAGCAGACTGGCGAAAAAGACGCGTTGATCTCCGTCAGCGGCACCCTGCTGGGTATGCCGGTGGTGGTGTCGGCATTCGAATTCAGCTTCATGGGCGGTTCCATGGGCGCCATCGTCGGTGAGCGCTTCGTGCGCGCCGCCAACTACGCTCTGGAAAACCGTTGCCCGATGATCTGCTTCGCCGCTTCCGGCGGTGCGCGGATGCAGGAAGCGCTGATCTCGCTGATGCAGATGGCCAAGACTTCGGCAGTGCTGGCGCGTCTGCGTGAAGAAGGCATTCCGTTCATCTCGGTATTGACCGACCCGGTCTACGGCGGTGTTTCCGCCAGTCTGGCGATGCTCGGCGACGTGATCGTCGGTGAGCCGAAAGCCCTGATCGGCTTCGCCGGCCCGCGCGTGATCGAGCAGACCGTGCGTGAAAAACTGCCGGAAGGCTTCCAGCGCAGCGAATTCCTTCTGGAGCACGGCGCCATCGACCTGATCATTGATCGTCGTGAACTGCGTCCGCGCCTGGGCAATCTGCTGGCGCAACTGACCGGCCAGCCGACACCGACCTACGTCGCGGCTCCAGTCGAGCCAATCGTCGTACCACCGGTGCCTGCCAACGTATGACCGAGCGTACCCTTGGCGAGTGGCTCGCCTACCTAGAGCAGTTGCATCCATCGGCCATCGACATGGGGCTGGAGCGTTCGCAACAGGTAGCGTCCCGCATGGGGCTGGGCCAGCCGGCGCCTCGGGTGATTACGGTCACCGGCACCAACGGCAAGGGTTCGACCTGCGCATTCGTGGCTTCGTTGCTGCGGGCGCAGGGCCTGAGCGTTGGTGTCTACAATTCTCCGCACCTGCTGCGTTACAACGAGCGGGTGCAGCTCAATGGCGTCGAAGCGACTGACGCGCAGCTGTGCGAAGCTTTCGCCGCGGTCGAGGCCGGGCGTGGCGAGACTTCGCTGACTTACTTCGAAATGGGCACCCTGGCGGCGTTCTGGCTGTTTCAACAGGCCGGTCTGGATGCGGTGGTGTTGGAAGTGGGTCTGGGCGGTCGTCTGGACACGGTCAACGTGGTGGACGCCGATATCGCGCTGGTCACCAGCATTGGCGTCGATCATGCCGAATACCTGGGCAATACCCGCGAATCCGTAGCCTTCGAAAAGGCCGGGATTTTCCGTCAGGGCAAACCTGCCTTGTGCGGCGATCTGAACCCACCTCAACCTCTGCTCGACAAGGCCCGCGAACTGGCGTGCCCGTTTTTCCTGCGCGGGCGTGATTTCGACCTCGGTATCACCGATCAGCACTGGCAGTGGCGCGGCACTGATGCACAAGGCCAGCCCGTCGAACTGCACGACTTGCCGCTGCTGGATCTGCCGATGGAAAACGCCGCGCTGGCATTGCAGGCGTATCTGCTGCTCGGATTGCCGTGGAATGCAGCGCAGATCGTGGCGGCCTTGCAGGCGACTCGCGTGGTCGGGCGTCTGGATCGCCGATCCTTTGAGTTCAACGGCAAGCGTCTGAATCTGCTGCTGGATGTCGGACACAACCCGCACGCGGCGGAGTATCTGGCGCGGCGCCTGGCCAGTCGTCCGCCGGTGGGCAAGCGCCTGGCGGTGTTCGGCTTGCTGGCCGACAAGGATCTGCATGGTGTTGTCGGCGAATTGAATGCTAGTGTCCAGCATTGGGCTGTGGCGCCGCTGGATTCGCCGCGTTCGCGCCCGGTCAGTGAATTGCACGCCGGGTTGCAGAACCTTGGCGCTTCAGTCACGTCCTATGACAGTGTCGCGGCGGCGCTGGAAGGGCAGTGCGCAGTGGCTACCAGCGACGACGAAATTCTGTTGTTCGGATCATTTTATTGTGTCGCCGAGGCCCTTGAATGGCTGGCCCGGCGCTCCACGGAGGAAGCGGCAAATGGCTTTGCTGGATAAAGCGTACAAGCAGCGCATGGTTGGCGCCCTGGTGTTGGTGGCACTGGCGGTGATTTTCCTGCCGATGCTGTTTTCCCGTCAGGACGAGCAGCGTCAAGTGACCGTCGAGGCGCCCGCCGCGCCGCAAGCGCCTGCCGTACCGCAAGTGCAACTTGAGCCGGTGGCCGTGCCAGAGCCGCAAACGCTGCCGCAAGAACCGGTGCCGAGCGATGACGAAGTGGCCGAGCAATCGACGCCGTCGATGCCAATTGCGCCCGCGCCAGCGCCAACACCTGCGCCAGTCGCCAAGCCGGTTGCCCCGGCACCTGCGCCAGTGACCAAGCCGACAGTGGCACCGGCCCAGCCGATCGCGGCGGCCCCGGCCAAGCCTGATACCACGCAAAGCCGCGTCGACGCTAACGGTCTGTCGGTCAGCTGGTCGGTGCAACTGGCCAGCCTGTCGAGCCGTGAAAGTGCGCAATCCCTGCAGAAAACCCTGCGCAGCCAAGGCTATAACGCCTATATCCGCTCGGCCGATGGCAAGAACCGGGTGTTTGTCGGCCCGTTGATAGAGCGCGCCGAGGCTGATCGTCTGCGTGATGTCTTGAGCCGTCAGCAGAACCTCAAGGGTTTTGTCGTGCGCTTCCAGCCTGAGCGTGGCTAAAAACTATCGCCCGGATTGAAAAGCACTGACAATCGCAGCTTACCGACAGCGGTGCGCTCTGCTAAAATGCGCCGCCTTATCCGTCTGTAGGCTGCACTGTGCCATTTACCATGGTTGACTGGGCGATCGTTGCAATCATCGCCATCTCCGCTTTGATCAGTTTGAGCCGCGGCTTCGTCAAGGAAGCATTATCGCTGGTGACCTGGATCATCGCAGGAGCCGTTGCCTGGATGTTTGGTGGCTCACTGTCCGAGTACCTCGCCGGATACATCGAAACCCCATCGGCTCGCGTGATCGCGGGCTGTGCCATCATGTTTGTCGCCACACTGATCGTGGGCGCAATGATCAATTATCTTATCGGCGAGTTGGTTCGCGTGACCGGATTGTCCGGCACCGATCGATTCCTGGGCATGGCCTTCGGCGCGGCGCGTGGCGTGTTGCTGGTGGTCGTGGCAGTCGGGCTGTTGAGCCTGGGGCCGGTACAGCAGGACGGGTGGTGGAAAGAATCACAGCTCGTGCCAAAGTTTCTATTGGTCGCCGACTGGTCCAAAAACCTGATTCTCGGGTGGAGCAGTCAGTGGCTTGCCAGCGGAATCAGCGTACCCGCTGATATTCCGTTCAAGGAGCAACTCTTGCCGTCGGCCAAAACGCCACAGTGAGTGTTGTTCAGTTCAGATCCATTAAGTAGGGGTTGCGTCGCATGTGTGGCATCGTCGGTATCGTCGGTAAGTCGAACGTCAATCAGGCGCTGTATGACGCGCTAACCGTGCTCCAGCACCGCGGCCAGGACGCTGCCGGTATCGTGACCAGCCATGATGGCCGGTTGTTCTTGCGCAAGGACAATGGCCTGGTGCGTGACGTGTTCCAGCAGCGTCACATGCAGCGTCTGGTCGGCCACATGGGTATCGGCCACGTGCGTTACCCGACCGCTGGCAGCTCGACTTCGGCCGAAGCGCAGCCGTTTTACGTCAACTCGCCGTACGGCATCACCCTGGCGCACAACGGCAACCTGACCAACGTTGAACAGTTGGCCAAGGAAATCTACGAATCCGACCTGCGTCACGTCAACACCAGTTCCGACTCGGAAGTGCTGCTGAACGTGTTCGCCCACGAGCTGGCCCAGCGCGGCAAGCTGCAGCCGACTGAAGAAGACGTGTTTGCCGCCGTGACCGACGTGCACAACCGTTGCGTCGGCGGTTATGCGGTGGTGGCGATGGTGACCGGTTACGGCATCGTCGGTTTCCGTGACCCGCACGGCATCCGCCCGATCGTGTTCGGCCAGCGTCACACCGACGAGGGCGTCGAGTACATGATCGCGTCCGAAAGTGTTTCGCTGGACGTGCTCGGTTTCACCCTGATTCGCGACCTGGCCCCGGGCGAAGCGGTCTACATCACTGAAGACGGCAAGCTGCACACCCGTCAGTGCGCGACCAACCCGTCCCTGACCCCGTGCATCTTCGAACACGTCTATCTGGCGCGTCCGGACTCGATCATCGACGGTGTGTCGGTGTACAAGGCCCGTCTGCGCATGGGTGAGAAACTCGCCGAGAAGATCCTGCGCGAGCGTCCAGAGCACGACATCGACGTGGTTATCCCGATTCCGGACACCAGCCGCACCGCGGCGCTGGAGCTGGCGAACCACTTGGGCGTGAAATTCCGCGAAGGTTTCGTCAAGAACCGTTACATCGGTCGTACCTTCATCATGCCGGGCCAGGCGGCACGCAAGAAGTCGGTCCGTCAGAAGCTCAACGCCATCGAGCTGGAATTCCGCGGCAAGAACGTGATGCTGGTCGACGACTCGATCGTGCGCGGCACCACCTGCAAGCAGATCATCCAGATGGCCCGCGAAGCTGGCGCGAAAAACGTCTACTTCTGCTCGGCGGCTCCGGCTGTGCGCTTCCCGAACGTCTACGGCATCGACATGCCGAGCGCTCACGAACTGATCGCGCACAATCGTTCGACGCAGGACGTGGCGGATCTGATCGGTGCGGACTGGCTGATCTATCAGGACCTGCCTGACTTGATCGAAGCGGTCGGTGGCGGCAAGATCAAGATCGAGCACTTCGATTGCGCGGTGTTTGACGGCAAGTACGTGACCGGCGACGTCGACGAGGTTTACCTGAACAAGATCGAGCAGGCACGCAACGATGCCTCCAAGGTCAAGACCCAGGCGGTCAGTGCGATCATCGATCTGTACAACAACTGAGTTTCTACCGGCCCTGAGGGGCCGGTTTTGTATCTGGCAAAAGACTTTTACTTATTCAGAACAGGGCAAGGAGTGACAGCATGAGTCAGGAATGGGATGCCGGTCGGCTGGACAGCGACCTCGAAGGCGTAGCGTTCGATACCCTGGCCGTACGTGCCGGTCAGCACCGGACGCCGGAAGGCGAACACGGTGATCCGATGTTCTTCACTTCCAGCTACGTGTTCCGCACCGCCGCCGACGCGGCTGCGCGGTTTGCCGGGGAAGTGCCGGGCAACGTTTACTCGCGTTACACCAACCCGACCGTGCGCGCGTTCGAAGAGCGCATCGCTGCGCTGGAAGGCGCCGAACAAGCCGTCGCCACCGCCACTGGCATGGCCGCGATCATGGCGGTGGTGATGAGCCTGTGCAGCGCTGGCGATCACGTGCTGGTGTCGCGCAGCGTGTTCGGTTCGACCATCAGCCTGTTCGAGAAATACTTCAAGCGCTTCGGTGTGGAAGTCGACTACGTTCCGCTGGCCGATCTGTCGGCGTGGGATGCGGCGATCAAGCCGAACACCAAGCTGCTGTTCGTCGAGTCGCCATCCAATCCGCTGGCCGAATTGGTGGATATCACCGCGCTGGCGGAAATCGCGCACGCCAAAGGCGCGATGCTGGTGGTCGACAACTGCTTCTGCACACCCGCACTGCAGCAGCCGCTGAAAATGGGTGCGGACATTGTCGTGCACTCGGCAACCAAGTTCATCGATGGCCAGGGCCGTTGCATGGGCGGGGTGGTGGCTGGTCGCAGCGAGCAGATGAAGGAAGTCGTCGGTTTCCTGCGCACCGCCGGGCCGACCCTGAGCCCGTTCAACGCGTGGATCTTCCTCAAGGGGCTGGAAACCTTGAACCTGCGCATGAAAGCGCACTGCGCCAACGCCCAGCAACTGGCCGAATGGCTGGAGCAGCAGGGCGGCATCGAAAAGGTTCATTACGCCGGTCTCAAGAGTCATCCGCAGCATGAGCTGGCCCAGCGTCAGCAGAAGGGCTTCGGTGCGGTAGTGAGTTTTGAGGTCAAGGGCGGCAAAGAGGGCGCCTGGCGCTTTATCGATGCAACCCGGTTGATTTCGATCACCGCCAACCTCGGTGACAGCAAAACCACCATCACTCATCCGAGCACCACCTCCCACGGCCGTCTGGCCCCGCAGGAGCGTGAAGCGGCGGGGATTCGTGACAGCCTGATCCGCATTGCGGTCGGTCTGGAAGATGTGGCGGACCTGCAGGCCGACCTGTCGCGCGGTCTGGCGGCGTTGTGATCGAGTTGTCTACTCCGACAGTAGGCACCCATGGCCGCGTTGCGCTGGTCACCGGTGCCGCACGCGGCATCGGTCTGGGCATTGCTGCCTGGCTGATCAGCGAGGGCTGGCAAGTGGTGCTGACCGACCTGGATCGTGTGCGCGGTTCAAAAGTGGCGAAGGTGCTGGGCGAAAGTGCCTGGTTCATCGCCATGGACGTGGCGGATGAGAACCAGGTCGCGCTTGGCGTCGCCGAAGTGCTTGGGCAGTTTGGTCGCCTGGATGCGCTGGTGTGCAACGCGGCAGTGGCCGATCCGCACAACATCACCCTGGAAAGCCTCGATCTGGCGTACTGGAATCGGGTGCTGGCGGTGAATCTCAGCGGGCCGATGCTGCTGGCCAAGCATTGCGCGCCGTATCTGCGGGCGCACAATGGCTCGATCGTCAATCTGGCGTCGACCCGCGCGGCACAGTCCGAGCCGGATACCGAGGCGTATGCGGCGAGCAAGGGCGGCTTGTTGGCGCTCACGCATGCACTGGCAATCAGCCTTGGGCCGGAGATCCGCGTCAATGCGGTCAGTCCGGGCTGGATCGATGCGCGGGATCCGTCGGCACGACGTGCCGAGCCTCTGGCCGATGCCGATCATGCCCAGCATCCGGCGGGCAGGGTAGGGACGGTCGAGGATGTGGCGGCGATGGTGGCGTGGCTGTTGTCGCGCAATGCCGGGTTTGTCACCGGGCAGGAGTTCGTCGTGGATGGTGGTATGACCAAGAAGATGATTTACACCGAGTAACGAGCGAAGCCGCGATCTCTGTGGGAGGGAGCCAGCTCGCGATAGCGGTCTGAGGGTTGATGGGGTGTTCGGGATTGACTCAATTTTGTCTTTTTCAGAAAAACTTCAATCCTGCTATTGACTTAGGTTCGCTACCTGCGTAAATTTCGCGGCCTCGGAGATGCAAACGGGTGATTAGCTCAGCTGGGAGAGCGTCTGCCTTACAAGCAGAATGTCGGCGGTTCGATCCCGTCATCACCCACCACTCCCCGAGAAACTTGCGAAAGCAAGAGGTAGGCTGAAAGTGCCTCCACCGACGCGCAGCGGTAGTTCAGTCGGTTAGAATACCGGCCTGTCACGCCGGGGGTCGCGGGTTCGAGTCCCGTCCGCTGCGCCATATTTTACGAGTCAGTCAATGTCTGGTTCGCGATTGTCAAGCACCGAAGCTTGCAGTCAAAACGAGTTACTTGAGCGCAAGCTCAAAGCGATACGCAGCGGTAGTTCAGTCGGTTAGAATACCGGCCTGTCACGCCGGGGGTCGCGGGTTCGAGTCCCGTCCGCTGCGCCATATCTGTTTCAAGGACCACTGAACGCCTTGAAACACCGAAAGCAACCGCTGGTTGTTTCGGAATCGATAGCAAAGACCCTGGTCGAAAGACCGGGGTTTTTTGTGTCTGAAATTTGGCGTTTCCTCTTTTCCTTCCTGCCCCAATCCCTAGACCAACACAAATCCCTGTGGGAGTGAGCCTGCTCGCGATAGGGTCAGTTCAGCCCTGCACTTGGTGACTGACACTCCGCTATCGCGAGCAGGCTCACTCCTACAAGTGTCTACCCACCTGCTGCGGTGCCACGCCGCATTGATTTTTTGATTCTTTAGTCAAATTTTTGTAACTGGTTGTTTGCTGCGAGCCCAGAAACCTTTAAAGTTAACCTTTCGGTCAGCTTTGCACTGTCAACACGCCCTTTGTTTAGCCAAGAAGGGCTTCTGCAAGACTCGAGATTCCCAGTAGATAACCAGAAGGGCGGACACATAACCGCCCAGAGGATGATCCATGTCCAACCGTGATATATCCCGGCGCTCGTTCCTCCAGGGCGGGCTGGTGGCGGGTGTGAGCGTGACGCTCGCGCCGCTCAGCAGTCAGGCGCTGGCTGCCTTGATGGAAAACAGCGTGACCGTGCCGTCCGAGAAGTGGCTCGGCAACAACGGCAAGGCGCGTCAACGTAACGACGCATTGTCCAAGGTCTGCGGCAGCAAGGTCTTTGCCCGCGACATTCGCTCCAAGGACATGCCGGGCTGGCCTGAGCAACAGGGCCACGCGATGCTGCTCAAAACCATCAAGGCCGACCGTATCTACGACGGCTATGACCTGTCGTGGCTCGGCGCAGACTTGCAGCCTGACCGCATTGTCACGGCGGCCGACCTGGACAAGGACGGTATCGTGTTTCCTGAAGAGCACGCGCCCGATCCATTGCTGCCCGAAGGCAAAGTGCCGATGTTCATCGGTCACCCGGTAGCGATCCTGATCTGGAACGATTTCGAGCGTTTCCGTCAGGCCAAGAGCAAACTCAAATTCAATGACAAGGCGATTCGTTACGGTGCGCAAGTTCCGTACTACGAAGGCGACCCGTATGGCAGCTTCCGCTACGTGCGCGTGGGTGGCCCGACCTCGGCTGACGAAGACGAATTCGCCAGCCTCAAGGATTCGATTCTGTTCCCGATGCTGAAGAACCGTCGCCCGGTGTGGAATTCCCAGCCGAACCTGCACGGTAACCTGACCGAGCGCGGCCTGTTCTACGCCGACCGCATGAAGCAGCAGATCGACACGCCGCCGGACAACTGGCTGGTGTTCGACGAGCGTTACAAGACCCCGTCGATCGAGCCGGCCGCGATGGAGCCGGACAACGGCAATGGCTGGTACGACCCGAGCACCAAGACCCTGCACTTCGTGGTTGCCACCCAGTGCCCGCTGGAAGCGGCGACCGAGACCGCGAAAATGATCGCGCCGTCGCGTTTCGGCCTGGCCAACCTGAACATGCACCCGGGTTACACCGTGGGTTACGGTTCCAAAGACCACAACATCTTCGTCTACTACGCTGCCCTTGCGGCGCTGTATGGCGCGGGTGTGCCGATCCGTCTGGCCAACGACCGCTACGAGCAGTTCCAGAGCGGTATCAAGCGCCACCCGTTCGACATCCGCTACCAGTTGGCGGTGGACAAGAACGACTACAGCTTCAAGATTTTCCGCGCAGAAATGAGCGTCGATGGCGGTGGCCGGATCAACTACAGCCCGTCGGTGGCGGCGGTGGGCGCTACGGCGGCACAGTCGATCTATTACATGCCGCAGAACGATCTGCAGGTCACCGCTTACCACTCGCGTGCTGTTGAAGCGGGCTCGATGCGCGGCTACGGCACCCTGCAAAGCATGGCCTCGACCGAAATGATGGTCGACGAAATCGCCAATCGCCTGGGTGTCGACGCGATCGACCTGCGTCGCAAGAACGCCCTGCGCTCCGGTATGAAAAATACCCAGGGTGCGATTCCGGCCGGTGCCTTGCGCCTGCACGAAATTCTCGACAAGGCCTCGGTGCACGAAGTCTGGAAAAACCGCGACGCGATCAAGCAACAGCGCGAGGCCGCCGACCCGGACAACTGGTATGGCGTCGGTTTTGCCATCTGCCAGAAAGACTTCGGCACCGGCTCCGAAGCTCCGATGGCCAGCATCGAATTCACTGCTGAAGGTCGCATTTCCCTGCGCCACATCGGTATCGAAATCGGCACCGGCATGTCCACTTCGCAAGCGCTGGTCGTGGCCGATTTCCTCGGCAGCCCGGCGCATGACGTCAAGACCGGCGAAACCGAGTGGAAGGAAATGCAGCTGATCACCAGCGGCAACCCATACATCATGAGCCAGGCCGAGCAGGACAACCTGCTGCGTAACCCGCGTTGGGTTGGCAAGCTGGCCTCGGCATCGTCGGCGACCAACTCGGCTTACTACTTCAGTCACGCCACCCGTGAAGCAGCACGCGTGCTGTTCAACAACGGTTTGTGGCCGGCGGCCATGGAAATCTGGCGTCAGGGCCCTTATGGCGGTCAAGCCAACCCTTACGTCGTGCGTCGCGAAGATGCGCATTGGGTCGACGGCAAACTCACCGCCAACGGCATGCAGCCGTTGAGCTTCGAAGAGCTCGCCAAGCACGCTCACGAGCGTGGTCTGGTGACCGGCGCCACCGTTCACGCGTTCAACCGCTGGAGCTGGGCCGAGGCTGAATACAGCATCGACGGCGTGCGCGAGCGTCTGCCACTCGACGGTCTGGCGGTGAAGTATGGCGATGGCGCACCGAAGGCGAAAAAAGCACTGATGAGCACCGCAGGTTTCCATCTGCTGGATCGCCAGAACATCAATTACCCGGTGGTTCAGTTGAACAACGCCGCGGTGACTTACTACAGCCCGGTGGCGACGCTGGTGGAGCTGAAGGTCAACAAGGGCTCGGCCGAAGTCGAAGTGCTCAACCACCATTCGTGGGTCGAGTGCGGTCGGGTGCTGGTCGAAGAACTGGTCAAGGGCCAGCTCGAAGGCGGTATCGCCATGGGCATCGGCCACGCCTTGATGGAAGAGATGCCGCTGTACGAAGGTGGGCCGGGGGAAGGGGACTGGAACTTCAACCGTTATCGCCTGCCGATGGCCCGCCACGTGGCGGTGTGGAAGCAGACTGCGGAGATTCTGCCGCCGCTGTCACCTAGCGATCCGTCCAAAGGCATCGCCGAAGTGGTGATGATCCCGGTGGTCGGTGCCATCGGTAACGCCGTGGCGCACGCCATCGGTAAACGTGTTCGCGATCTGCCAATCACTGCTGCGCGCATCAAGGAGGCCCTCAATGGCTAACCGTCCGCTTCAACTGACCCTCAATGGTCAATCCGTCGGCCCGGTGGACATCCCTGATGACCTGCCGATGATCGACTACCTGCACGAATACAAGAACCTCACCGGTTCGCGCCTGGGCTGCGGCCAGGGCATTTGCCACGCCTGCGTGGTGATCGTCGACAACCCGGACGGTACCAGCGAAGAAGTGCGCACCTGCATCACCGGCGCCCATTACTTCGAAGGCAAGACAGTGCGCACCATCGAAGCTCAGGCCAAGCGCGACGAGCAAGGTCAGGTCACTGAGCTGAACCCGATCCAGCAACGCTTCGTCGACGAATTCGCCTTCCAGTGCAGCTACTGCGCACCGGGCTTCGTCAACGCCGCGACGGTGCTGGTGGAGAAGCTGCAGCGCCAGCCGATCGCCAAGAGCAAGCTGGAACAGGTCATCGAGGACAGCCTCGGCCATCACGTCTGCCGTTGCACCGGGTACGTGCGTTACTACAACGCCACCCGCAACGTGCTGACCGATCTCGGCCTGGTCAAGGAGGGTTGAGCATGAAGCATCTACTGACCCGCCTGACCCTGGCGGTCGGGCTGGCTGCGCCGGTGTTGTTTGCCCATGCGGACGATCAGGTCAAGCGCGGCGAATACCTCGCCCGCGCGGCCGACTGCATGGCGTGCCACACCGCGCCGGGCGGCGCGCCGTTTGCCGGCGGGCTGCCGATCGTCTCGCCGTTTGGCACGATCTACGGCACCAACATCACGCCGAGCAAAGAGCACGGTATCGGCCTGTACAGCGATGACGAATTCTTCGCGGCGCTGACCGAAGGCAAGCGCCGCGACGGGGCGAATCTGTACCCGGCGATGCCGTACACCTCGTATCACTTGGTGCCGCGGGCAGATTCGGACGCGATCCACGCGTACCTGAAAACCATCGAACCGATCGAGCGCGCCGCGCCGGTCACCAGCCTGAGCTTTCCGTTCAACGTGCGTCTGGGCCTGATGGGCTGGAACATGCTGTACGGCAAGGCCTTGAAGCTCGAGCCTGGAGAAGGTCAGAGCGAGGCCTGGAAGCGCGGCCAGTACATGGTCGAGGTGCTCGGTCACTGCGGCGAATGCCATACGCCACGCGGCCTGCCGGGCGCGATGCAGTTGGACAAGCGCCTGACTGGCGGCGTCCTCAACGGTTATCTGGCGCCGAGCCTGCTCGCCACCGATCTCGCGGCGCGCGGCTGGAATCAGCAGGACCTGAGCACATTCCTCAAACACGGCATGAGTGCCCAGGGCACGATGTTCAACGAGATGTTCCCGGTGTTCCACAACAGCACCCAGGGGCTGAGCGATCAGGATCTGGCAGCGATGGCGACGTTCCTGCTCGGCGACAAGCCGCCTGCAGCCAAAGCGCTCGTTGAAGTGCCCGTGGACAAGCTCAGCCCGAGCGCGCAACGCGGCCGTCAGGAATATTTGAACGTCTGCGCCGGCTGCCATGCTGCCGGTGGTGAAGGCAAGCCGCACATCGCCGTGGCCATGCGTGGCAATACCACGCTGCGCCTGGAAGATCCGCGCAACCTGGTGCGGGTGATCGAGGACGGTATCGGCGAGCAGAAATTCGCCGGGTTCGAGCACATGCAGCCGATGCCGGGTTTCGCCGACAAACTCAGTGCCGAGCAACTGACTGATCTGCTGAACTACCTGCGTCAAGGCTGGGGCGGTCAATCGGCAGAGCTGGCGGTCAGCGACGTGCAGAGGCTGCAAGCGGAAGTTCCGGCTGTCGAGCACAAGGCGCACTGACATGCAGCATCTCGATCTGCAAGTGGTGCGGCGGGCGCTGGAGTGGTCGGTGGCGGGGCAGCGCATCTGGCTCTGCACGGTGCTGACCACCTACGGCTCGGCGCCGCGTGCGCCGGGTTCACTGCTGGCAGTGAACGCTGGCGGACAGTGGATCGGGTCACTGTCCGGTGGCTGCGTCGAGGAAGACTTCCTCGAGCGCGTGGCGGAAGGTGCGTTTCTCGATGCGGTCAACGTGGTGCGTTACGGCGAAGGTGATGATCCGCGCTCGCGGGTCAGCCTGCCCTGTGGCGGCATTCTCGATGTACTGGTAGAGAAATTTGACGCCGACTGCGAGGTGCAGGCGCATCTGCGTGAGCTTGAGTCGGCGCTGCTCGGTCAGCGCCGCTTGATTCGCGAAGTCGATCTGACCAATGGCGCGCGCAGTCTGTTCGCTGATCGCGAGCAGGGCGCGCGCATCGAGCGCGAGATTGATCGGGTGCGGATTCGCGTAGGTGCCGCTCAGCGTTTGCTACTGGCGGGGTATTCCAGCGTGGCGCAGGCGTGTGCCGAGTTCGCGGTGGGTCTCGGCTTCGAAGTGATTCTCTGCGATCCGCGCGATGAAGTGCTCGAAGGTGTGGTGCTCAATGGCGTGGAGATTCGTCGGCAACTGCCGTCGGTGTTCATTGCCGATGGCGGCTGTCACCGCGATACCGCGGTGGTGGCGCTGACCCACGATCCACGTATCGATGACTTGGCGATGATGGAAGCGGTGCACACCGAGGCGTTCTACATTGGCGTGATGGGCTCGCAGCAGACCTCGCAGAAACGCTTCGAGCGCTTGCGTCGCATTGGTGGGCTGGATGAGGCTGAGCTGGCGCGGATTCATGCGCCGATCGGTCTTAACCTCGGCAGCAAGACGCCAGCGGAAATCGCGCTGGCGGTGCTGGCGGATATCCTGCGCATCCGTAGCGGGATTGCTCGGGATCAGCTCTGAAACCGTTCAGTGTTGAATAAAAAGGGCCGCTGTTCAGCGGCCCTTTTTTACATCCCGAATTTGTCGCGCAAGCCGTAATACCAGGCGCCCAACGCAGCAAATGGCGTACGCAGCAACTGCCCGCCGGGGAACGGATAGTGCGGCAGGTCGGCAAACGCATCAAAGCGCTCAGCCTGGCCGCGCAACGCCTCCGCCAGCACCTTGCCTGCCAAATGCGTGTAGGTCACGCCGTGGCCGCTGCAGCCCTGCGAATAATAAATGTTGTCGCCCAGACGCCCGACCTGCGGCAGGCGCGACAGGGTCAGCAGGAAGTTGCCGGTCCAGGCGTAGTCGATCTTCACGTTTTTCAGTTGCGGGAAGGCCTTGAGCATTTTCGGGCGGATGATCGCTTCGATGTTCGCCGGATCCCGTGCGCCATACACCACGCCGCCGCCGAAGATCAGGCGCTTGTCGCCCGTGAGGCGGTAGTAGTCGAGCAGGTAGTTGCAGTCTTCGACGCAGTAATCCTGTGGCAGCAGGGATTTCGCCAGTTCATCGCCCAGCGGTTCGGTGGTGATCACCTGGGTGCCGCAGGGCATGGATTTGGCCGCCAGTTCCGGTACCAGATTACCGAGGTAAGCGTTGCCGGCAACGATGATGAATTTGGCCCTGACCTTGCCTTGCGGCGTGTGCACCACCGGGTTGGCACCGCGCTCGATGCGTACGGCGGGAGATTGCTCATAGATCGTACCGCCGAGGGATTCGACGGCGGCGGCCTCACCCAGCGCCAGGTTCAGCGGATGGATGTGCCCGCCGCTCATGTCGAGCATGCCGCCGACGTACTGATCGCAGGCAACCACCTCGCGGATGCGGCGTTCGTCGAGCAGTTCCAGTTGCGTATGGCCGAAGCGTTCCCACAGACGCTTCTGCGATTCCAGGTGGCCCATCTGCTTGGCGGTCAGCGCGGCGAACACGCCGCCGTCCTTCAGGTCGCACTGGATGTTGTACTTGGCAACGCGCTCACGAATGATCCGGCCCCCTTCGAAGGCCATCTGCCCGAGCAGTTGCGCCTGCTTGGGGCCAACGCTGCGCTCGATGACGTCAATGTCCCGGCTATAGCTGTTGACGATCTGCCCGCCGTTGCGCCCCGACGCGCCGAAACCGACCTTGGCCGCTTCCAGCACGGTCACGCGAAAGCCGTTCTCCAGCAGGAACAGCGCCGAGGACAGCCCGGTGTACCCGGCGCCGATCACACAGACATCCGTCTCCACGTCATCCTGCAAGGTCGGACGTGGCGGTACGGCATTGGCCGACGCAGCGTAATAAGACTCTGGGTAAGGGGTGTTCGCCATCCTGCAGCCTCTGTTTAATATATTTTACGAGTGAGCCGATCCTACCCGAGTTGAAAAACCTCCGCCAGCCACCGGAAAAATCTTCTTCAACGGCCCGAAATTAAATATTTTGCATATTCATAGGGTTAGGTGAAAAAAAGGTGTTGACACCCCTTCGGAATTCCGTAGAATGCCGCCTCACAGCAGGCACGTAGCTCAGTTGGTTAGAGCACCACCTTGACATGGTGGGGGTCGTTGGTTCGAGTCCAATCGCGCCTACCAAACAAAATCCGCTCTGCTGGGCGGTCTAGAAGGGCTCACCGAAAGGTGGGCCCTTTTTTGTTGTCTGCGATTTGCCAAAGCCTGCCCCAGGCACTCCCCTCGATACCTCCACATCTTTAGTTACCTTGAGCGCTTAGCGTGTTTCGAAATAACACGATCCGTTCATATGAAGTTCTGTTTATTTTTGGATCCGTTGAAAAAGTGTGGATATTTAAGGGGTTACCGGTATTTTGAACCGACCGGTTATCAAAAAAATCTTGTTGCTGGTCGTGAACTTCAGTAACATCCGCCCTGCGTTCACCACCACGGTTTATGCATTTTTAAATCCCAAGCTTCCATCAGCTGCTTGGGATTTTTTTTGCCTGCGATTTGGCGAAACCCGCTTTTTCTCTCTTTTCTTCCTGCTCGAAGCTTTCCAGTCCCACGATGGTGTGCGGGCGCAATCGGGTTTTTTCGACTACTACTGATTGGCGTTTTTCAGGGCTTTGTCAAAGGAGTTCGTCGATGCTGGTTCACTGGTTTCTTGCCGCTATCCATCTATTGGCTTTTGCCTTGGGGTTCTGGGCTGTGCTGACCCGTGGCACGGCGTTCAGTCGTCTGGCTACTGGATCCGGTGATGTCAGGCGGGTTTTGCTTGCCGATAATCTGTGGGGGATTGCAGCGCTGATTCTGCTGGTGACCGGCGGCATGCGCGCCTTCGGCGGGTTTGAAAAGGGCACTGACTACTATCTGCACCAACCCCTGTTCCATTTGAAGATGACGTTGTTCGTGCTGATTCTGCTCTTGGAGCTGGCGCCGATGATCACCCTGATCAAATGGCGGATCGCGTCTGCACGGGGTAAGGCGATCGATACTGGACATGCAAAGCTGTTTGCGCGGATCAGCCATGTCGAAGCGCTGCTGTTGATGCTGATGGTGATTGCGGCCAGCGGCATGGCCCGAGGCGTGACGTTCGGTTAACAGGGAGCAATTCCCTGTGTCCTCTCGGAAATGTCTGACAGCCAGGCTTGGCAGTCGCAGGTAGTATCGCGTTGCAAGAGAGGGGAGGGAGAGAATGAAGCGGAGGGGGATTGTGTCAGGCGCCGTGCCCAGTGGACTGGGGAGCGGATGGCAGTACGGCGCGTGAATCTTTAGCCAGTCATTACGCAGGGCAAACGAACTGGCTACTGAGTGCGAGGTGACTCAGGGTGTTTGTGGCTTGTCCGGGGCGGTCAGGCCAGCCTGGATGCGCTGATAGATTTCTTCACGGTGTACGGCAACGTTTTTCGGGGCGTTGATGCCGATGCGAACTTGCTGACCGCTTACGCCGAGGATGGTGATCGTAATGTCATCACCAATATTTATGCTTTCACCGACTTTGCGGGTGAGTATCAGCATGGTCTTCTCCTTGATTGCTTTGTAGGGCACCTGATTCAGACAGTGCAGAGGTCGGTGGTACGTATAGATTAGTGCGAAGTCTCACGGTTTGGGTGCCTCTTTCTGACGCGCAGATGCGGCATTAATTCCCAGGGCGTAACTATACAGAGGCTGCAATCATCAATCTCGTTGTTTTGTGCCCATTTTGCGGGCCTCGCGAAGTATTTATGAATGATAAGATCGCCGCTTTGAGATTTTCGAGGAAAGCGTTGTGCGCAAATTGGTCTGGATGGTCGCGGCACTGGCATTGGCAGGATGTGGTGAAGGCAAGAGTGTAGACGTACCGAAGCCGAAAACGGCAGTCGCGGCAGCACCTGCGGCAGCTTCCGCCCCGCAATGGGACCTCGAAGTACGCGGCGAAACGCCCCAGGCTGTGAGTGATCTGAGTGGCTGGTTGATCGAGCATGCTTTCGTGCCGACCGTGATCAAGGACAGCAGCGGCAAGACGCGGATTCTGATTGGTCCGTTCAACTCCCAGGCCGAGGCTGAAGCGCGCAAGGTGCAAGTGGATGCGGCGCTGGTGAAGGCCAAGAAACAGAATGTCGAATCGGTGCTCGTGGAGCATCCGCTCGCGCCATAAACAACGTATTCGGCGGAGCGGCTTAAAGGACATCGCAGATAACTCGTCTTATACGAGTCAATCACGATTTCTGCAGGCGCTCCGCATGGCTTCCACTGCTCCCTACAAACTCTTCAATGCGGTTCTGCACCGCAAGACCCTGGTAAGCCCGCACATGATGCGGATCACGCTCGCCGACCCTTCGATCAGTGACATGACAACTTGGGCGCCGGACCAGCGCGTCAAACTGTTTTTCCCTGCTGAAGATGGATCTCCCGCAAGGCTCGCGCAGGAGGAGGGGTGGTACGCGCGTTTTCGCTCGATGCTTGCAAGTCGTCGACCGGCCATGCGTACTTACACCATTCGTCATCTGCGCGCCGAGCAAGGCGAGGTCGATATTGATTTTGTCCTGCACGGCGAGACCGGTCCCGCCTCGCGCTGGGCGCTGCACGCGCAGCCGGGTGCCTCGATGCAAATACTTGCTCCCGACTGCGGTTTTTCCGCGCAGGACGCCGGCGGCTTCGAATGGAAACCGCCGCAGGTGCTCAAGCAGGTGTTGCTGGTGGCCGATGCCACGGCTTTGCCGGCGGCCATAGGCATTCTCGAAGCGTTGGCCGCCACGGCCGAACCACCCCAGACTCAGGCGTATTTTGAAGTCGACAGCGCGGCAGACACGCTTTCGGTGCCAGACTGGCCCGGGTTGTCGGTGCAGTGGCTGGTTCGTGATCAGGCGCCTGCAACAGTGGCTGGAACGCTGATGGTGCAGGCGGTGCAGCAGGCCTTCTCGCCGGCCGATGAGCCATCAGTCGCTCAGGCTGCGGAACTGGCTGAGGTCGATATCGACAAAGACATTCTTTGGGAGATCGCCAATACCGCCCCTGAAGGATTCTATGGCTGGATAGCCGGAGAAAGCGCCGCGGTCATGCGACTGCGCAAGCACCTGATCAAGGCGTGCGGTATCCCGCACGAGTCGCTCAGCCTGATGGGGTACTGGCGCTACAACAAGGCGGGCAGCTAGGCGCAAAAAAAAGGCCTCGAACTTTACGTTCGAGGCCTTTTCTTTTGGGCTGCAGGATCAGCCGCAGGCTTTCAGGTTCACCGGGCCGACAAATTCGTTGCCGCGTCCCATCACGCACGCCACGCTCTGGTTGCGCTGGCGCTCCCAGTCTTGCACCGGGTACGTCTTGTCCCACGCCTCATACAGCTGGCGATCCTGTTTCGACAGGCGCAAGCCGTATTGCTTGCTCATGTAGAAATAGGTGCGCGCGATCATGCCGCGAATCGACGGCCGGGGCATGACCTTCTTGGCCTTGAAATCGACCTGGGTCAGGCAGGATCCGTACTGGCCGGATTGCACCGGCAGCCAGCCATAACTGAAGTTGCTGCGATCACCATTGACCTCGCCAATGCTCGGCACGAGGTTGTGCAGATCGGCTTCGGCTTTCTGATAGCTCGGGTCATAGCGAGTGCAGTTCTTGCGCCCGCCCGACTGCCAGCATTGACGCTGATGGCCGAACTCCCACGCCGGCACGATGTGCTCCCACTCGATGCGCGAAGCGCGCTTGGCGTTTTTACGCGGCACATAACCGCAGGCCTTCAGGTCCACCTTGTTGCCGGTGTACTTGCACCCGCAATAAAACTCGGTGGACTGTGGCGCGTACAGTTTCCAGGCGACCTTCTTGGCTTCGGAAAACGTGCGGGGCGCGCCGGCTTGGGCACCAAAAGCAATGAACAGCAACAACAGAGCAAAACAGCGGACACTCATTGAATCAATCTTCCTTCGGCACAACCCAAAAAATCTGCACGCCACCATCGTCGCGATAGGCGAGTGTGACGTTGTCGTTCTCGTCGATTTCCTCGAGCAGTTGCTCCCAGGCATCCATCGGCTCGTCCGGCAAACGGAAGATCAATGCGGCTTTGGCTTTTTGTGCGGTGGGAGAATTGATGATTTTCTGAACGCGCATACCCATGCGTTCGTAAGCGTCAGGAGCATCAGGAGAGGTGGCCACGAGGTTATCCTTATTAAGCTGTACGTGCATACAGTATTTAACTGTAGGCATTTTCGCAACTGCTTAAAATTCAAGAAAATCCTCTGACAGCGCTTTTCCGGTTTTGGTGTAAGTCGGGTCGATTATTTTGTGCGAAATTGTCGCGTAGAACGTAGGTGCTGACACCACTCGCCATGCGGCGAGTGGTGAGCAAGTTGCCCGACCCGGAAAGGGTCAGGCGAGGGGCAGTCAGTATTCCCAGAACATCCGTTGCAGCTCTTTGCTGTCGTTGGTTTTGGTCAGGGCGACCATGGCCAGGATGCGGGCTTTTTGCGGGTTCAGGTCGTGAGCGACAACCCAGTCGTACTTGTCGTCAGGCTGTTCAGCGTTACGCAGGACGAAACCGCCGGCGTTGACGTGGGACGAGCGGATGATCTGCACGCCGTCTTTACGCAGGGCCTGCAGGGATGGCACAACGCGCGAAGACACCGAGCCATTGCCGGTACCGGCGTGGATGATGGCTTTGGCGCCGGCTTGGGCCAGTGCCTTGTAAGCGGTGTCGTCGACGTTGCCGTAGGAGTAGGCGATTTCTACGTCAGGCAGGCTCTTGATGTTCTTGATGTCGAATTCCGAATCCATGGTGTGACGCTTGGCGGGCAGGCGGAACCAGTAGGATTTGCCTTCAACCACCATGCCCAGCGGACCCCAAGGGCTTTTGAACGCCTCGGTCTTGATGTTGATCATCTTGCTGACGTCGCGGCCGGACTGGATTTCATCGTTCATGGTCACCAGTACGCCTTTGCCGCGCGCATCCTTGCTGCTAGCGACGGCAACGGCGTTGTACAGGTTGAGCATGCCGTCAGCTGACATGGCGGTGCCGGGGCGCATGGAGCCGACGACGATGATCGGCTTGTCGGTCTTCTCGACCAGGTTCAGGAAGTAGGCGGTTTCTTCCAGGGTGTCGGTGCCGTGGGTGATGACGATGCCATCGACGTCTTTGCTGTCGGCCAGTTCGGATACGCGACGGCCCATTTGCAGCAGGTTGTCGTTGGTGATGCTTTCCGAGGCGATCTGCATGACCTGTTCGCCACGCACGTTCGCCAGTTTGTTCAGCTCGGGGATACCGGCGATCAGTTGTTCAATGCCGACCTTGGCCGCTTGATAAGTGGCGCTGTTGGCTGCGCTGGCGCCGGCACCGGCAATGGTACCGCCCGTGGCGAGTACCACGACGTTGGCGAGTTTGGTCTGGGTTTCGACTTCTTTTGCTTGAAGGGCGGTTGGCAGGAGCAGGAGGAGGGCCAAAGCGCCCGGAACCAAGGTGTTGAAAGCAGATTTCATTATTTTTCTCTCTAGTAGTGAGACGGTGCTGATGCAGGTTCATCTAGATGCGCCCCGTGCCGATCTGAATGCTCGGGGTGCAGGCTAGGGAGCAGGATCTGTACCAGCCGTACTTTGCGAGAGATAAATGTTTAACCTGTTGATTTAAATCAATATTTTTTGATTGGGAAAATTCAGGTGTGAGTCGTTTATCCGGGTTTCCGAACAAAGGAGGCTTTCGTGTTCGGCTCTCCGAAAAGGACTACGAGCGCTGTCGAGCAAATGGGGTTGTCGATTACAGGCTATCTGCTAAAGAAACCGATCTACGGGCCGATGGGTGTTCAAGGAAACTGAAAAATCTAGGGAGTTCACATGTCACTGACGATCGGCATTGCCAATCCCGGTACCGTCACCATCGGCGGCAAAACCGCAGCGACGATCAATGCAATGAACAAGGCGGAAGCGGATGCCTCCGACGAGGCGCTGGGCGTCGAAAAAGAGCAAAGCAACCAGGTCAGAACCGGTGGTCCTGCGCAAGAAGCCAACAATGCTGATAGCGCCGACAGCGGCGATAGTCTAAGCATCACCGTGAAAATGTTGCTCAAGCGCATGCAGGAGTTGCAGAAGCAACTGCAGGAGCAGCAACAGCAACTGGCTGCGGCTCAGGCTGCGAGTTATCCGACGCCCGAGGCCAAGTCGCAGGCGGTCATGTCCGTTCAGGGGCAAATCGCGCAAACCAGCGGCGCATTGATGGAAGTCGCGGCAGCGTTGGTCAAGGAAATGTCCAAGGACTCCACCAGCGGCAACCTGGTCAGCACCACGGCATAAGCAGTGGGGGCGAATCAGATGATTCGCCCTGCAGTAAGTGACGATTTCTGATTGTTGACAAATGTCGGCGGGATTCGCATAGTTCGATCTACGCAAACGTTTGCGCGGCTTTCCCGAGGTATCAATGCCCGGAAGAAAGCGATCAAGCTTACGCCAGCGCAAGCGTTGCTCACAATAATCATAAGATCGGAGTGAACCCATGAAGCTGCCATTTGCTGGACGTCTTCTTGCTGTCGCTATGCTGGCTGCCACAGCCGCTGCACTACCTGTCTCTTCGGCGTTCGCCGAGTCCCCTGAAAAACCTAAAGTCGCGCTGGTCATGAAGTCTCTGGCCAACGAATTCTTCCTGACCATGGAAGACGGCGCCAAGGCCTACCAGAAAGAACACTCCGCCGATTTCGACCTGATCTCCAACGGCATCAAGGACGAGACCGATACCGCAGGCCAGACCCGCATCGTCGAGCAGATGATTCTGGCGAAGGTCAATGCGCTGGTCATCGCGCCTTCCGACTCCAAGGCCATGGTGCCGGTGATCAAGAAAGCCGTCGACGCCGGTATCACCGTGATCAACATCGACAACCAGCTCGATCCGGCAGTCGTCAAAAGCAAAGGTATCAGCGTGCCATTCGTTGGCCCGGACAACCGCAAGGGCGCACGCCTGGTCGGCGAATACCTGGCCAAGCAACTGAAGGCCGGTGACGAAGTCGGCATCATCGAAGGCGTATCCACCACCACCAACGCCCAGCAGCGCACCGCCGGCTTCAAGGATGCGATGGACGCGGCGCAGATCAAGGTCGTCTCGCTGCAATCCGGTGATTGGGAGATTGACAAGGGCAACAAGGTTGCCGCGTCGATTCTCAGCGAATACCCGGATGTAAAAGCATTGCTGGCCGGTAACGACAGCATGGCCGTCGGCGCCGTTTCTGCCGTGCGTGCTGCCGGCAAGGCGGGGCAGGTCAAAGTGGTTGGCTACGACAACATCAACGCCATCAAGCCGATGTTGAAGGACGGCCGCGTCCTGGCGACTGCCGACCAATATGCCGCCAAACAAGCGGTGTTCGGCATCGAGACCGCGCTGAAGATCATCAAGGGCGAGAAAGTCGACAGTGGTGCCAATGGCGTGATCGAAACGCCGGTCGAGCTGGTCACCAAGTAAGTCTTCTGGCGACACAACGGCGCTCGTCCGTCCGGGCGAGCGCATGGAGAGTTTTTTATGTCAGTTTCCGCCCCGAACGCTGTCCTCTCGGTCAGCGGTATCGGCAAGACCTATGCGCAGCCGGTGCTCACAGGCATCGACTTGACGCTGATGCGCGGTGAAGTGCTGGCGCTGACCGGCGAGAATGGTGCCGGTAAAAGCACGCTGTCCAAGATCATCGGTGGTCTGGTCACGCCAACCACAGGCCAGATGCAGTTCCAGGGCAAGGACTATCGCCCGGGCAGCCGCACCCAGGCCGAAGAACTCGGCGTGCGCATGGTCATGCAAGAGCTCAATCTGTTGCCGACCCTGTCGGTGGCGGAAAACCTGTTTCTCGACAACCTGCCGAGCAACGGTGGCTGGATCAGCCGCAAGCAATTGCGCAAAGCCGCCATCGAAGCCATGGCGCAGGTCGGCCTCGATGCCATCGACCCGGACACCCTGGTCGGCGAGTTGGGTATCGGGCATCAGCAGATGGTCGAGATCGCGCGCAACCTGATCGGCGATTGCCATGTGCTGATCCTCGATGAGCCGACGGCGATGCTCACTGCCCGTGAAGTGGAAATGCTCTTCGAGCAGATCACTCGCTTGCAGGCGCGTGGCGTGTCGATCATCTATATCTCCCACCGCCTCGAAGAGCTGGCCCGAGTCGCGCAACGCATTGCCGTGCTGCGTGACGGCAATCTGGTCTGCGTCGAACCGATGGCCAACTACAACAGTGAGCAACTGGTCACCTTGATGGTCGGTCGCGAACTGGGCGAACACATCGACATGGGCCCCCGCAAAATCGGCGCGCCAGCGTTGACGGTCAAAGGCCTGACCCGTTCCGACAAGGTGCGGGATGTTTCCTTCGAAGTGCGTGCCGGCGAGATTTTCGGGATTTCCGGGCTGATCGGAGCCGGGCGCACTGAGTTGCTGCGGCTGATTTTCGGCGCCGACCTGGCCGACAGCGGCACGATCGCTCTGGGTTCGCCGGCGCAGGTCGTCAACGTGCGTTCCCCGGTTGATGCGGTCAATCATGGCATTGCCCTGATTACCGAAGACCGCAAGGGCGAAGGCCTGCTGCTCAGTCAGTCGATCAGCGCCAACATCGCCTTGGGCAACATGCCGGAAATTTCCAGGGCCGGGTTCGTCAATAACAGCGACGAAATCTCCCTGGCTCAGCGTCAGATCGACGCCATGCGTATTCGCAGTTCGAGCCCGACACAATTGGTGTCGGAACTGTCCGGCGGCAATCAGCAGAAAGTGGTGATCGGGCGTTGGCTGGAGCGCGATTGCTCGGTGCTGTTGTTCGATGAGCCGACTCGCGGCATCGACGTCGGTGCCAAGTTCGATATCTATGCCTTGCTGGGCGAGTTGACGCGTCAGGGCAAGGCGCTGGTGGTGGTGTCCAGTGACCTGCGTGAGCTGATGCTGATCTGCGACCGGATCGGTGTGCTTTCAGCGGGGCGTTTGATCGATACCTTCGAGCGCGACAGCTGGACCCAGGATGATTTGCTTGCCGCCGCGTTCGCCGGCTACCAAAAACGTGATGCGTTGCTCAATGAAGCGGCGCCTAGGGAACTCCCATGAAAACTGCATCTTCTGCCGGCAAACGTAGTGGCAATTTCTACGGTCTGGGCACCTATCTGGGCCTGGCCGGTGCCTTGTTGGCGATGGTGGCGCTGTTCTCGGTCATGAGCAGCCACTTTCTGTCCTATAACACCTTCAGTACCCTGGCCAACCAGATCCCCGATCTGATGGTGCTGGCGGTAGGCATGACCTTCGTGCTGATCATCGGCGGCATCGACCTGTCGGTTGGTTCGGTGCTGGCGCTGGCCGCTTCGACGGTCAGCGTGGCGATTCTCGGCTGGGGCTGGAGCGTATTGCCGTCCGCATTGCTCGGCATGGCAGTGGCGGCGCTGGCCGGCACGGTCACCGGGTCGATCACCGTGGCCTGGCGAATTCCATCGTTCATCGTGTCGCTGGGTGTGCTGGAAATGGCACGCGGTCTGGCGTACCAGATGACCGGTTCGCGCACCGCCTACATCGGTGATTCGTTTGCCTGGCTGTCGAACCCGATCGCCTTCGGCATCTCGCCGTCGTTCATCATTGCCTTGCTGGTGATCATCATTGCGCAGGCGGTGCTGACGCGTACGGTGTTCGGTCGTTACCTGATCGGTATCGGTACCAACGAAGAAGCCGTGCGGCTGGCCGGTATCAACCCCAAGCCGTACAAGATTCTGGTGTTCAGCCTGATGGGCCTGCTGGCCGGGATCGCCGCGCTGTTCCAGATTTCGCGCCTGGAAGCGGCAGATCCGAATGCCGGCTCCGGTCTCGAGCTGCAAGTGATCGCGGCCGTGGTCATCGGCGGTACCAGCCTGATGGGCGGGCGCGGTTCGGTGATCAGCACCTTCTTCGGTGTGTTGATCATCTCGGTGCTGGCTGCCGGCCTGGCGCAGATCGGTGCAACGGAACCGACCAAACGCATCATCACCGGCGCGGTGATTGTCATCGCTGTCGTGCTCGATACTTATCGCAGTCAGCGCGCCAGTCGACGGGGCTAAGTCATGGCAACAATCAAGGATGTGGCGGCGCTCGCGGGGATTTCCTACACGACCGTCTCTCATGTGGTGAACAAGACCCGCCCGGTCAGCCAGGAAGTGCGGCTGAAGGTCGAGGCGGCCATCAAAAGCCTCGACTACGTGCCCAGTGCCGTAGCGCGCTCGCTGAAAGCCAAGACCACTGCGACCATTGGCTTATTGGTGCCCAACAGCCTTAACCCGTATTTTGCCGAGTTGGCCCGGGGCATCGAGGATTACTGCGAGCGTAACGGCTACTGTGTGATCCTCTGCAACTCTGACGACAACCCGGAAAAACAGCGCAGCTATTTACGTGTGCTGCTGGAAAAACGCATCGACGGACTTATCGTTGCTTCCGCCGGTGGTGACACCGGACTCGCCCAAGGGCTGGCTGGTGTAAAAACGCCGATGGTCATTGTCGACCGGGGGCTGGAAGGCGTGGATGCGGATCTCGTGCGCATCGATCATGAATATGGCGCCTACCTGGCGACCCGGCATCTGCTGGAGCTGGGGCATCGCGATATCGCCACCATCGGTGGCCCGTCGGGCACCAGCGTGGCGCAAATGCGTCAGGCCGGTTTTTGCCGGGCGTTGAAGGAGGCGGGCATCAAGGTGCGTCCGGAGCGCATGCTGGAAAGCGACTTCACCAGCACCGGTGGCTACAACGCCGCAGCGATCCTGCTCGAAAGCCAGCCGCCGAGTGCGATTTTCGCTGGTAACGACATGATCGGGATCGGTGTGCTCCGTGCGGCGGCCGAGCGCAATGTGCGGGTGCCCAGCGAGCTGTCCGTGATCGGCTTCGACGATATCCAGATGAGCCGTTATGTGTACCCGGCGCTGACCACGGTCGGCCAGTCGATCCTGCAGTTGGGCGAGATGGCTGCCGAAGTGTTGCTGCGCAGAATTGCCACCCCGGGCTTGGTCACCGATCAACGGATCGTGACCCCGAGTATTGTCTTGCGCGAATCGACTGCGCCGCTGTCCGGCGTGTTTACCGAGTACCGCTGAAACCGAATTGACGAGTAGCGATGTATGCCAGCAAATGTAGTGGTAATAGGCAGCCTGAATATGGATCTGGTGACCCGGGCGCCGCGGCTGCCCAAGGGCGGTGAAACGCTGATCGGTCATTCCTTCGCCACCGTCTCTGGCGGCAAGGGCGCCAATCAGGCAGTGGCTGCTGCGCGCCTGGGTGCGCAGGTCGCGATGGTTGGCTGTGTGGGCAACGATGATTACGGCGTGCAATTGCGCGATGCGTTGCTGGCCGAGCAGATCGATTGTCAGGCAGTGAGCACCGTGGAGGATACCAGTGGCGTGGCGCTGATCGTCGTGGACGACAACAGCCAGAACGCCATCGTGATTGTCGCCGGTGCCAACGGTGCAATGACACCGGCGGTGATCGATCGCTTTGACGCCGTGCTGCAGGCCGCCGACGTCGTGATTTGTCAGCTCGAGATCCCCGATGCAACGGTGGGACATGCGCTGAAGCGTGCACGTGAGCTGGGCAAGACCGTGATCCTCAACCCGGCGCCGGCCAGCCGTCCGCTGCCGGCAGACTGGTTTGCCGCCATCGACTACCTGATTCCCAATGAAAGCGAAGCCGCTGCATTGAGCGGGTTGCCCGTGGATTCGCTGGACACCGCACAAAGCGCGGCCAGCCACCTGATCGCCATGGGCGCAGGCAAAGTCATCATTACCCTCGGTGCGCAAGGCTCGCTGTTCGCCAATGGCCAGGGCTTCGAGCATTTCCCAGCACCGAAAGTCAAAGCGGTCGATACCACGGCGGCGGGGGATACCTTCGTTGGCGGGTTTGCGGCAGCGCTGGCCAGTGGCAAATCCGAAGCCGAAGCCATCCGTTACGGGCAGATTGCTGCCGCGTTGTCTGTGACCCGGGCCGGCGCGCAACCTTCCATTCCAACCATGTCCGACGTACAGGCGTTCAAACCCGCATGAAAAAGACACCTCTACTCAATGTCGCCTTGTCGCGGCTGATCGCCTCCCTGGGGCATGGCGACATGGTGGTCATCGGTGACGCCGGGCTGCCGGTGCCACCGGGTGTTGAATTGATCGATCTGGCGCTGACCCACGGTGTTCCGGATTTCGTCAGCACCCTGAAAGTCGTGCTCAGCGAGATGCAGGTGGAAAGCCATGTGCTGGCCAATGAGATCCTCGACAAGCAGCCAACGGCGTTGAGCGCGCTGGATGAGTTGCAAGAAGAGGGTGCCCTAGGTCGGCGCGATCTGCTGACGCATGAGCAATTCAAGGTCCTCAGCCGACAGGCACGGGCGATTGTTCGTACCGGCGAATGTCAGCCGTACTGCAACATCGTGCTGGTGGCCGGCGTTACGTTCTAACCGGGTTTCGACCCTTACATTTTCATCAGCACAAGGAATGCGCCATGCACCGCTATGCTCAAAAACTGCACCAATTGCTTCGGAGTCTGCTGCTTTTGTCTTTTATCTCCGCCACCGGCGCTCAGGCCGCTGAAAAGATCGACCTGATCATCGACACCGATCCCGGTGCTGACGACGTGGTCGCCTTGCTGTTCGCCCTGGCCTCGCCGGACGAACTGAACATCCGTGCATTGACCACCGTGGCCGGCAACGTGCGCCTCGACAAGACTTCGCGCAACGCACGTCTGGCCCGTGAGTGGGCAGGGCGCGAGGACGTGCCGGTCTATGCCGGTGCGCCGAAGCCGCTGATGCGCACGCCGATCTATGCCGAGAACATCCATGGCAAGGAAGGCCTGTCGGGTGTCACTGTGCATGAACCGAAAAAAGGCCTGGCCGAAGGCAATGCGGTCAACTACCTGATCGACACCCTGAAAAATGCCAAGCCGCACAGCATCACCATCGCCATGCTCGGCCCACAGACCAACCTCGCGCTGGCGCTGATCCAGGAGCCGGAGATCGTCAACGGCATCAAGGAAGTGGTGATCATGGGCGGTGCGCACTTCAATGGCGGCAACATCACCCCGGTAGCTGAATTCAACCTGTTTGCGGACCCGCAAGCGGCGGAAGTGGTGCTCAAGAGCGGCGTGAAACTGACCTACCTGCCGCTGGACGTGACCCACAAGATTCTCACCAGCGACGCCCGCCTGAAGCAGATTGCCGCGCTCAACAACAATGCGAGCAAGATTGTTGGCGACATCCTCAACGAGTACATCAAAGGCGACATGGAGCACTACGGCATCCCGGGTGGCCCGGTGCATGACGCTACCGTGATCGCTTACCTGCTCAAGCCTGAGCTGTTCACCGGTCGCTCGGTGAACGTGGCCATCGACAGCCGTGAGGGCATCACTTTCGGCCAGACCGTGGTCGACTGGTACGACGGCCTGAAGCAACCGAAAAATGCATTCTGGGTAGAGAACGGCGACGCTCAGGGCTTCTTCGATCTGCTGACCGAACGTCTCAAGCGCTTGAAGTAAGGCTGCGACCCGCAGGTGCCAGCCTGCGGGTTTTTACTCTTTCTCGGCGGCCTGCGTGGCCTTGTGCTCATGCTGATAGCGCTCCAGCACCTGGGCGATAAACGTCTGTGCGCCTTGGGTTCCCATCGTCTTGACCAGCAGCTCGATGCTGATCAGCGCCAGCTCTTCTGGACTGCCCGGGCTATACGAACTGTGCCCCTTCGGCCATAGAACCTTGATGTCGGCGGTAATGCTTACGGTGCTCATGAGTGCGCTCGAAAAGTCGGGAATGTCTGAGAGCGAGTTAACCACTTTGTCGGGCGTTTGGCACTGCGACTTAGGCATGAGCGCGACGCTATGCGACACTTGGTCTTTTCCGGCTGAACCAAGGAATGTGCTGTGCAAATCGATTTGAACACCCCCGACGGCCTGACACTTGAGGCTGTGCGCCAGTTACTGGCCTCGGCCAGTGATGATGCGCACACGCAGCTGCGTGTGACCAAGGGTGGGATTGCTTATATTTCTTCTGGTGTGACGGGCGGTCAGGACATTGATGGCTTGCTGTTTCGGCTGGAGACATGGGCCAAGGGCTCGGGTTATGTCGGCAACGTCGCGGCCAGTGATGAAGTCTGGGTCATGCAGATTTTCAATGCGCTGAAGGATAACTGGCCGAATCCGCCGTTCGATTACATCGACGTCTACTGAGCTTCGTTAATATTCGGTGACGATTGTCTGAGGATGCGCTGCCCGCGCTTCAGGCAGACTCAGCGTTTTTCCGGATCGTGGGGCAGGGTGATGGCATGCGCTGTGAAACCAAACGCCGGATTGGCGGTCGCACGATCTCAGCTTAACCATTTGAAAGAAGGAGGCTTCATGCCTTTGAAGTTCGCGTCTCTGGGTGCACTTATGGCCGTCGCCATGTTGGCCGGTTGCAGCACAACCTCCAGCGAGTCGGCAAAGGATCCTGTGGCGACCGATGCCGGTCATAGCCGCTGTGAAGCAAAGGCAGCGGAATTTGCCATCGGTAAAAAAGCTTCGCCGGAACTGCTCGATCAGGCTCGCGTCAAGGCTGGCGCGCAAAACGCCCGCTTCCTCAAGCCGACCGACATGATCACTCTGGAGTATCGTTCCGATCGCTTGAACCTGAATACAGACGCCAATCTGGTGGTCACCCGCGTCAACTGCGGCTGATCGCAGAAAGCTTTTGCTGCAGGCATAAAAAACCCCGTCACATGGACGGGGTTTTTTTAGTGCGCCGGGAAATTACTCTGGGCGAACTTGTGCAGCTTGCATACCCTTTTGGCCTTTCTCAGCCACGAAAGAGACGGTCTGGCCTTCTTTCAGGCTTTTGAAACCGTCGGATTCGATAGCTTTGAAGTGTACGAACAGGTCGTCACCGCCACCTTGAGGAGTGATGAAGCCGAAGCCTTTTTCATCGTTGAACCATTTAACGGTGCCGGTTTGGCGATTAGACATGGTGTATCTCCAAGAAACATATATTTTCAGTAGTACTGTGCTGCTCAGGCCAACTGGGCACACCCGGGTATCATAGTCGAAATGTTCGCTTTGGTAGCCCCCCGGACGTGCTGTTTGCTTTCATATTGCATCGATTTCAACCTCTGAAATGTCTGCAAGCCCCGGTTTCAGTGGCTTTCAGCCGAAAGAAGAGGGTGTAAAAAAAGCTATAAAACCTGCGTAAATTATCGATTTCGGGGTCTTTTTGGCGGTTTTTGGCCTGCTGGACGCCCGAAAAAACATTCGTCAGCGCTTATTTCTGCACTCGGCAAACCGAGATTTCTTTCAGTGCGCGCTGACCCAGTTCGGCAGTTGGCGGCGTTTTTGGATCCATCAATTGCGAAATTTCTTGAGTGGTGAATTTCTTCTCCAAAACATCTGCGCCGCATGCGCAGTGCTTGTTCGCTTCGGCTGGATTGACGCTTTTGCTGGCTGCGCTGGTGCAGTCGCTCATGTATTTGGCTTTGACGCCGGCAGGCCACGCAGCGTTGGCGCTCAGCGGCAGCAGCAGGGCCAGCGGGGCCGCGAAAGCAAAAAGTCGGATAAGGCGCATGTCTGAAACTCCTGGTTTGATATCGGCGACGATTCTCAGCTTATTTGAGGCAAAGCGTATATCCCAAGTTCACTTTGCACCGCAAAAATGCGCGAATCACCGGCACATCAATTCGATGACGTCGATGGCCGCTCATCTGTGCTAGCATGCCCGGCTCAAGCGCTCTCAGGCTCCGGACGGCCTTCAGCCCCGGCAGCGGTCAGCGTGCGAAAAAACCTGATTTGAATCCCAGTCACTCTGGTTCGGTTTTCCGGTTGGCCGCAAGGCTCCTGCCGCTGTAAGGCAGGCGTTCGTCATTGAATGGCCTGGATCGGATCTTGTACTGGCTCATCCCAACCCACGTGACCTTTGGTAGGGGTCACCACTAGGAGAGGAGGCGCCATGCCAACTATTACTCTTCCCGACGGCAGTCAACGTTCATTCGATCACCCGGTTTCCGTAGCTGAGGTCGCCGCATCCATTGGTGCAGGTCTGGCCAAGGCCACCGTGGCCGGCAAGGTCAACGGCAAGCTGGTCGACGCCTGTGACATCATCGACTGCGACGCGACGCTGCAAATCATCACGCCAAAGGATGAAGAGGGGCTGGAGATCATTCGCCACTCTTGCGCGCACCTGGTTGGCCATGCAGTCAAGCAGCTGTACCCGACGGCCAAAATGGTCATCGGTCCGGTCATCGATGAAGGCTTCTATTACGACATCGCTTTCGAGCGTCCTTTTACTCCGGACGACATGGCCGCCATCGAACAGCGCATGCATCAGCTGATCGATAAAGATTACGACGTCATCAAGAAAGTCACTCCGCGCGCCGAAGTGATCGAAGTGTTCAAGGCTCGCGGCGAAGACTACAAGCTGCGCCTGGTCGAGGACATGCCGAACGAACAGGCCATGGGTCTGTACTACCACGAAGAATACGTCGACATGTGCCGCGGTCCGCACGTGCCGAACACCCGTTTCCTGAAATCCTTCAAGCTGACCAAGTTGTCCGGTGCCTACTGGCGCGGTGATGCCAAGAACGAGCAGCTGCAGCGTGTCTACGGCACCGCCTGGGCTGACAAGAAGCAGCTGGCGGCTTACATCCAGCGCATCGAAGAAGCGGAAAAACGCGATCACCGCAAGATCGGCAAGCGCCTGGGCCTGTTTCACACCCAGGAAGAAGCGCCGGGCATGGTGTTCTGGCACCCGAATGGCTGGACCCTGTACCAGGTGCTCGAGCAGTACATGCGCAAGGTGCAGCGTGACAACGGCTACCTCGAGATCAAGACCCCGCAAGTGGTCGATCGCAGCCTGTGGGAGAAATCCGGGCACTGGGCCAACTACGCCGACAACATGTTCACCACCGAGTCGGAAAGCCGCGACTACGCCATCAAGCCGATGAACTGCCCGTGCCACGTGCAGGTGTTCAACCAAGGCCTGAAGAGCTACCGCGAGCTGCCGATGCGTCTGGCCGAATTTGGTGCCTGCCACCGTAATGAGCCATCGGGCGCGCTGCACGGCATCATGCGTGTGCGTGCGTTCACCCAGGATGACGCCCACATCTTCTGCACTGAAGAGCAGATGCAGGCCGAATCCGCAGCGTTCATCAAGCTGACCATGGATGTTTACCGCGACTTCGGCTTCACCGATGTCGAGATGAAACTGTCCACTCGTCCGGAAAAACGCGTGGGTTCCGACGAATTGTGGGATCGCGCCGAAGCGGCACTGGCTGCAGCCCTTGATTCCGCTGGTCTGCCGTACGATCTGCAGCCAGGTGAGGGTGCGTTCTACGGTCCGAAGATCGAGTTTTCGCTGAAAGATTGCCTCGGTCGTGTGTGGCAGTGTGGTACCTTGCAGCTCGATTTCAACCTGCCTGTCCGTCTTGGCGCCGAATACGTCTCCGAAGACAACAGCCGCAAACACCCTGTGATGTTGCACCGTGCGATCCTCGGTTCGTTCGAGCGTTTCGTCGGGATTCTGATCGAGCACTACGAAGGTGCGTTCCCTGCGTGGCTGGCGCCAACCCAGGCTGTGATCATGAATATCACTGATAAACAGGCAGATTTCGTCGCTCAGGTTGAAAAAACTCTCAACGAAAGCGGATTTCGTGCCAAGTCCGACTTGAGAAATGAAAAGATCGGCTTTAAAATCCGCGAGCATACTTTGCTCAAGGTTCCCTATCTTTTGGTTATCGGAGATAAGGAAGTCGAGATGCAGACTGTCGCTGTGCGTACTCGTGAAGGTGCTGACCTGGGCTCGATGCCCGTCGCCCAGTTCGCTGAGTTTCTCGCGCAAGCGGTTTCCCGGCGTGGTCGCCCAGATTCGGAGTAATTATTATTAAGCGTGAAATGAGACAAGATAAACGAGCTGCACCGAAAGCCCCGATCAACGAGAATATCTCGGCACGCGAGGTTCGGTTAATTGGCGCTGATGGCGAGCAGATTGGCATCGTCTCGATTGATGAAGCGCTTCGTATTGCTGAAGAAGCAAAGCTTGATCTGGTAGAAATCTCTGCTGACGCAGTCCCACCGGTTTGCCGGGTGATGGACTACGGCAAATCGATCTTCGAAAAGAAGAAGCAGATTGCAGCAGCGAAGAAAAACCAGAAGCAGATTCAGGTAAAAGAAATCAAGTTTCGTCCAGGGACGGAGGAAGGGGATTACCAGGTAAAACTGCGCAACCTGGTACGTTTCCTGAGTGACGGGGACAGGGCCAAGGTATCCTTGCGATTCCGCGGCCGTGAGATGGCCCACCAGGAGCTGGGGATGGAACTCCTCAAGCGGGTTGAAGGTGACCTGCTCGAGTACGGTTCGGTCGAACAGCATCCTAAGATGGAAGGACGCCAGCTGATAATGGTCATCGCCCCGAAAAAGAAGAAGTAATCAACAGGGCACGGCAGGCCTTCTGATTATGTTTATCAACTGAATGCGGAGTATCCGAACATGCCAAAAATGAAAACCAAAAGTGGTGCTGCTAAGCGGTTTCTGAAAACTGCTAACGGTATCAAGCACAAGCACGCTTTCAAGAGCCACATCCTGACCAAAATGTCGACCAAGCGTAAGCGTCAACTGCGCGGTAGCAGCTTGCTGCATCCGTCTGACGTGGCAAAAGTCGAGCGCATGCTGCGCCTTCGTTAATTTTAGTCAAGAATAGAGGAAGTAACTCATGGCTCGTGTAAAGCGTGGCGTCATTGCCCGTAAGCGTCACAAAAAAATTCTGAAACTTGCTAAAGGCTACTACGGCGCACGCTCCCGCGTATTCCGTGTTGCCAAGCAAGCGGTAATCAAGGCAGGCCAATACGCCTACCGTGACCGTCGTCAGAAAAAACGTCAGTTCCGCGCTCTGTGGATCGCTCGTATCAACGCTGGTGCTCGTGTTAACGGTCTGTCCTACAGCCGTTTCATCGCTGGCCTGAAAAAAGCGTCCATCGAGATCGACCGTAAGGTTCTGGCTGATCTGGCAGTGAACGAAAAAGCGGTGTTTGCTGCGATTGTCGAGAAAGCTAAAGCCACCTTGGCTTAAGTACCCCCGACAATCACCCGGCCTCACTTCCGTGGGGTCAGGTGGTAAACGTCTTAAATAGGGGAAGAGCCTTCAAGCTCTTCCCCTATTTTGTATCTGGAGTCTGTACATGGAAAACCTGGATGCGCTGGTCTCTCAAGCACTAGAGGCTGTGCAAAGCGCTGAAGATATCAATGCCCTGGAGCAAATCCGGGTTCAATACCTTGGCAAGAAGGGTGAATTGACTCAGGTGATGAAGACCCTGGGGAATTTGCCGGCAGAAGAGCGTCCGCAAGTCGGCGCGCTGATCAACGTTGCCAAGGAACGTGTCACAGGCGTTCTCAATGCGCGCATGGCTCTGTTTGAAGAAGCCGAACTGGCTGCCAAACTGTCTGCCGAATCCATTGACGTGACGTTGCCGGGCCGTGGCCAGACCTCCGGTGGTCTGCATCCGGTAACCCGGACTCTGGAACGTGTCGAACAGTTCTTCACCCGCATTGGCTACGGCATCGCCGAAGGCCCTGAGGTCGAAGACGATTATCACAACTTCGAAGCGCTCAACATCCCAGGCCATCACCCGGCCCGGTCGATGCATGACACCTTCTATTTCAATGCGAACATGCTGCTGCGCACCCATACCTCGCCGGTACAGGTCCGCACCATGGAGTCCAAGCAGCCACCGATCCGCATCGTCTGCCCAGGCCGTGTGTATCGCAGCGACTCCGATATCACCCACTCGCCGATGTTCCACCAGGTCGAAGGCCTGCTGGTCGATCGCGACATCAATTTCGCCGATCTCAAAGGCACCATCGAAGAATTCCTGCGGGTGTTCTTCGAAAAAGAGCTGGCCGTACGTTTCCGTCCTTCGTACTTCCCGTTCACCGAGCCATCCGCTGAAGTCGACATGGAATGCGTGATGTGCAGCGGTAAAGGCTGCCGCGTCTGCAAGCAGACCGGCTGGCTGGAAGTCATGGGCTGCGGCATGGTGCACCCGAACGTGCTGCGCATGTCCGGCATCGACCCGGAAGAGTTTTCCGGCTTTGCCTTCGGCATGGGCGTCGAGCGTCTGGCGATGCTCCGTTACGGCGTGAACGACTTGCGTCTGTTCTTCGACAACGACTTGCGGTTCCTCGCGCAATTTCGCTAGTCGTAACGAATTCTTAGGAGAGCAGGATGAAATTCAGTGAACAATGGCTGCGTGGCTGGGTTAGCCCGCAGGTGAGTCGCGACGAGCTGGTTGCTCGTCTGTCGATGGCGGGTCTGGAGGTCGATAGCGTGACCCCGGCCGCCGGTGTATTCAGCGGCGTTGTAGTGGGCGAGGTGCTGAGCACCGAGCAGCACCCTGACGCCGACAAACTGCGTGTGTGCCAAGTCAGCAATGGCGCGGAAACCTTCCAGGTCGTGTGCGGTGCGCCAAACGTGCGTCCGGGTCTGAAGATTCCGTTCGCCATGATCGGTGCCGAGCTGCCGGGCGACTTCAAGATCAAGAAGGCCAAGCTGCGTGGCGTCGAGTCCAACGGCATGCTCTGCTCGCAAGCCGAGTTGCAGATCGGTGAAGGCAACGATGGTCTGATGGAACTGCCGGCCGATGCGCCGGTGGGCGAAGACTTCCGCGTGTATCTGGACCTGGAAGACGCCAGCATCGAGGTCGACCTGACCCCGAACCGCGGCGACTGCCTGTCGCTGGCCGGTCTGGCCCGTGAAGTCGGCGCGCTGTATGACGCTCCGGTCACCCGTCCGGTGGTCATGGCCATTCCTGCCGTGCACGATGAAGTGCGTTCGGTGGAGGTGCTGGCGCCTGCCGCCTGCCCGCGTTACCTGGGCCGCGTTATCCGCAACGTAGACCTGTCCAAACCGACCCCGCTGTGGATGGTTGAGCGCCTGCGCCGCGCCGAAGTGCGCAGCATCGACGCTGCCGTCGACATCACCAACTACGTGATGCTCGAGCTGGGTCAGCCGCTGCACGCCTTCGATCTCGCCGAAATCAATGGCGGCATCCGTGTGCGCATGGCTGAAGAGGGCGAGAAGCTGGTTTTGCTCGACGGTCAGGAAGTCAGCCTGCGTAACGATACGCTGGTGATTGCCGACCACACTCGCGCTCTGGCAATTGCCGGCGTGATGGGTGGCGAGCACAGCGGCGTGTCCGCGACCACGCGCGACGTATTCCTCGAAAGTGCGTTCTTCGACCAGATCGCTGTGGCTGGCAAGGCGCGTTCCTACGGCCTGCACACCGACGCTTCGCACCGTTACGAGCGTGGCGTGGACTGGCAACTGGCCCGTGAAGCCATGGAGCGCGCCACTGGCCTGCTGCTGGAAATCACCGGCGGCGAAGCCGGCCCGATCATCGAAACTGTCAGCGAGCAGCACCTGCCGTCGATCGCGCCGATCACCCTGCGTGCGCAACGCATCACCCAGATGCTGGGGATGGAAATGGATTCGGCGCAGGTCGAGCGTCTGCTCAGCGGCCTGGGTTTGAATATTTCCGCTGACGGTGCAGGGCAGTGGCGCGTAGAAGTGCCAAGCCATCGCTTCGATATCAGCCTGGAAGTCGATCTGATCGAAGAGCTGGCGCGTCTGTACGGCTACAACCGCCTGCCGGTCCGTTACCCGCAAGCGCGTCTGGCGCCACAAGCCAAGGTTGAAGCGCGCAGCGAATTGCCTGAACTGCGTCGTCTGCTGGTTGCCCGTGGTTATCAGGAGGCGATCACCTACAGCTTCATCGATCCGAAGCAGTTCGAACTGTTCAATCCGGGCGTCGAGCCGCTGTTGCTGGCCAATCCGATTTCCAATGACATGGCTGCCATGCGCTCGTCGCTGTGGCCGGGTCTGGTCAAGGCGTTGCAGCACAACCTGAACCGTCAACAGGATCGCGTGCGTCTGTTCGAAAGCGGTCTGCGCTTCGTCGGTCAACTGGAAGGCCTGAAGCAAGAGCCGATGCTGTCGGGTGTTGTCTGTGGCAGCCGCCTGCCGGAAGGCTGGGCGCAAGGTCGCGACACGGTCGATTTCTTTGACGTCAAGGCTGACGTTGAAGCGGTGTTGGGCTTTGCCGGTGCACTGGATTCCTTCACTTTCGCCCCGGGCAAACACCCGGCGCTGCACCCGGGTCAAACCGCGCGCATCGAACGTGACGGGCGTGAAGTCGGCTTTATTGGTGCAATCCACCCTGAGTTGTCCAAAGCACTGGGCCTGGATCGTCCGGTGTTCGTCTTTGAGCTGGTTCTGGCGGAAGTGGCGTCCGGAAAAATGCCGCAATTCCACGAGTTGTCGCGCTTTCCTGAAGTGCGTCGTGACCTTGCATTGATCGCGCACAAAGACGTCGCGGCCTCGGCCGTGCTGGACGTAATCCGTGAAAATGCAGGCGAATGGCTCACGGATCTCAGGCTGTTTGACGTGTATCAGGGTAAAGGTATTGATCCTGATAGAAAAAGCCTTGCAGTTGGCTTGACCTGGCAGCATCCATCGCGCACTCTTAATGACGATGAGGTGAATTCGACGACGCAAAATATCCTCACCTCGCTCGAACAAAGGTTGAACGCCACGTTAAGGAAGTGACGTATGGGGGCTTTGACGAAAGCTGAGATGGCGGAACGTCTGTATGAAGAGCTGGGCCTGAACAAGCGGGAAGCCAAGGAATTGGTTGAACTGTTTTTCGAGGAAATCAGGCACGCTCTTGAAGACAACGAGCAGGTCAAATTGTCCGGTTTCGGCAATTTCGACCTTCGGGACAAACGCCAGCGGCCTGGCCGCAACCCGAAAACGGGGGAAGAAATCCCGATCACGGCTCGCCGTGTGGTCACCTTTCGTCCAGGGCAGAAGTTGAAGGCCCGAGTTGAGGCTTATGCTGGAACCAAGTCATAACGACGAACTACCCGTCATCCCGGGCAAACGCTACTTCACCATTGGTGAAGTCAGCGAGCTGTGTGCGGTAAAACCACACGTGCTGCGCTACTGGGAGCAGGAGTTTCCTCAACTCAACCCCGTCAAACGCCGCGGAAACCGCCGGTATTATCAGCGCCAGGATGTGCTGATGATCCGGCAGATCCGCGCGCTTCTTTACGATCAGGGGTTTACCATCGGCGGCGCACGCCTGCGTTTGTCCGGCGATGAAGCCAAAGACGACACCACCCAATACAAGCAAATGATCCGCCAGATGATTGCCGAGCTTGAAGATGTACTGGTGGTTCTCAAGAAATAAAAAGCTGCGTTTGAATACTTCCAGTTTTCAAACGCTTGCGATATATTCTTGAGCGCTCTTCGAGATGAAGAGCAGGTTTCAGACCAGTCGGGGCGTAGCGCAGTCCGGTAGCGCACTAGCATGGGGTGCTAGGGGTCGAGTGTTCGAATCACTCCGTCCCGACCATATATTTCAATGACTTAGCCGCTTTCGAGCGGCTTTGTCGTTTTTGCCATAGTGACTTTTCGAGTGACCTTGGCCTTTTCTTCACGCTTCCCTCCTTTTCAGAGTCGTCAGCGCTGGTGCGCGCGAGTCGGTTACCCGGGCGATCATGTGGTGCTGCACCTACATGGGCGTCGACGATGCGAAGGTCGCCCACCAGATCAATCAGGAGTTCGTGGAGCTGACGGCAGATCCGCAAATGATCACCGCATTGGTTGGACTCTGGCAGAACGGCGGCTTCGCCAAAGCGGACCTTCGGGCATACCTCCGCAAATTGGGCCTGATTGCGCCTGAACGCACAGACCAGCAAATCGATGGCGAGCTGGCAGAGCAGAGCGACGGGGTGGGCCTGGACGACGAGGACAAAGTAGATGGTGGCAAACCAAACAATCCTTGACGCCACGATCCGGCACGCGGTCTTCCTCGAAAAGCTGAAGGCTGGGGAGGTCGGCAAGTTTGCGCCCTTCCTGAAGGAGATCGACCGCTCGATTCGCGACCGGCTCACCCAGTCGGATCTGACCGAGTACAACGTGAAGCGGCTGGAGCGTTGCTGAAAGAGGTCGACAGTCTGTTGCTGGGCATCTTCGACCGCTACACCGCGCAATTGAACCTCGACCTGATCGACATCGCCAACTACGAGGCTGAATTTGAGGCGTCGAGCCTGGCCCGGTCGGCGCCGGTGGGTGTCTCGTTGGATGTGGTTGCGACCACGGCGGCGGCTATCCGCACCGCGGTGCTGACCAATCCCCTCAGTGTGCGCGGCACCGGTGGCGGCAAGCTGCTGAAGTCGTTCATCAAGGGCTGGACCAGTGCCGAGCGCGAGCGCGTCACCGGCACGATCCGGCAGGGCTTCTTCGAAGGGCAAACGAACTTCCAGATCATCCGCAACATCCGCGGCACTAAGCTGGCCGGATACAAGGACGGCATTCTTGCGACCACCAACCGCAACGCAAGCACGGTCGTGCATACCGCAATCCAGCATGTGTCGTCTCAGGCGCGCATGGAGGTGGCCAAGGCCAATACGGACATCGTGTCCGAAGTCGAGATGGTCGCCACGCTGGACAGCAAGACCAGCCAGCAGTGCCGGTCGATGGATACACGACGGTTTCCGGTCGATTCCGGTCCGAGGCCACCGTTTCACCCCAATTGCCGTACCACGTTCGTCCTGCTGACCAAGCTCAGTGAGATGTTCGCTAAGGGCGCTACCCGGGCGGCGGTGGGCGCAGGTGGAGCAGGGCAAGTCAGTGCGAGCTTCGCCTATTACCACTGGCTTCAGCTACAGCCTGCATCGTTTCACGATGTGGCAATCGGGCTGGTGCGGGCACAGCTTTTCCGCGAGGGCGGTCTGAGTGTTGAGCGCTTCGCGGAGCTGCAGCTTGATCGCAACTTTGCGCCGCTCACTCTTGCGCAGATGAAGGCTGTAGAACCTCTGGCTTTCGAAAGAGCATCGCTTTCATAAGTATTTCATCGTTGGCATTTAGCTTTCTGGTCCCGAAACTTGTCCATTAGGCCAAAGAACTGAATCGGCCATTCGGTCATGGCAATTTTGCTTTGCAGTGCAACTGCATCGACCTCAGCTTTGCTCTGGACATCCAGCATCGCTTTCACGGCGATTGTCACTTTGAGCGCTGAATTAGCCATTTCTGGCGGTGCATATGCAATTAACTCAAATCCCGAACGAATGACTTTCTCTGCATCAGGTCTCGATTCAGCGAAGGACAGCTTTTCGTTGGCCCCTCTACTGATTAAGTCTGCAATATTTCCCAGAAATACCTCGGTTTTTTCTCGAATTTTCATTTCTTGATTATCAATTCTTTGGATACAGCTCTGAGCAACGACCTGCTTCGTAGATTCGTGGCTGGCAAACCATGTTAGCCCCGCTCCGACAGCTGCCACCAAGCCCGTTATGAATGCTGCGTATATGGCCTCAGATGTCCGGTTTTTTTCTGTAGCGCCGTTATTTGCCTTAATTCGAAATACACGTCTCATCTTTTTCTCGTTGCTGAGTGGTTCTGCTCTCTGGGGCAGCTCATACAGCCTAACGGTCAATTTTTAAATTCCCACCGCTTCGGCGGTTTTTTTATGCCTGCAAAGCGGGCATCACATACCCAAGGGGTGCATCAACGTGGCAGAAGAAAACGAAATCGACCTGGAAAACCCGGCAATCAAGGCCGCTATCGCGACTGCCGTTGAGGCTCCGTATCTGGTCTGAAAACCAAGAACTCCGAATTGCTGGGCAAGCTGAAGGAAACCACCGGCAAGCTGACGCAGTTTGAAACCCAGTTCGAAGGCATCGACATCGACGCCGTCAAAGGCTTGCTCAGCCGGGCCGGCCAAGACGAAGAAACCAAGCTGCTGACTGAGGGCAAGGTGGACGAAATCTTCAATCGACGCACCGAGCGTTTGCGTGCGGACAACGACAAGCAGTTGAAGGCCCTCACCACCCGAGCAGAGAAGGCCGAAGCATTCGCCGCCAAGTTCCAGTGCAAAGTACTGGGCGACTCGGTACGCGGGGCAGCACTCAAGGCCGGCGCACTTCCTGAAGCAACGGACGACATCATCCTGCGCGCCAAGGGCGTGTTCTCGCTGAACGAAGAGGGCGAAGCGGTCGCCGTTGATGAATCCGGCCAGGTCATCCTCGGCAAAGACGGCAAGACCCCTCTGACCCCGGTCGAATGGGCGGAATCACTGCGCGAAAGCGCACCTCATCTGTGGCCAAGGGCTTCAGGGACACAAGCCCCGGGCGGGGGTGGCGGCCAAAAGACCACGGTGCTGGAGATCATGAAGTTCCTCGACCGGCACGCCGGCGCGAAAGCGTTTCTCTGGACAACGCCGCTCGGCGAACTCGGCCTGTTCACCTGCAAAAATCCCGCTCCCACACCAATGGGCGGCGGAGTCTTCAAACTCACCGCCACGTTCGAGCGGGCATTCCAACCATAAGGGGCAATCATGCCGCTGATCAGTGATATCCAGGTGCTTGAGCCTGGCAGCGAAGTGCTGCTCTTTGAATTGGACTGCACGGACTATGGCGCGGACGTGCTGCACTTCCACGGGCACGCGATACCGCACACGGCGGCCGAGCTGATTGCCGCAGGCGACAATGCCGACCAACTGCCGGCGAAGGCGATCTACTGGCAGGGCAACGAGTACAGCGCCTGGCCGATGCAGATCGACGGCATTGAGGCAAACGGTGACGGCACAGCCGTTCGGCCCACGCTGTCGGTCGGCAACGTCAACGGGCGCATCACCGCGCTCTGTCTGGCGTTCGAGGATCTGCTCGAGTTCAAGCTGACGATGCGTCACACGCTGGGCACCTACTTGGACGCGGCGAACTTCCCGGCCGGCAACCCAAAGGCAGACCCAACCCAAGAGACGATCGAGGTCTGGTACATCGACCAGAAAACGAACGAGGACGGAGAAAACGTCAGTTGGGAGCTTGCCAGCCCGGGCGATGTCGGCAACGAGTCGATTGGGCGGCAGGCCACGACCCTCTGCCACTGGTGCCTCACCGGCGGCTACCGCGGGCCGAACTGCGGCTACACCGGCCCGTACATGACCAAGGATGGCGTCGTAACCGATAACCCGGAATTGGACGAGTGCGACGCAACACTGGGTAGGGGCTGCATCCCACGCTTCGGCGAGGGCAACCCGCTGTCTTTCGGCGGCTTCCCGGCCGTTTCGCTGATCGCACGGAGCTGATGTGCGTAAACACATTTTGAACGCGATCCAGGCGCACGCGGCGGCCGAGTACCCGAAAGAGTGCTGCGGCCTGTTGATCGCCGTGGGCCGCAAACAGCAGTATTACCCGTGCCGCAACATCTCGACCGAGCCGAACGAAGAATTCCGGATCGACCCGGAGGAATACGCGGCAGCGTAGGACCTCGGCGAGGTGATCGGCGTGGTGCACTCGCATCCGGATGCCACCAGTCGCCCGTCACCGCGCGACCTGGCCATGTGCGAGGCGACGGCCATGCCGTGGCACTTCCTCAGTTGGCCCGAGGGCGATCTGCGAACCATCACACCGTCCGGCGAGGTGCCGCTGCTGAAGCGGCCCTTCGTCCACGGCGCGTGGGACTGCTGGCAGGTCTGCGCCGACTGGTACAAGCGCGAGTGGGGGCTGGAGTTCGAAGCCTTCAAGCGCGCCGACGGCTGGTGGGAGAGCAAAGACAACACCAGTCTGTACGAGGCGAACTGCGAAGCCGCCGGCTTCTATCGGGTCGACCAGCCGCAGCGCGGCGACATGATTGTGATGGAGGTGGGACGGACGGTTTACCCGAACCACGCCGGGATTTTTCTCGGCGCCGATCCAGCGTTGTCCGGCGAGGATGCCGCGACCTTCGGCCCCGGCCCGTTTGTGTTGCATCACTTGTATGGCAGGCCGTCGGAGGTCATTGTTTTCGGTGGCCCGTGGCTGGACCGAACACGCCTGATTCTCAGGCACAGGGGGGCAGGATTAAGCACATAATGTCGAAGAGTTTTCCGTGGTGGAGGCAAAGACCGTCGAATGATAATCTCATTTTTTTCAGACGATGAATCGCAATGCTCGACAAGCTTCTAACTACTGCACTTGCATGCGCTGTTTTGCTCAGCTCCCCATCTGCAATGGCTTGGACTGATGACGGTGGGAAGATAGTTTTTAGTCGTGGCGAAATAGACCATTGTTCGCAACTAGCCCTCGACGCTGGCGCGATAATGCTCGGCAGGCAGGCAAATGAGCCGCCTTATTTTGATCGAGACCAATATGAAGTGCCATCAGCGGCGAGAAAAAGCATGCGGGAAAGTTTGTCACGAATGGTGCTTACCTACCCCGTACGAGACACTGCTGAAGAAAGGCAGAACGATCTTAAGGACTTTATGAAGTCGGCGAAGCTGATCTGCATAAAAGCCTATATGGAGTCGGTTCCTGCGAGCCCTCACGCACATACAGCAGCACCCTGACCCTTTCGGTGCACAAATTTTTGCACGCTTCCAGCGGGTGTTACATTGCCAGCATTTCCACAGGAGTGAACTGAATGAAATTGATCGTAGGGGCGTTGGCGGTAGCGCTGTTGGCGGGGTGTTCTCCAAAGAGGCAACCACTCGATAATCGTGACCCTTGCCTAGATTCGGCCCCCCTGAAAGCTCAGGTTTTAAAGCTTGCTTAGATCGTCGAGCCCAAGCTCTGAAGGACCTGCTTGAGGGCACTGGTAGAAAACAGTATCAAATAGTTTTCGATGAGAAGGTCGATCCCTGACTCGAAACCACAAGCGCAACTGTAATTGGTATTGGAGCAGTAGCGCTGCGTGCTTCAGCCGATCTGCAGTCGGAGCCGTAAATGGAGCTGTTTCGCTTAAACGAACTCTTTTTCGAGCACAATTGCGTAGCTGCGATGAATCTCGAAATGGTGGATTTCAAATACAACCTCACGCTGACTATGTCTTCCTCGGAAGACCCAGAGACAGAGGGTGTAACGGCTGTTTTTCATGACGTCAGCGCACTGAACCTAAGCGGTTTCGGTGGCGGACTGACCCAATTCATGGACCTCGTTGTGACTCGCATCGACGATGGTCTGGATAAAATCAGGTACGAGCTGAGGGATATTGAGAACGAAAAAATCTCGTTCTATTTCTTCACCTTCACCATGCGAGACCACAAGGAGTAAATATGCGGATTTTGATAGGAGCGCTGGCGTTGGCGCTGTTGGCGGGGTGTGCAACTTCGCCGGTGCCATCTGGAAAGGCTGACCCTGTGCCGAGCTCGCGCCTGTTCGCGTATCAGAAGCCGGCCTCCGGTGACGCAGTCTTGATCGTTACCCGTGATTCCGGTTTTGTCGGTAGCGGCTGCAACACATCCGTGAGCATCGACGGGCGAAAAGCTGCCGAGATTGGTTCTGGTGAAACTGCAAAGTTCTACGTCGCCGCCGGTGAGCACATCGTCGGCGCATCATCATGCGGTAGCGGGCTTAAAGAGCGAGAAGCCAACATAAAGACTGGTGCAACAAAGAAATTCAGGATATCCATCGACTCATCAATGAGCATGGATTTATCACCCACGATGCAATGACAAAGCCGCCCACGGGCGGTTTTTTTATGACCGGAGAAAGCTGTGGCAGCGACGGCAAGCAACAACCCAGCCATGACGACCATTCTTCTTTCAGGCCCGCTTATTAAGCTGTTTGGTCGTGTCCATCAGCGCGAGCTTGGCAGCAAGTCCGTTGGCGAGGCATTCAAGGCGTTGAAGTGCACCATCGAAGGATTCGAAGGCGCCATTAAAGATCTTGAGCGCAAAGGGATGCGTTTTGCGATTTTCAGAAACCGGAAAAACGTGGCTGAAAAAGACTTCGGCCTCGGCGGTACCCAAGAGATTCGTATCGTCCCCGTCATTTCCGGTAGCAAGCGAGCGGGCCTTCTTCAAACGATCATCGGCGCAGTTCTGGTCGTGGCCGGCTCGTACTTCGGCCAGCCCTGGGCTGTGCAGTTGGGTGCTGGACTGGTGGCTGGTGGCGTGATTCAGATGCTCAGCCCTCAAGCGAAGGGCCTCAAGCAAAGCGCTTCCCCGGAAAACGCACCGTCCTACGCCTTCGGCAGCGGCAAGAACACCACGGCCAGCGGCAACCCGGTACCGATCTGCATCGGCGAACGCCGGTGGGGTGGGATGATCATCTCGGCCTCGATCTTGGCCGAAGACAAAGTGTGATCCATTGACAAGTTGACCCATTGTCGGTACTTTTCAGGCAATGTGGACATTTTAGTAAGTAGGGCGCTTAAAGGCGCTTTTTTTGTGCCTGCTGAAAAGCGCTCGGTGGGGGCTTTGACAAAAAGTAGGGAAAAATGGCACCATTTCGCCATGATGTGACAGAAGTATCTAAAGCGCCTTGAGCGCTTTTTTTGTGTCCGAAAGTACGCGCCCCCGAAGTTGTTCGGACCTGTCGCCGCCCGACTCACACAAACCTTATACGTTCCAGAAATACAGTTATTGGCGTTTGAGATCGAAAATTCTCACCAGCGCCGAGACAGAAAATAGTCGGGAAACCGACACCCTGAACCGGAAATGATCGACAGGTCATCCGGGCAGTAAATAAGCCTCGGAAGCGCTTCTGCGCACCGGGGCTTTTTTGTGCCCAAGAATCCCTAAGGGGATACCCGTGCAGGCTAGGTTCGCTACCGAAAAGGGTCGGTTTCGCTCCGCCTACGCCTCTGCCTGCACAACTTTCCAGGCGGAAGGAGCTCACCATGAACAACGTCATCCCATTTCACTACGAAGGTCAGGCTGTCCGCTTTAATAGCGAGGGCTGGATTAATGCCACTGATGTGGCGAAGCGATACGGTAAAAAGCCCGTTAAATGGCTCGAACTCACCAGTACGAAAAACTACATGGCGGCACTGTCGCGACACCTTGGTTTTGATGTCCGTAATTCGGACTTCAAATTGGTGGAGACATCTAGGGTCAGAGGGATGGCGGGTACTTGGTTGCACCCCAAACTTGCCGTCGCTTTCGCTCGTTGGTTGAACGATGACTTTGCGGTGTGGTGCGACCTGCATATCGATGCATTGTTACGAGGCGAGCTGAATGAAAAACAGCAGTTTGATCGAGCGTGCAAAAGGCTGGGTGAAGCGCAAGCCGTTGCAAGCCTTAGCGGAAAGGAGCTCGCCAAATTTCGGTGGAAGAAGCCTGGACTTGTTCATGATGTTGAGTATTGGCGTGATCAGCTGCAGCTCACTTTAGGGCTCGACGCTGCATAGCGCACCAGCAACAACAAGATGCCCGCCATTGAGCGGGCTTTTTTTCGCCTGGAGGAAAGCATGGGCGCAGCGGAACAGATCGAGATTTACGGTGAGAAGGGCGGCAGCAGCAAGCCGAAATCGCCGGTCGAAGCCAGCGACAGCCTGCGCTCGACCAACCTGGCGAAACTGCTGATCGCCGTAGGCGAGGGTGAGTTCGACAGCGTCCCAACCGATTACGACATCTACCTGGACAACACGCCGATCCGCGATGCCAGCGGCAACTACAACTTCCCGAACGTGAAGTGGGACTGGCGCCCGGGCTCGGTAGATCAGACCTATATCCCAGGCATTCCGTCGGTGGAGAATGAGACCTCGCTGAACATCGAGTTGCGCAGTGATGCGCCGTGGGTGCGCTCGATCAGCAACACCCAGTTGTCGGCGGTGCGCATGCGCCTGGCGTGGCCGGCGCTGCAACGGTCCGATGATGAAGGAAATGTCGGCGGTTACCGTATCGAGTACGCGATCGACGTCGCCACCGATGGTGGCGCCTATCAGCAGGTGCTGGTGGACGCCGTCGATGGCAAGACCACTACGCGTTACGAGCGCTCGCGCCGTATCGATTTGCCGGCCGCCACCACTGGCTGGCAGATCCGCGTGCGCCGCCTGACGCCGAACCAGAACAGCAACAAGGTCGCCGACACCATGCTGGTGGCCGGCTACACCGAAGTCATCGACGCAAAGCTGCGCTATCCGAACACCGCGCTGCTCTACATCGAATTTGACGCCGAGCAGTTCACCAACATTCCGGCCGTGACGGTGAAGTGCAAAGCCCGGCGCTGGATGGTGCCGAGCAACTATGACCCGATCTCCCGGACCTACACCGGTACGTGGGACGGGTCGATGAAGTCGGCCTGGACCAATAACCCGGCGTGGATCACTTACGGGATCTGCACCGAAGAGCGTTTCGGCCTGGGCAAGCGCATCAAACCGTTCATGGTCGACAAGTGGGAGCTGTACCGGATTGCCCAGTATTGCGACCAACTGGTGCCGAACGGCTTGGGTGGAACCGAGCCACGCTTTCTCTGCGACATGAACTTGCAGGGCAAGGCCGACGCCTGGTCGCTGCTGCGTGATATCTCGGCGATCTACCGGGGCATGACCTACTGGGCGCAGGGCCAGCTAGTGATGCAGGCCGACATGCCGCGCGCGCAGGACTTCGACTACGTCTTCACCCGGGCCAACGTGATCGACGGCAAATTCTCCTATGGCAGCGCCTCGGCAAAGACCCGGTACACCCGGGCACTGGTCAGCTACGACAACCCGGCCAACAACTACGACACCGACGTCATTCCGTTCGCGGATCTGGAACTGCAGCGCCGCTACGGCGACCGGCCGACCGAGCTGAGCGCCATCGGCTGCACCCGCGCTTCCGAGGCCCAGCGCCGCGGCAAGTGGGCGATCTTGAGCAACAACCAAGACCGCACCGTATCGTTCAAGACTGGCATGGAGGGCGTTATTCCGCTGCCTGGTCACATCATTCCGGTGGCTGACTCGCTGCTGGCCGGGCGGGAGGTCGGCGGGCGGATCTCGTCAGCGGCTGGCCGCGTGGTGACGCTTGATCGCGATACCCAGGCCAAGGCCGGCGACCGGTTGATCATCAACCTGCCGGGAGGCCGCGCCGAGGGCCGCACCGTGCAGAGCGTCAATGGCCGTGCCGTTACCGTGACTGTCGCCTACAGCGAGCCACCGGTCGCGCAGCTGCAATGGGCGCTCGACGCCGATGATTTGGCGATCCCGCTATACCGCGTGCTGCGCACCAAGCGCACCACCGAGGGCGACTTCGAAATCAGTGCGCTGCAGTTCGAGCCGAGCAAGTTCGCTCACATCGATACCGGCGCGCGCCTGGAAGAACGGCCGATCAGCGTGATTCCGATCACCGTCGTACCGGCGCCGGCGAGCGTGAGCCTCACATCGACGTCGTCGGTGGTGCAGGGCTTGGCAGTGGCCACCATGACCATCAGTTGGCCCGCCGTGGATGGCGCAGTCGGCTATGACGTGGAATGGCGCAAGGACAGCGGCAACTGGATCAAGGTCCAGCGTACCGGCATGACCAATGTGGACGTCGTCGGCATCTACGCCGGTGTCTACGTGGCCCAGGTGCGGGCGGTAAGTGCGTTCGATATCTCGTCGCAATGGCGCAATTCGATCCTGACCAACTTGAAGGGTAAGCAGGGGCTGCCGCCGGCGCTCAGCTATCTGACGGCAACGCCGCTGTTGTTCGGCATCTACCTGAAGTGGGGTTTCCCTGCTGGCGCGGAGGATAGCCAGCGGACTGAAATCTGGTATGGACCCACGACGCAGCTTGATGCGGCAACGAAGCTGACAGACCTGGTCTATCCGCAAAGTGACTTCTCCATGCTCGGCCTTCGCGCTGGCGTGACGTTCTACTTCTGGGGACGGATCGTCGACAAAATCGGCAACATCGGGCCGTGGTATCCGATCGGCATGGGTGTGCAGGGGCAGTCGAGCGCGGATGCGGCGGCAATTCTGGAGATGATCGCCGGCGAGATCGGCCGCACGGAGTTGGGTCAGGATCTGCTCGACGAAATCGACAAGATCCCCGGCCTTCAGGCTCAGATCGATGCGCTCGACGGATTGAAGGGTTACGACCCAGAAGCCACCTATGAAGAGTACGACCTGGTGGTGCAGGGCAAGCGTATTTATCAGGCTACCGGCCCGGTACCAGTCGATAAACCACCGCCAAACCCGCTCTACTGGCTGGACGTTGGTCAGACGGTGGGAACGGTAAATGGCCTTGCTCAGCAGGTGGCGACAAACACCGCCGAGATCATTGAGATCGATGGCGTTGTTACTGCCCAGGCCACGGCCTTCGAAGCCCTTCGCGCCTCTTATCGAGACGACGACGGCGCAGGCGATCTCGCGGACGCGATCAAAAGCTACACCAGCACCGCTTCGCTTGCGTCCGAATCGAAGGTTCGAGCCTCCGAGAACGAGGCAATGGCAAGGCGCGTAACGACGTTCGACGCGAAAATCGGAGAGAACGCGGCGAACATCACCGAACTGGAAGAGGTGGTGGTTACAAATCAGCAAGCCACTGCGCAGCAGTTGAGCCAGCTGAGCACCACTGTAGGAAACCAACAAACGGCGATTGAACAGAACACGTCGATCGTCAACGACGTGAATGGAAAGATCACCGCAAGTTGGTCGGTGAAGATGCAGTACAACTCAGGCACTGGCCAGTACATCGCAGCGGGTATTGGTCTCGGCATTGAGAATACTGCTGCTGGATTGCAAAGCCAGTTTCTCGTCGCAGCTGACCGGTTTGCCATCGTCAATACGATTGCCGGCGGTGCCATCTCGGTGCCGTTTGCGGTTCAGGGTGGGCAGGTGTTCATGAACTCGGCGTTTATCGCCGACGGAACGATCACCAACGCCAAGATCGGCAGCTACATCAGCTCCACCAATTACATCGCCGGCCAGCAAGGCTGGATTCTCAACAAAGACGGAACGCTTGAAATCAACGGCATCGTGCCAGGTCAGGGGCGACTGGTGATTAACTCGCTGAACGTTTCGGTTTATGACGCCAACAACGTGCTGCGCGTTCGTCTCGGCTATTTGGGGTGATAAATGGCACACGGAATGCGGATTTGGGGCGCCGACGGCGCCCTTCAGGTCGATGAGAACTCTTTCACCATTCGGGTAGTGTTGTCGACGCTGGTGACTTTCACTAACGCGGCGAAGACCAACCAGGACTTTTCGGTCCCCGGTGTTGGGCCGGCGAACGGCTGTGCGATTGTGATCCCAATCGGTACGTATACCAACCAACAACAGCAGTTCGAAACTGAACTCGTCGACAACCTGGCAAGGGTCTACAACCACACGCGAGGGTACGCCAGCACAATCGCTTCGGGGACGATGAGACTAATCGTGATGAGGTTCAACTGATGGCGGGATACGGCCTTCAATTCACAAACAACAGCAACGTGGTGACCATCGATTCCGAGTTTGCCCGGTTGATGGTCATTGCCAGCGGGAGATATGCACCGACTGAAGAAGGCGGTATGGGCTCGACAACTTACTTCGATAGGCCGGTGACATCGCAAGAGCCGCCGCTGGTTTTTGTCCGCCCGGACAACAGCGCTCTAATTGCAGGTCTGAGCAATGTGCGGTTGATAGGATCGGCCGGGAACTGGACTGGGTTCTATGTTCGGACTTACAGCAGCGCCACTGCTCAGCCGAACGGCCGCTATTTCGTGGCCGCGTTTGCCGCACAAGCTGTCGCCCAGTACGGCATGCGGCTTTGGGACGGAACCGGAAAGATGCTGTTCGACTCCGGAACGCCTAACGCCATATTTACGCGTTCTTTCCAGAGCTGGACATACATTAAATCGGATCAGGATGATCAGGGCCTGTACCGAAATTACTACTCTGTGCCGTTCAGCTTTCCCCAAAACGAATTCATGCTCATCAATAATTTTGGAATGACCATGGTTTCTGGTGGGCCGATCCCAAGGCAGTTGTATTGCACATGGGATTTCTCAGGGAACACGCTCTACGCAGTCACGGTTGCAGCCAACAACCCATTCGCCTTTTTCCTGCCGTCAGTCTTTGCGAAGCAGGCGGTCTAAACCAATCAATAGGAACACGCCATGCCCTGGTACAAAACCGGGACGGTTTCTGTCGTCCAAAATTCCAATGCGGTGATCGGTGCAGGTACTGCTTTCATTGCCAACAGCCGGGTCGGCGACGGCTTTCGCGGGCCGGACGGTCGCTGGTATGAGGTGACCAACATCGCCAGCAATACCGCTCTGTCGATCTCGCCGAACTACGAAGGCCAGACAGTGGCTGGCGGTTTTTACTCGATCATGCCTGTGCAGGGATACCAAAAGGACCTGTCCGACCAAGTGCGCGCCATCCTCAATGACTACGGGGAGAAGCTGGCGGCGCTCGGCACCACTGGCAACTACGACATTTTGCCGGCCAGCAAGGGCGGCACCGGAATCGACAATCTTTCAATTTTCATTGAGGGATTGTTGGGTGCTGCGGATGCGGGCGCTGCGCGATCAACCCTTGGCTCGGCCAAGTCGGGCGCCAACAGCGACATCACTTCCTTGTCAAATCTGACGACAGCGCTGTCTCTCGCTCAGGGCGGAACCGGTGGTAAGAATGCTGCAGATGCCCGTACTGGCCTTGGGCTGGGCAGTGCGGCGATCGCCGCGATTTTAGGCACGGTCTCTCAAAGCGGTGGCGTTCCCACAGGCGCGATCTTTGAATTCGGATCGAGCGCTGCCGGCTCCTGGGTGAAGTTTGCCTCCGGGCTGATGATCACCGTGCAGTCGTTGAACCTGACCTTGAGCTGGAGCGCGGTGGCAGCGAACCGATATGCAGGTCGGGTGGTAGGGAATACGCCCGCAGCGTTCGCCGCTGCACCGCTGCTGTTCGTTCAAGTGCGAGATCCCTCTGTCGCAGGTCGCGCAGCGTGGTGCCCTGGGGCAGATGCAACCAATGGCAATACTTTCAGTGTTTTCCTGGCTTCTCCTGCTGCATCGACGGTCACGTCCAGCATTATTTTCAATATTTTCGCAATTGGGAGGTGGTTCTGATGAGGATTGAATTGTGCCCTTTACGGAGCGACAACACCCTGAGCGTTATACGAAGCGGTGATTCGCTTGAGATCAATGGCGAGGTGTTCGACTTCTCGCCACTGGCAGACGGTGACACCTTGCCGGCAACCGAGATCAACTCGCAATGGTTTGCAGGCCAGGTCGATCGCGTCGATGGCAAGCTGGCGCTGACTATATTCTTGCCGCTTCCTATCAACTTCAGTCCAGAGCAGGCATATCCTGAGCCGCTGCTCGATGTTCCTGACGGTGCTGTGAACCTGCCTCAGCCATTGTCAGATCCTGCTCTTGCCGTGGAGGCTGCCGAATGAATATCGATTGGAGCAAAGTGGTCACCAAGGCGATGAAGGATTCTGTTCTGGCTGCTGAGGCGCTTGCTCTGGCAAAAGCCTAGCTTGCGGCCCGCAACAGCACTGCAGTGTCACAGATTGCCCGCATTCAGGATCGAGTCGACACGATTGGCTTCGGGATTGAAGCAGGGGAGGCAACTGATGAGGATGTTGCCGAACAGGCTTCACTGCTCATCACGCTGAAAGCCTGGAAGGCTTACAAATTCGCGCTGGGCAAGATCACGGTTCAGCCAACCTGGTATCAGGCTCCCGTGTGGCCAGCAGAACCTCCGGTCCCTGAGATTGTGGCCGCGCCAATGCTGAGCGCCGCCGAAACGATGTGATCCGACACGATCAACGAAACCCGCCATCCGGCGGGTATTTTTTTGCCTGGAGAAAAGTGATGACTGCAACCGATAAAGACCGCGACATCCTTGCCCGAACGATTTGGGGTGAGGCACGCGGCGAATGTACGGCCGGACAGATCGGCGTGGCATGGACATCGGCACCGCAACCGCAACCGCAACCGCGAACGGCTTCGTGGGGGAGATCTTCCTGAGCCCATGACTACTGATAACCAGCTATAGCATCAGAATCAATCTCTCCATATCATCGCGACCTACAGGATTGCTATCGATCGTTTGTGATGTGGAGAGGGTTAGTGAAAAACAGGGATTTGAGCGTTGATGTTCTGCGCGGTCTGGGAATATTGTTGGTTGTTTCTGGGCATGCAAGTAGCGGGGCGACAATGGTCGCCTTCGCACCTTATTCTTTTCATATGCCGTTATTTTTCTTTGTTTCCGGTTTGTTTTTTTCTGAGTATAAAGTTGATGGCGTCATATCCACTATAACTAAGAATGTAAGAGCATTGCTGTTGTACTCGACTGCTTTCTATTTGTTTTATGCTGTCGTCTGCTGGGTTATTTCTCGTATCGGTTTCGATGCTTTCGCTCAGCCGTTCAGCCTTGAACTCTTGATCGGTAATCAATTCACAACGGGTGGGGCGTATAAGTTTACTTCTGCTTATTGGTTTATTCCCTGCCTGTTTTTTGTGAAGGTGTATTTCTCTGTTATCCACTCTCGCTTGGCTGTTTTATTTGAAGGGTTCGGCGAAAAGGTGGTGTCAATAGTTTTTTTCTGCTTGTATTTATTGCTTGCTTTTCTAGCAGTGATTTACAGCATGAAAATGTATGCTGAAAACTATGCTCCACTTGACAAGATAGTCTTATATCGCTTTATGTTTGCGATGTTTTTCTATTACCTAGGCTCGGTTGTCGCCAGGTATAATATTCAACGTTTTTTCAGCAATGTGCTCGTGTTGGCTGCGATATATGTGGTGCAGCAACAGCTGCTTGTGTTCTCCGGGAATCTTGATTTTTGGATGCAGGTTTCAAAATACCAAGCAAATTATTTGCCAGTGTTCGGCAGCGTGTTGGGGATAGCGTTTTTTTACGGGATAGCTCAAATTGTATCTAGCAACAAGTCGTTCGCCAAAATTCTCGGTTATATAGGTGAGAACTCCTTTCCTATATTGCTGCATCACCTGTTCGGATTTTTTGTTTTGAATGTCCTGCTCTGTGTCTTTGGTGTTATAAAGCCATCAGCTGTAACAAGTCAATACTATCAGCTTGATACCGTTCATTCGTGGCCTTTCTATATTGTTGCCGCAGTTTTGTACTCGCTGGCATTTGATCGATACATTGTTGTTCCGATTAAAATGTTTATCAAAAGGCGCATTTTTGGCGCTTCAGAAAAAGTGCCAGCCTGAATAGTAGTATTGAACACTTAAACCCGCTTCGGCGGGTTTTTTATTGTCTGGAGAAAAGCATGTCCATCACCGCGCAGCAGCTGCTGCAGATCCTCCCGAGCGCTGGCAAGCAAGCCGGCGTTTTTGCACCCCTCCTCAACGCAGCTATGCAGCGCTACCAGATTGTCGGCACGCTGCGAGTTGCTGCGTTCATTGCCCAGATCGGTCACGAAAGCGGTCAGCTCGTGTACGTGCGCGAGATATGGGGGCCGACTGCGGCTCAGCGTGGCTACGAAGGCCGCAAGGACTTGGGCAACACCGTGGCAGGTGACGGACTCAAGTACCGTGGTCGCGGCTTGATCCAGGTGACCGGGCGGGCAAACTATGCCAAGTGCAGCGAGGCGCTGGGCCTGGACCTGATCAACCACCCGGAGCTGCTGGAGCAGCCGCAGCATGCCGCGATGTCGGCGGCGTGGTTCTGGGCCACCAACGGGCTGAACACCTTGGCCGATGCAGGCGACAACGCGAACATCGGCAGCATCATCAATACCGGTCGACGCGGGCGCGTGCCGAATGGTGCAGATGATCGCGCGGCGTTGTACGCCAGGGCGCTGAAGGTGCTGGCGTGATTGCCGTTCCGGGGAGAACGGCGGGCGCTGTGGCGCTGGTGCTGATCGGCGCCGGCAGCGCCTGGCAGTTTCAGGACTGGCGCTACGGGAAGCAGTTGGCCCAGCAGGCCCAGCAGCACGCCGAAACCCTCAATCAACTGACCTCGGCCGCCGCCACCGCGCAGCAGGCCGAGCAGGACAAGCGTCTGGCGCTCGAGCAACGTCTGGCGGCCAGCGAGCAAACCCACTTCAGGAAAATGACCGATGCTCAAAAGGACCAAGATCGCCTGCGCGATCGCCTTGTCACTTCTGATTTGCGGTTGTCAGTCCTCATCGACGCAACCGACGCTGCCAAAGGCTGTGGAGTGCCAGCCACCGCCGGCGCCGGCGGCGTGGATCGTGCAGCCGTACGAGCCCGACTTGCCCCGGCGCATGCTCAACGAATTATCGCCATCACCGACGAAGGCGACCGGGGGTTGATCGCGCTGCAGGCGTGCCAATCTTACGTTCAGGAAATATCCCGCTGATGTGGGAAGGGGGACGCGAAAGAATTCTCGCCCTTCAGACTCTGAATCTCTGTCGCCAGGTGAGAGATGTGCCTGTCCTTCGCCATCAGCTCCCAGTTAGTTTTGATCGTGATGTCGTTTGCTCGCCGGTTGGCATCGGCAGCTTCAGCCTTGGCTGCGATCAACTCAGCCCGTAGAGAATTCCTTTCCGCCGTGAGCGCATCGTTGTCGCGCACCAATCCCTGGATATTTCCCACTGCTCGTTCGAGCATGAGAGTGAGCGCTTCGAATTCGTTCTCGTACATCCGGAGTTGATGCCGGCAGGTTTCGAGCGAAGTCGGGTTACCGAGCCAATCGTCGGTTTCTTCTATATAGAGGGGATCCACGGATGACGCCTTTGCTGTGTACTGTTTGGATATACAGTGATCGAGGCGTGACAGGTGGGCGAGGGCGAGGCGAGAAGCTGTAGGATTTTTGATTGGTGTACGTCGGCAGGAAGCCGGGGAGGGAGCAGAACACCGTAGGAAAATACAGCGCTAAGTTGTTGATTCTTATAGCGAGTACCTTCGATTTTTTACCCTGCTAATTTTGGTGTGTTTCCTTTATCTATCAATAGGTTGCGTTTGTTTCGGGGTCACCTTGACATGGTAGCTCCCGTGCGGCGAGGTGCTTGAGCAACGTTTTTTCCGAAGGCATGATTCTATTGTGCCAGTACCTTGAAGTATTGTATGACCTCGGTTGAGCAGGCACGTATAGCCTGACCTAAAGAGGAATCGGTAGTGAGCGAAGTTTTAACGTTGGAAGCGTTTCCACATTCCATAATGGTAAAAGAGGGAGAGGAACTGGCGCAGCAGGGTAGGGAAGCTGTGGAGTGGCTCCGGACTTTAGGGGTATCGACACCAGCCGACCGCTACCATGGGTATGTGCGGGCTATTGAAGCTTTCGGGAAATTTCAAGGTGATGAAGCAGCAGTAAGAAAAACAGCGGACACTTTTGTTAATGCCAATGCCGAACTATATGAGCTGATCAGGGTTCGCACAGCCCTCTTGCAGGTCGACTCGCAGGGATACCTAGATACGCTAAAAAGGATATCGCAAGGACAGCCGTTTCGACACATCGCGGATAACGATCCAGGAAGGGACTACCTCTTCGAGATGTCTATCGCAGCCCGTCTTTTAAATGCTGGGCATGAGGTAGATCTAAATCAGATTGCTGATATCGTCGCTCAAGTCAATGGGCGAAAGGTTTACGTAGAAGCAAAGCGTATAAAATCCAAAAGTAAGGTTGCTTCTAGAGTTTCGGAAGCAAATAAGCAATTGAAGAAAAGGTTAGCTCAGGATAAATCGAGTACTTCCCGGGGGATTGTAGCTGTCAATATCACGGATGTGATATCTCCTAATTGCGAGACTGTCCTTGTCCAATCCGAAAGTCATTTGCGTGACAAGCATTCTCGCGTCTTCAATGGATTTATCACAGAAAATCCGGACTCCTTTCATAAAGGAGAGCAGTCGAAATGCCTGGGCGCATTCATTGAATCAAGCTGGCAAGGCTGGATTTGGGACGGCGATTCAGATCCGAGACTCTTTTTCTGTCGCGGTGCTACTTTCAAACTTTATCGAGTAACTCAATCCGAGGAGGATTATGTTCGGGATTTCATCCCAAAGCTTGCCAATCAGTTTGGTTGAATTCCTCCGGTCGGCTTCCTCGGGTCGTGCGCAAAACCTCCTCTGGAGGCCGCGTATTTCCGTTTGCATAATCACAAAAAAACAGATGTTTTGTTATGGCTAAAAAAGGATTTTGTCATTATAAAACAATGACTTAGGTCGCTACAGTTCCCAGCATGGGGTGCTAGGGGTCGAGTGTTCGAATCACTCCGTCCCGACCATATATTTCAATGACTTAGCCCAACTCTAGTGAGTTGGGCTTTTTCATGCGCGGGAGTTTTGCGGGGCGGCTCAAAAATCACTGTACGCAAGCAGGTCAATGCAGAACCCTGCGGCTCTCGCCAATCCTGATTCGGTCCAGCGCCCGATTCAACGCGTCCAGTGCATCCAGAAGCGCTTTTGCCTCTGCTTCTCGGCCGTCGCCCCACAGGCGCTCTGCCATTTTATTGAGCGCCTGGATCGAGCGTTCGATATCAGCGGCGGTGGTCGCAGCGGCTGGGGTTTGCGCGGGTTTCTTGGGCATTGGTTATTCATCTGCAGGACATTGACGATCCCCAACATGATCGGCGTTCACTGCAGCTCAATCCAGTGCTTACTGTTTCGGCTTGCTCTGAATATCTTCTGAATCGCTGGAGGTTGCTGCGTCTTTCTCGGTTTCTTTCGATTCTGCACCGGAGTTCGATCCCGAGGCTTCTTCCCCCTTTTTGTTAGCTTTTTCTTCGTTGGACTCGGACTGGTTGCTGGCCTGATTTACGCCCGGGATGGCGGTGGGCGGCGCGGCAGAGCCTGCTTTTTCAGCGGCCAGTGAGAGACCTGTGCCAGTCAGCATCAGGCTTGCCAGCGCCAGGGTAGCGATCGTCTTGTTCATGTCCAGGCCTTCCGTATGAGGGATGTACTGCATTGGAGGCGCTGCACGGGCCTGCGTGCGGCTCACTGGACGAGCGGTAGGCTTTGAAACAATGCGGCAAATTGCTGGCCCCCAGGTTTTGCCAGAGCGGGCAAACTCGCCTTTTTTCAAAAGGTTAGGTTGGCCATATGCGGACGATTGTCATAACCGTTGCAACGCTTTCCCTGGCTGCGTTCGCCTCGGGAGTCCAGGCGAAAGAGTTGAGCAAGAGTCATCGTTTTGCCTGTACGTGGGGTTCGGACATTGCCGCCGGTGCCCAGCAGTCGAAGCTGTCGGGGATCTCGTTGTACGGCGCGCGTAAACAACTGCAGGTGCGCAAGTTCCAGCAACCGTGGATGCGCATGACGGCGATGGGCATTACCGAGCAGACGTACAACAGCACGTCGAAGCTCAAACCTGCGGCGGTCAAGCAGACCTATTACGAACAATGCGTGCGGCACGAGCTGGCCCAGCGCTAATCAAAAAAGCCCAACCTGAAGAGGTTGGGCTTTTTCGTGCCTATGAAACGTCGGCGTCACTTGTCAGTCTCGCAATTGACCATCCACGCCACGCCAAAACGATCGACCAGCATGCCAAAACGCACGGCCCAGAATGTCGTCTGCAGCGGCATGTCGACCCGACCGTCCTTGGCCAGCGCGTTAAACACCCGCTCGGCTTCGGCAATGCTGTCGACATTGAGGGAGATCGAGCAACCGTTCATGCCCCCGGTCGGCCGGTCAGGTGTGGTGTCGGAGGCCATGATCATCTGGTCGCCAACCTTCAAGCAGGTATGGTTGATGAGGTGGTGGTGCTCTTTCGACACGTGTTCGGCGGCGGGTGTTTCGCCGAAGGTCATCATCGCTTCGAGTTTGCCCTGCAAGGCTTGTTCGTAAAAGGTGAAGGCCTCGCGGCAGTTGCCGTTGAAGATCAGGTAGGGATTGATTCGCATGGTGGCGTTCCTGGCAGTAGGCGCGGAGAGAGGCGATTTTCGCCAGGTTCCGCGAAAGGCGGTTAAACCATAGCAAAGCATTGGACGTCGCAATGGTCAGCGTTTTTCCAGATGTTTTTCTTCTGAAAACGCCGCGCTTCAGCACGGATAAAACCTGCGGAGTACCATGACACCCTGTACGACCTATCGAGCTTGATCTGCCATGCCTTTGATTTCCCGCTTCAACGCCCTGTTCGATCAGGCCCGGCGCGCCTTGCTTCTGGTCTGGGCGACATCACGCGGGTTGTTTCTGGGCCTGGTGCTGGCGACGTTGGTTGCCGGTGTATTGCCGGCATTGGCCGCTTGGCTGGGCCAGCGCATTGTCGACGCGGTGGTGGCGGCGATGCAGTTGCATGCGCAGCAGGGCGATGCGCCGCTGTGGCCGGTGTTGCGTTATGTGCTGATGGAGGCGGGGGTGTTGGCGCTGTTGTCCGCTACGCAACGGGCGTTGTCGGTCCAGCAGTCGCTGTTGCGGGTGCAATTGGGGCAGAAGGTCAACACGCTGATTCTGGAAAAGGCGCAGACCCTGTCGCTGGTGCAGTTCGAGAACTCCGAGTTCTACGACAGGCTGGTTCGCGTGCGCCGCGAAGCTTCGACCCGGCCGCTGGCGTTGGTGATGAAGTCGCTGGGCCTGATCCAGAACCTGATCATGCTGATCAGCTTTGGTGTGCTGCTGGTGCATTTTTCGCCGTGGGCGCTGGTGCTGCTGGTGGTCGGCGCATTACCGGTGTTCTTCGCCGAAGCGCATTTTTCCGGCGACGCTTTCCGTTTGTTCACCCGTCGCGCCCCAGAAAGTCGGCAGCAAAATTACATCGAAACCTTGCTGTCCCATGAGGCCTACATCAAAGAGGTCAAGCTGTTTGGCTTCGCCCCGTTGCTGTTGCAACGCTATCGGGACACCTTTGCCAAGCTTTATGCCGAAGACCGGCGCCTGACTTTGCGTCGCGATGGCTGGGGTTTCGGTCTCGGCTTGCTCGGCACTGGCGCGTTCTATCTGGCCTATGCCTGGGTGGTGATCGACGCGGTGCACGGCAACATCAGTCTGGGCCAGATGACCATGTACCTGGTGCTGTTCAAGCAGGGGCAGAGCGCAGTCAGCAGCAGCTTGAGTGCAATCAGCGGCTTGTATGAGGACGGTCTGTACCTGTCGAACCTGTACGAATACCTGGCTGAACCGGTGCTGGCCGATTCCGGTCACCTCACTGTCGGCGCGCAACCGGGCGATGGTCTGCGCTTTGAAAATGTCGGTTTCCGCTATCCCGGCGCCAACCGTGCGGCGCTCGAAGGCATCGATCTGCATCTGGTGCCGGGCAAAAGCATTGCGCTGGTAGGGGAGAACGGCTCAGGCAAGACCACATTGATCAAACTGCTGACCCGTCTTTACCGGCCCGATCAAGGCCGTATCCTGCTCGATGGCAGCGACTTGCAGGATTGGGAGGAGACCACATTGCGCCGGCGTATCGGCGTGATTTTTCAGGACTACATCCGTTACCAGTTCACCGTGGGTGAAAACATCGGTGTCGGCGATACTTCGGCGTTCGATGAAGAGTCACGCTGGAAGTCCGCGGCTACCGAAGGCATGGCGGCGCCGTTCATTGAGGGCCTCGATCGTGGTTATGCCACGCAGTTGGGCCGCTGGTTTGCCGGTGGCCAGGAATTGTCCGGTGGGCAATGGCAGAAGATTGCCTTGTCCCGGGCGTACATGCGCCGTGACGCCGACATCCTGATCCTCGACGAACCGACCTCGGCGCTGGACCCAGCGGCGGAAGCGGCGGTGTTCGAGCATTTCAGCCAGCACACCGAAGGTCGCATGACCTTGTTGATCTCCCACCGTTTTTCCAGTGTGCGCAACGCCGACCAGATTTTGGTGCTGGAGGGTGGGCGGATAATGGAGCAGGGCGATCACGACAGTCTGATTGCCGCCAACGGACACTACGCCAGCCTGTTCGACTTGCAGGCCCGTGGCTATCGCTAGGAGTCCTGCGCGCTGCGCGCCACCGCCGGCCCGGCCACGTGGGGCGCGGATCTGGACTGCATCAGTGCATCGATCGCCTTGCGGTAATTCTGCCCGCCCAGCGCCATGCTGTTGTTGTGCGTGGCACCCGGTACCAGCAGCAGTCGCTTGGGTTGTCGGGCGGCGTTGAACAGTTGCTCGCTGAAGCGCGGCGGCACGAAAGCGTCGGCCATGCCGTGCACCACCAGCAGCGGCATGTGGATCTCGGCGATCTTGTCGATGGAGTCGAACTTCTGCGACAGCAGCCAGCGCACCGGCAGCGAAGTGTTTGCCACGGCGGCAGCCACATCGGCGAGGGAAGTGAAGGTCGATTCGATCACCAGGCCTTTGACCGGCAGCGGCGTATGGTCCCGGGCCGCGTCCTGGCCGAGTTCGGCCGCCAGATCAATCGCCACCGCACCACCCAGGGAGTGGCCGTAGATCAGGCGTTTGCTCGGGTCGGGTTGCAGCAGTTTGAAGCGTTCCCACGCCACCCGGGCGTCTTCGTACACGCTGCTTTCCGAGGGCAGATCACCCTTGCTCTGACCGAAACCGCGATAGTCGATGGCCAGCACCGAGTAGCCCGCCGCGCGCAATTGCTCGATGCGGAACAACTGCCCGGTGAGGTTCCAGCGCACGCCATGCAGATAGAGGATGGCCGGAGCGTTCGGCCGCTCCGCCGGCCACCACCAGGCATGAATGTTCTGCCCGGCCTTGAAGCTCTTGGGCTGCAAGTCGAGCTCCTGCACGCTGCCCGGCAAGCCGTGATACCAGCCAGCGGTGCCCGGTTCGATACGAAACAGCAGCTTGCGCTCGGTGTGTTCGAGGACGGCACAACTCGTCGGCACGCCAATGATCAGCGCAGCCATACAGGCGAACGCCAGACGGCGGCGACGCAGACGAGTCATGAAGGACAGGAACATTAAACGGTTCACCACAGCGCAGACAAAGAAGGCTTTTTACCAGAAGGCTTGGTCTGCGCGTGACTTTTTCGACCGCCGTGCGCCCTTAACGATTACAAAATGCTGCGGCTCAATCCACCCGCAGCACGATTTTGCCGATGTGGTCGCCGCCTTCCATGCGCGCGTGCGCCTGCGCGGCATCCTGCAGCGAATAGACCTTGTCGATGATCGGCAGGCAGCGCCCGGCCGCCAGCACCGGCCACACGTGTTGGCGCAGGTTTTCGGCGAGTTCGGCTTTTTCCGCTGCGGTTCGCGCACGCAGCAGCGAACCGGTGATCACCGCGCGCTTGGCCATGATCCCCAGCAGGTCGACATCGTTGGCCTTGCCGCCACCGAGAAAGCCCAGCATCACCAGCCGGCCATCCATCGCCAAGGCACTGACATTACCGTTGAGGTACGAGGCACCCATGATGTCGAGGATCGCGTTTACGCCCTTGCCGGCAGTTTTCTCTGCGATGACGGTGGCGAAATCCTGCTCGCGATAATTGATCGGCTGCCCACCCAGTTCGCTGATCGCCGCGCATTTTTCCGCGCTGCCGGCGGTGGCGAAGGCCTCGATGCCAAACTCGCGGCACAGCATCAGCGCGGTCGTTCCGATGCCGCTGGTGCCGCCGTGAATCAGCACCCGCTGACCATGCTGGGCATCACCGAGGCCGAACAGGTTGGCCCACACGGTAAAGAAGGTTTCCGGGATGGCGGCGGCCTGAATCCAATCCAGCCCCTCGGGAATCGGCAGGGTCTGCCCGGCGGGCACCGTGCAGTATTCGGCGTAACCGCCACCGTTGGTCAGCGCGCAGACCTTGTCGCCCACGGCAAACTGACTGACACCGGCACCCAGCGCCACGACTTCGCCGGCCACTTCCAGGCCGGGGATCGGGTTCATGCCGGGTTTCATCGGGTATTTGCCGGCACGTTGCAGGGCGTCCGGACGATTGATCCCGGCAGCCCGCACGCGGATCAGCACCTCGCCGTCCGCGGCCACGGGTAGCGGCACACGCTTGGGTTGCAAGACCTCGGGACCACCGGGTTGAGTGATTTCGATGCGGGTCATTTCATTGGGCAGTGTCATATCCGGTCCTGTTGCGTAGGAAGTCTGTAGGTGGGAGTTCAAGGGGCGGTAATGATTCCCTGTAAAAGCATCCAGCCTTGAGCATTGAGGTGAGGATATCGGCTATTGTTGCTGCTTTGGCGCAGCGATTTGGCGGCACAGTGATGCAAATCTGCATCAACAGGAGTTGAGATGAATTGGGATGATGCGCGGGTGTTTCTCGCAGTCTGTCGTGAGTCGACGCTGCGCGGGGCGGCGCGAGTGCTGGGCGTGGATCAGGCTACGGTCGGTCGACGGATCACCGCGCTGGAAAAGTCCTTGAGCGCGACGTTGTTCCTGCGTACGTCCGACGGCTACGCGCTGACCGCGGTCGGTGAGGCGGCGCTCAGATCCGTCGAGAAAATGGAGCATTCGGCGCTAGAACTCGAGCGGCAGATCCAGGGCCTGGATGATCGTCTGACCGGCACCGTGCGGGTCAGCACCACCGATTCGCTGGCCATCGATTTCCTGATCCCGGCCATCGCCCGCCTGCATGCACAGCATCCGGACGTGCGTGTGCAACTGGACGCCTCCACACAGATCCTCAGCCTGGCCAAGCGCGAAGCGGACATTGCCGTGCGCAACGCCCGTCCTGACAACCCGGACCTGATCGCCCGGCGAATCGCGCGCTGGCCCACCGGGCTGTTCGCCGCGCAGGCTTACGTCGATGCTCACGGTAGCCCTGAGCCGGGCAGTGCCTTCGCGGGGCATGATCTGGTGGTCTATCAGCCATATCTGCAGAGCAATAAAGACCTGACGCTGGTGGGGGAGCCGATCAGTCGCGGGCGTATTGTGGCCAGTCTCGGCTCCAGCCTGTTGATACGTCGTGCGATTGCGGCGGGCATTGGTGTAGGAGAAATCCCGGTGTACATGGGCGAGCGCGACGGGCTGGTCAGGCTCTGGCCGCAGCGTACCCGGCCGCAGCCCTATGAAGTGTGGTTGGTGACCCATGCGGATCTGCGCCACACCGCGCGGGTGAGGGCGGTGATTGAACAGATCGTCGAGGTGTTTGCCTCGGAAAATGAGTAGCGCGCACTGGCATCGGCGAACTCACAGAGCCTGACGAAACGGCCTACGCCGATAGCAGAAACCGCTGGCTTGTAGGCCGAAGGACCGAGGGCTATCGTTTCAAAGGCTGGTGCAAGGCAGCACGCTTGCACTGGTGTGACATACCACGGACGGTATGGGTAGCCCGATAAAGGTGTCGAATTGGAAGCCAGGGAATTCAGTCACGTTCAAAGCAGTGACACAACGAGTAAAGGCCAGGGAATGCAAGTCATGGGCGCCATCAGTCGCGAAGAATTCAATGCCAGGATCGAGACCATCGAGACACGAATGGATGCTCGACTGGACGCGGTATCAATGAAAATCGACGGGTTTTTATCTGTTCAGGTAGAGCGAGACAAACGCTACGATCTGATTACGCAAGAAATGCGCAGGATTGCTGACGGCGCGCAGGACGCAGCAAGGCAAGGGGCGACCGTCAAAGCCAATGTCTGGGCAGCAACCGCCGTCCAGTTACTGGGGATAGTCGCCATCGTCGTCGGTGCTTATTACGCCAATCAAGCGAATATGTATGTCGCCATACAAACGACCTTCGCGGCGGTTCAAGCAGGCAAGGACGCTCACGCACCAAAACCGTCGGTGCTGCCAACGCCACTGCCTCCACAATAAAAAACGGCCTTCAAAAGAAGGCCGTTTTTGTAGGCGTTACAACCCTGCGTCATGGCATTTGCGGCAATTCCTGCGGCCGCAGATCAAACACCAGTACTTCGGCATTCACGCCGTTGCTCAAGGTCAGTGCCTGTTCTTCACGAACCCGCACGCCGTCGCCTTCCTGCAACTGTACGCCGTTGAGTTCAACGCCGCCCCGCGCCACATGCACGTAGGCGTAGCGATTGGCTTGCAGTTCCAGCGTCGCGCTTTCCTTGCCGTCGAACAGGCCGGCGAAGACCCGTGCGTCCTGACGTACCTTCAGTGAGCCATCAGCGCCGTCGGGCGAGATGATCAGTTGCAGGCGACCGCGTTTTTTCTGCGCGCTGAAGTGCTCCTGCTGGTAGCGCGGCTTGGCGCCGGCCACTTCCGGCACGATCCAGATCTGCAGAAAGTGCACCGGCCGGGTCGCCGAATGGTTGAACTCGCTGTGGGCCACGCCGCTGCCGGCACTCATCAGTTGCACGTCACCAGGGCGAATTACCGAACCGGTGCCGAGCGTGTCCTTGTGCTCCAGCGCGCCTTCCAGCACGTAGGAGAAAATTTCCATGTCGCGGTGCGGGTGCTGGCCGAAGCCCTTGCCGGCCGCGACGCGGTCGTCGTTAATCACCAGCAGGTCGGAAAAACCCTGCTCACGCGGGTTACGGTAGCTGGCGAAAGAAAAGGTGTGGAAGGACTTCAACCAGCCATGATTGGCAAGGCCGCGATCGGAAGCTTTACGAAGCGTCAGCATGATGATTCTCCTTGCGGGACGTTGATTCGTCCGAGTGAGGAGAAGGTTACTGTTAACCGATCCGCGCAATAAGTAGGTGGAATCTGAAACACTGTCCTGCTCAGGTTGACAGTTTTGCGGAGTCGATCACGCATTCTTTTCGCCGCGTGCCACGCACTTGGCCATAATGCGAGGTCTGGTTCCCTTCCTAGATGGCAGTGATGTTCACCCATGAAAACCGTGGCAATGGTGCTGTTCCCCGACTTTCTTCTGCTCGACATGGCCGGTCCCATGGAGGTGTTTTCCGTCGCCAATCGCTACCTCAAACCCGAAGATCACTACCACTTGCTCACCTTGGGGACCGAGCGCGGGATGCTGCGCGCCTCCAATGGCGTGCATGTGCAGACTGACCTCCATATTGACGACCCGTACCCGGCCTGCGACCTGCTGCTGGTGCCGGGCGGCCCGGGTGCCTACAACGAAAGACACCCGGCGCTGCTCGCCTGGCTGCAACGGGCGGTGGGCCAGGCCGGCTGTTACGGTTCGATCTGCACCGGGGCTTTTGTGCTCGGGCATGCCGGTCTGCTCGATGGCTATCGCGTGACCACCCACTGGAACTACACCGAACGGTTGATCAAGGCGTTCCCCAAGGCGCACGTGGAGACCGACCAGATCTACACCGAAGACCGCCATCTGATCACCTCCGGCGGCGTGACCGCCGGCATCGATCTGGCGTTGGCCGTGGTCGCAAGGGACCACGGGAAAAAAGTCGCCCAGGACGTGGCCAAGGTCTTGCTGGTGGTGATGAAGCGTCAGGGCGGGCAGGCGCAGTTCAGTCCGCTGATGGCGGCGGTGGCCCCGCAGGAAACCGCCATCACCCGGGTCCAGAATCATGTGTTGGAACACCTCGACCAAGCGTTCACGGTCGAGCGCATGGCCGCTCTGGCGAACATGAGTACCCGGCACTTTGCCCGGGTGTTCGCCCGCGATGTGAACATGACGCCGATGGAGTTTCTGCAAAACGCCCGTATCGATTGCGCGCGCAATCTCCTGGAAACCAGTGAGCTACCGTTGAAGACCGTGGCCTATAAAAGTGGTTTCGGCAGCGTGCGCCACATGCGCTTTCTGTTCGTTGAAAAGCTCGGCCTGACCCCGGCGCAGTACCGCGAACAGTTCAGCTAGAGCGGTTTTGTCCGTGCGGGGCACCCGGATGTCCGTGCTGCGCCCCGTCCGGAGGTTGTGCCGTCACCTGCGCCTGCCAAGATAAAGCTAACGCTTGGAAGGGAGAGGCACCGGACGCCGAGAGCATCATGCTCGCGGCCGCTGGCGCTGGAAAACGGCATGAACAGCCACAACGATTTGCCCGCTGCATCGGTCCTGCATTTCGGGCCATACGCTTTTCATCTGCGCCAACGGCTGGTCCTCGACGGTGATCGGCAGTTGCGCATGGGCGGGCGGGCCCTCGATATCTTGCAGGTGCTGGTCGAGCGCGCCGGGCGGGTGGTGCGCAAGGAACAACTGATTGCCTTGGTGTGGCCGGACAGTGTGGTTGAGGAGATCAACCTGCGGGTGCACATCGCGGCGTTGCGCCGGGCGCTGGGCGACGGCGAGAACGGCCAGCGCTACATCGTCAATGTGCCGCAATGCGGCTACAGCTTCATTGCCCCGGTGCACGGCCAGAGCGTCGCGCAAGGGGGGTTCGAAACCCTGCAGGCGCCGCAGCATAATTTGCCCGCACGCCTGACCCCGGTCATCGGTCGCGATTCGCTGGTCGGCGGTCTGGTGCGGCAAATGCCGCTGTGCCGGCTGATGACGCTGACCGGTCCCGCCGGTGTCGGCAAGTCCACGGTGGCACTGCGGGTCGCCGAGCTGCTGCTGCAGCATTATCGCGATGGCGTCTGGTACCTCGATCTGTCGGCTACCGAGGATGTCCCGTCGTTGCTCGACCACCTGCTGCAGACCCTCGACATCTCGTTCGAATCGCTAGCCTCGCGCCATGCCTTGCTGGTGCTGGATAACGGCGAGCGGCGTCGCGAAGCCTGCCGTGCACTGGTGGAGCGACTGCTCTTGGCGGCGCCGCGTCTGGCGCTGCTGGTCACCAGTCGCGAACCGTTGCAGGCCGACCTCGAGACCGTGCAACCGATTGCACCATTGACCGTCCCCAAAGCGTCGACTCCAGGCAGTGTCGACGAGATCATGGGCTATTCGGCGGTGCAACTGCTGGTCAGCCGCGCCCGCGCCCGTCAGCACGATTTCAGCCTGCGTGAGCAGGATCTGCCCATCGTGGGCGACATCTGTCGGCGGCTCGACGGCTTGCCGCTGGCTATTGAATTGGCAGCCGCACAGGTCGATGCGCTGGCGCTGGTGGGGCTGCAGACGCAACTGGACAACGGTCTGCGCCTGCTCAGTCATGGCCGACGCACCGCGGTGCCAAGGCTGCAGTCCATGAGCGCCGCGCTGGGCTGGAGCTATCAGGATCTGCGGGCCAGCGAGCAACGGGTCTTGCAGCGGCTGTCGGTGTTCAAGATGGCGTTCACCGAAGAAGCCGCGCAGCGGGTGCTTGACGGTGCGCATCTGACCGCAACCATCGAGCGCCTGGCCGCCAAGTCATGGCTGATGGTGGAGCGGGGCAGCGATCCGCTGCGCTATCGGATGCTCAACACCATTCGTTGCTATGTGCGTGAACAGCTGCAAACCAGTGATGAACTGAGCGCTATCGTGCAGCGTCATGCCCTGTATCAGGGAGTCAACCGATCAGGCGCGGGCGTGCAACTGGCCGCGCAACGCGTCGAGCAGTAAGCGCACCTTGCGCAAGTCCGGGGTGGCATAGCCTTCACTGAAACGTTGGTAGATCGGCGTTAGCAGATCCAGCGCTTCACGGTAGCGTGATTGGCGCTGCCACAGCTGGGCCAGCGACGTTGCGCTGCGCAGCTCCCAGGCCAGGGCACCCTGGGATCGGGCGATGGCGAGGGCGTTTTGCAGCAGGGCTTCAGCCTGCTCGCGCAGGCGTCCCTGCGGACAACCCGCCTCCTCAGCCAACAATCGCTCAGCTTCGGCCCGCAACACTTCTGCGGTGCTCCAGCCCGCCGCGCCACTGTGTGCCCGCTGCAGCAGCGCGTCATCGATGTAGCGCGCATCGAGCGTGACCATCAACTCCTTGATCAACCCGTCCGCCGGTGGAACCGGCTGTGCCAGGCCGTCATCGATGACCTGCGCATAGTGCCGTCCCCACGTGTGGAACAGCAGCACCGAGTGCTTCTGCGCCTGCTCCAGCAACAGCTGCAACAGCGCGCGGGCGGTGGTGGCGTCGCCGTTGTAATGCGCGATCAGGCAGCTGGCCAAGGCCAGGGTGTAGCAGATCGAGGTGCCGTGGTTGATCTGCACGGCGATGTCCAGTGCCTGCCGGGCGCTACGCCACGCCTGTTCGGGAAATCCTTGCAGCCACAGGACCCGGGCGAGAATGGTCAGCGACGCCACGCTCTGGTCGTACTGCACGCCAAAACCGTGGGTGAAGCGGTTGCGATGGCCGCTGTGGGCCATGCGCTGGATCACTTGCTCGGCGCTGAGCCGGGCCTGTGGCTGGTCGCCGGCAAAGTGCAGGGCCAAGACCCGCAGGCGGTGGGTGCTCAACGACAGCAGCGGATCGTCGTGACCGCGCAGACGATCGAACTGTTCGCTTTGCTGCAGTGCTGCCTGGTAATGGCCGCAACTCAGGTTGACCGCGAGGTGTCCGGATATCGCGCGCAACTGCCCGGCGACATCGCCATGTTGCTGCGCCAGCGCGTTGGCTTGGGTAAATGCCTCGATGGTTTCCGGCGCGCCGCCCCAGGTGTGATAACCGGCGCTGCCGAGTGCCAGTTGCAGGGCAATTTCCAGCCGAGGGCAGGGCTGCTCGGCGCCGGCGAGCAAGGTCAGGGCCAGACGCACATGAGCGCCATATTCCTTGAGCAATGACAGCTCCTGCCACAGCGCGGCGGAAGTGGCCGTCAGGCGGATTCCGAGCGGGCGCGTACCGGCGCCGTGCAAACTCCAGTCGAGGGCGGCGCGCAGGTCTTCCAGCCCTCGGGCGTAGCGTTCGATCCATTGCGTGGTCGGGGTGTGCTCCCACTCGGTTTGCGCCTGCTCCATCAAGGTCAGACAGCGTTCGGCGTGGCGCTCGCGCAGGGTGTCGCGTTCGCCGCTGAGCTCGAGTTTTTCCAGCGCGTAATGGCGCGTGGTGTCGAGCAAGCGGTAGAACACCTCTTCATCGCCGACATCCACATTGAGCAGCGATTTGGCCACCAGTTGCGTGACCGCCGCGAGCACCTCGGTGGGCTCGATGTGCTGGCCGACAACCACGGCCGCGGCCGATGCCAGGCTGAAGCTGCCGCGAAACACCCCGAGGCGGCGCAGGCAAGTCTGCTCGCAGGGGGTCAGCAGGTTGAAACTCCAGTCCAGCGTGGCATGCAATGTCTGATGCCGCGCATGGCGTTGGGGGTTGCCCGCCGCCAGTGGATGCAGGTGATCCTGCCATTGCTGCAGCAAGCCGCTCAGGCCCAGGCTCTCGACCTGCGCCGCGGCCAGCTCCAGCGCCAAAGGAATACCGTCCAGGCGCCGGCAGATTTCAATCGCCAGCGGCAACTCGGCGTCGCTCAGTTCAAAGTGTTCGTGGGCGACCATGGCTCGTTCGACGAACAACTGCAGGGCGGCGAAGGCCATTGCCTGCTCGCGATCAAGGTCGGTGGAAGGGCAGTCGAGCGAGTCCAGACGCTGCACGAACTCGCCTTCGGCGCGCAGGCTTTCACGGCTGGTGGCCAGAATGTGCACCTGTGGCGCACCGCGCAGGAGGTTTTCGGCGAGCTGCGCGACGGCATCGATCAGGTGCTCGCAATTGTCGATCACCAGCAGCATCTGCCGCGCGCGCAAATCGTTGATCACCGCCGCCAGTGGCTCGCCGTCGTGCACCGCCAGATTGAGCAGGGTCGCCAGTTGCGAGGCGATCAGCGCCGGATCATTGAGCGGCGCCAGATCCAGCAGGCGGATCCCGTCGCGATAGCGTCCGATCAATTGTTCGGCGACGCGCAAGGCGACTGTGGTCTTGCCGATCCCGCCGGGGCCGACCAGGGTGATGCAGCGTTGCAGCGGTAGTTGCTGCATCAGGCTGTCGACCAGCGGCTGGCGGCCGATCATCCGCGTGTGGCGCAACGGCAGATTGTGCCGCGCCGGGGCCGCTTCGCGCAGACGTTGATCAGCGGCCTGCACGGTCAGCGGGGCGACGAAGCTGTAGCCGCGCTGGGCCACGGTGACGATATAGCGCTGGCCCGACTGACCGTCGCCCAGCGCTTTGCGCAGGGCCGCCATGTGCACCCGCAGATTGATGTCTTCGACCACGCTGTCCGGCCACACGCCGGCAAGCAACTGCTGTTTGCTCACCACTTCGCCGGCATGCGCCAGCAGCATCAGCAGAATGTCCATGGCCCGACGCCCCAGACGCAGCGGCTGGTCACCTTCCATGACCAGCCGTTGCCCGGTGTAGATCCGGTAGGGGCCGAAGCCAATGGCCTGATTCGGGGAAAGACTCAACAGCACACTCCTGCGGTGATGCGACGATCCCGGCACAGAGCTGCTGCGTGAAGACGCAGACCGTCTGGTGCAAGGTATCGGAGCATATTCCTCAGGTTTGGCCATCAGTGCAACGGCAGGCGCTTGGGTCACGCTCAAAAGGTCATGGGCCGGGTCCGGGGGTCTTTTTTTTCACGCGTGACCTGACAGCGCCAGGCGAACGGATTGATCCCTTCGCTGCGAGTGAACATGTGACAGAAATGCGCCTGATCGCAGAAGCCGCATTCCAGGCTGATCTGCGTCAGGCTCAGGCCGGTGTGGCGGATCAGCAGCTTGGCGCGGGCGATCCGCTGTTCGCGGATCCAGTCCTGCGGCGCCTGGCCGGTGCTGGCCTTGAACGCCCGGGAGAAATGGCTGCGCGACAACGAGCAGGCGCGTGCCAGCTCGGCCACTTCCAGGCTTTCTCCGAGGCGTTCGAGGATCAGTTGTTTGACCTGCCGCTCCCGCTGCGGGCTGAGGCCGCCGACGGACGGCTTGCGGGGTTCGCTGGCAGGGGCGAGGGCGACGGTTTGCTGTAAATGAGCCATGGCCAAAGTCCGTGTCGTGAGGGCAAAACAACGCTGCGCAGAGGCTTTCATTGTTAAGACGCAAGGCGTCGGCTGACGAGTTAATCGTTGTTAATTCGCAGGCCTGACCCGGACGCAAACTGCCGTTGATCGGCTAAAGTGCTCAGCACTTGCGACTGGTTTTAAAAGGAAGTGTCACCCATGAACCGTAACGATCTGCGCCGCGTCGACATGAACCTGCTGGTGATTTTCGAAGCGCTGATGTTCGAAAAGAACCTGACCCGCGTCGCCGAAAAACTGTTCATGGGCCAACCGGCGGTCAGTGCCGCGTTGGGGCGGTTGCGCGACCTGTTCGATGATCCGTTGCTGCTGCGCAACGGCCGCAGCATGGAGCCGACCGCCCGCGCGCTGGCGATCCTGCAAGAGCTGCAACCGGCGATGGACGTGATTTCCGGCGCGGTCAGCCGGGCCAAGGAGTTCGACCCGGCGAGCAGTTGTGATGTGTTCCGCATCGGCCTGTCGGACGACGCCGAGTTCGGCCTGTTTCCACCGCTGCTGCGACAACTTCAGCAGGAAGCGCCGGGCATCGTCGTCGTGGTGCGGCGCGCCAACTACCTGCTGATGCCGGCACTGCTGGCGTCCGGGGAAATCTCCGTCGGCGTGAGCTACACCACCGATCTGCCGGCCAACGCCAAGCGAAAAAAGCTGCGTGACATTCCCTGCAAGGTGCTGCGCGGTGACGACCGGCCGGGGCCGCTGACCCTCGACGAATACTGCGAGCGTCCGCACGCGATGGTGTCGTTTTCCGGCGACTTGAGCGGCAACATCGACCTCGACCTGGCCAAGCTCGGCCGCCGGCGTAGGGTGGTGCTCGGTGTGCCGCAGTTCAGCGGCTTGCGCGCCTTGCTCGCCGGCACCGAAATGATCGCCACCGTGCCGGACTACGCCGCCTGTGCGCTGGTGGAAGGCTGCACGTTGCGCGCCGAAGACCCGCCGTTCCCGATCGATGCGGCGCAACTGTCGATGGCCTGGAGCGGGGTGCACGACAACGACCCGGCCGAGCGCTGGCTGCGTTCGCGGATCAGCCAGTTCATGGCGGCGCCGCTGGATATCCCGCCTGCCTGACATCTTCCCCGTGCAGGAGCTGCCGAAGGCTGTCGCGTCTGTTGCTAACTGAGCACATCCATTCAATTTTCCCCCGCCCGCACCGAGCATGATTCAACCCGATAAAAATTAAAGGGTGGGGGTCATGACCGCATCACAACGCGATGAACGGGCACAGAACATCGGTCTGCTGTTTCTACGGGTCAGCGGCGGATTGTTTCTGCTGTGGGTTCACGGCTTGCCCAAGCTGCTGAACTTCAACGCGCAATTGCAGCTGATCGAAGACCCGTTCCACCTCGGTGCCCACCTGACCTTATGTCTGGCGATCTTCGCCGAAGTCCTCTGTCCGCTACTGATCGTCGGCGGGGTGCTGGCGCGATTGGCCTGCTTGCCTATTCTGTTTGTGCTGCTGGTAGCGCTGCTGGTCGTGCACCCGCAATGGAGTGTGGCCGAGGGGCAGTTCGGCTGGCTGCTGTTGATCCTGTTCGCCACTGTGTTCATCGCCGGGCCGGGACGGCTGGCGCTCAATGTTCGCCTGCCCGGAGTACTGCGTTATGCCTGAAGCCCTGAGTCAAAAAACACCGGGGGCCGAGGAAATCGTCACCCTGATCGTCAAGCACCGGGTCAAGGCCGGATTTGAACAGCCTTACGAGGCGTGGCTGCGCAACATCGTCCGGGTCGCCGGGCTGCGCGAAGGCCACCTGGGGGTGGACGTGGTGCGCGGCAAGCTTGCCGGCCTCGACACCTACACCTGCGTGCTGCGCTTTCGCTCCACCGAGGCCATGCAGCTGTGGCTGGAGTCGCCACAGCGTCAGGCGCTGGTCGACGAAGCGGCGCCGATGCTCGCCGATGGCGACCAGACCGAAGTCGCGCCGATCAATGAATTCTGGTTTGCCCCGCTGGCCGATGCCGCTCGTCCGCCGCCGCGCTGGAAGCAAGCGCTGATCACCTTGCTGGTGATTTTTCCGCACACGCTGCTGGTGCCGCTGATCTGGGGGCCGCTGCTGAAGTGGCATCCGCTGCTTTCCAATTACGTGGTCGCCACGTTCCTGATCACCCTGACCATCGTGCTGTCGGTGGTGTACGTGTTCATGCCCCGCGTGACCCGATTGTTCGCGCCGTGGCTGGAGGCCGGGCAGCCCCATGCCCACCTCGAACCCGGCAAACAGCCGTCACGCTGAACCCCATTCATCTACTCGAAAGGAACCGCGATGAACGCCGATCTGATTCTGTTCAATGGTCAATTTCATACCGTCGACCGCAGCAAACCGTTGGCCAGTGCGGTGGCGATCAAGGACGGCCGCTTTGTCGTCGTCGGTAACGACACCCAGGCCATGGCCCTGCGCGGTCCGGCCACGCAAGTGGTCGACCTGCACGGGCGCTGCGTGATCCCCGGCCTCAACGACTCGCACCTGCACCTGATCCGTGGCGGCCTCAATTACAACCTCGAACTGCGCTGGGAAGGGGTGCCGTCGCTGGCCGATGCCCTGCGCATGCTCAAGGAACAGGCCGACCGCACGCCGACCCCGCAATGGGTGCGCGTGGTCGGTGGCTGGAACGAATTCCAGTTCGCCGAAAAACGCATGCCGACCCTCGAAGAACTCAACCAGGCCGCGCCGGACACCCCGGTGTTCGTGCTGCACCTGTACGACCGCGCGCTGCTGAACCGCGCGGCACTGCGCGTGGCCGGCTACACCCGCGACACGCCGAACCCGCCGGGTGGCGAGATTGTCCGGGATGCCAACGGCAACCCGACCGGGATGCTGGTGGCACGGCCGAACGCGATGATTCTGTACTCGACGCTGGCCAAGGGGCCGAAGCTGCCGCTGGAGTATCAGGTCAACTCGACCCGCCAGTTCATGCGCGAACTCAATCGCCTCGGCCTGACCAGCGCGATCGATGCCGGCGGTGGTTTCCAGAACTATCCAGACGACTATCAGGTGATCGAACAACTGGCCAAGGACGACCAGTTGACCGTGCGCATCGCCTACAACCTGTTTACCCAGAAGCCCAAGGAAGAGCTCAGCGACTTCCAGAACTGGACCGGCAGCGTCACCTTGCACCAGGGCGACGACTACCTGCGGCACAACGGCGCCGGCGAGATGCTGGTGTTCTCCGCCGCCGATTTCGAAGACTTCCTCGAACCGCGCCCGGATTTGCCGCAGACCATGGAACAGGAGCTGGAACCGGTGGTGCGCCACCTGGTCGAGCAGCGCTGGCCGTTCCGCCTGCACGCCACGTACAACGAATCGATCAGCCGCATGCTCGACGTGTTCGAGAAGGTCAATCGCGATATTCCGTTCAACGGTCTGCCGTGGTTCTTCGACCACGCTGAAACCATCACCCCGCAGAACATCGAGCGGGTGAGGGCGCTGGGCGGTGGTATCGCGATTCAGGACCGCATGGCGTTCCAGGGCGAGTACTTCGTCGATCGCTACGGCAAGCAGGCCGCCGAAGCCACGCCGCCGATCAAACGCATGCTTGCCGAAGGTGTACCGGTGGGCGCCGGCACCGACGCCACGCGGGTCTCCAGCTACAACCCGTGGACCTCGCTGTACTGGATGGTCAGCGGTCGCACCGTCGGCGGTCTGGCCTTGTACGAAGAAGGTCTGCCGCGCACCACCGCGCTGGAACTGTTCACCCACGGCAGCGCCTGGTTCTCCTCCGAACAGGGCAAGAAGGGCCAGATCAAGGTCGGGCAACTGGCGGACCTGGCAGCGCTGAGCGCGGACTTCTTCCATGTCGAGGAAGAAGCGATCAAGTGGATCGAGTCGGTGCTGACCGTGGTCGGCGGCAAGATCGTCTACGCCGCCGGCGATTTCGAAGACCTCGGCCCACGCTCGATACCCGTGCTGCCGGACTGGTCGCCGGTGGTCAAGGTGCCCGGTCACTGGCGGCCGACTTCACCGTTGCAGGCACAAGTGCACCAGTGCGTCGGTGCCTGCGCGGTGCACTCGCACAGTCATGAAAAAGCGCGTCTGTCGAACGCGCCGGTCAGCGACTTCGCCGGGTTCTGGGGCGCGTTCGGCTGTTCCTGTTTCGCCTTCTGAAACGTACAAAAAAAGCGCCGGCCATCCGGCACGGCGCTTCCTGCAACATCCATCCCAAGGAGTTTCCCATGAGCGTTCCCTACAAGCGTCTGAACAAAGATGATGCGGTCGTGCTGCTGGTCGATCACCAGACCGGTCTGATCTCGCTGGTGCAGGACTTCACCCCCAACGAGTTCAAGAACAACGTGCTGGCGCTGGGCGACATCGCCAAGTTCTTCAAGCTGCCGACCATCCTCACCACCAGCTTCGACGCCGGCCCCAACGGCCCGATCGTGCCTGAGCTGCGCGAACAGTTTCCGGATGCGCCGTTCATCCAGCGCCCGGGCCAGATCAACGCCTGGGACAACGAAGACTTCGTCAAGGCGATCAAGGCCACCGGCCGCAAGCAACTGATCATCGCCGGTGTGGTGACGGACGTTTGCGTAGCGTTCCCGACCCTGTCGGCCATCGCTGAAGGCTACGAAGTGTTCGTGGTCACCGACTCGTCCGGCACCTTCAACACTACCGTGCAACAAGCCGCATGGGCGCGGATGACGGCGGCCGGTGCACACCTGCTGAACTGGTTCGCCGTGGCCTGCGAGCTGCAGGGCGACTGGCGCAACGACATGGAAGGCCTGGCGCATCTGCTGTCCGAACGCCTGCCGAACTACCGCAACCTGATCAACAGCTACACCAAGTTCACTGCCAAGTAATTGCTTGAACGGGAATGCCCGCTTGATTGCGGGCATTTTTATGTTCAGTAAAAAGAGCCGCAACCCACCAGCCCCCTGTGGCGAGGGAGCTTGCTCCCGCCGGGCTGCGCAGCAGTCCCCCGACATCTTGTGAGCGCTGCGCACTCAAGCGGGAGCAAGCTCCCTCGCCACAAGGTTCGGCGTTCAACTGTTTGATGGGGCTAGCGCTTTTGCAGCCAACCCAAAAACCCACCCTTGCGCATCTGCACCGGTTTCGCCATCAGCGCGAGGCGGCTGTTCTGCTGTCGCACGGCCTGCAGTTTGTTCAGTGCCTGGCCGACTTCGCTGCGCTGTGCCATGCACTGGCGGGTCAGGGTCTTGTCGAGGCGGTAGATGATGCTCGAGGTCAACGCGGTGAACGTGGCTTGCGACGGCGTATCGGCGAGCATGCTCTGTTCGCCCATGACTTCACTCGGCCCCATGCGCCCGGCTTCGGTCTGGCCGCTGCCATCGGGCACGGTCGCACTGACCACGCCAGTGGCGATCACGAACAGACTATCGGGCACTTCATTCAGCCCCAGCACCACCTGACCGGCCGCGTACTGCTGCGCGACCATCGATTCGGCGAGGCGATCGCGTTCCTCATGGCTCAGCGAACGGAAGACTTTCACTTCATCGAGCAGCGCCCGGGCGCGGGTCGAGGGCTCGATCACGCCATCGGGATGCCGGGAAATACCCGCCGCTTCGAGATGCCGGTGGGCGAGGTCGAACAATTGATTGCGCACTTCGCCTTTCTTGCTCAGTTCACTGATGAAACCGCTGGCGACATACTCCGACATCTCCTCACCGGCCTCTTTCAACACGGCTTTGGGCGGCGGATTCAACAGCAGGCTGCTGCTGCCTTGGAGAGTGCGGTCGAGGGCGTCGAGCACCCGCCGAGGGCGGATATGGTTCGGCACCTTGATGCTGATGGACACACCATGCAGGTTGGTCGGGCGACTGAGATTGACGATCTTCGCCTTGGCCGCCACCGAATTCGGCACCACGGCCAGGGTCCCGGTGCTGGTCAGCAGGTGTGTGGCGCGCCAGTCGATGTCGAGCACCTTGCCCTCGACGCCGTCGATCACCACCAAGTCGTCCACCTGATACGGCTTGGTGGTGTTGAGCACGATCCCGGAGAACACGTCGCTCAAGGTGCTCTGCAACGCCAGACCGACCACGATCGCCACCACCCCGGACGTCGCCAGCAAACCTTTGACCGGCAACTCCAGCACATAACCGGCGGCCGCGACGATCGCCGCCAGAAACACCAGCGCGCCGATCACGTCCTGCAACAGCCGACCGCTGTGACCGATGCGCCGCATCAGGATCAGGCCGATGATTTCGGTGAGCACACGTGCCGCGTACAACCACCAGAGAATGCCCAGCGCCGTCGCACCCAGTTGCGCCACTGGGTCATCGGCAAACACCGGCGCGAGCAACGGGCTGATGCCGGCGTTGATGATCAGCGCACTGAAGCCGAGAAACAGCGCCAGCCGAATACCGACTCGCGGAGCGCGATGTTTGAACGGCGCGAGGTGCCAGAGCAGGGCGTCGAGCAGCAGCAGGGCGGCGCTCCAGGACAGCGGGTGGGCGAGGAGGAAGGACATGACAGGTTCCACGATGATGAGCGCTGCTGTGGCGAGGGAGCTTGCTCCCGCTGGGTTGCGCAGCAGCCCCAAGAAACTCTGCCAGGCAGAGATTTTGTGAGTGCTGCGCACTCAAGCGGGAGCAAGCTCCCTCGCCACACAGAAGGGTTAACCAAAAAATCTCGCCACACCGTGAGGTGTAGCGAGACATTGGGCTCAGTTCAGATGCGTCTTCAACTCAGCCGCCGCCTGCCGCACGGCCGCTTTCACTTCCGGAATCTGGCTCAGCGGATTGAGCAGGCCAAAGTCATGAATCATCCCGTTGTAGCGCACCGAGGTCACCGGCACGCCCGCTGCATCCAGATGCCGTGCGTAGCCTTCGCCTTCATCACGCAGCACGTCGAACTCGGCGGTCTGCACCAGCGCGGCGGGCAGGCCTTTGAGCTGGTCGCTGCTGGCGTTCAGCGGCGAAGCGTGGATCTGACTGCGCTCGGCCGGGTTGGTGGTGTAGTTGTCCCAGAACCACTGCATCATGCCTTTGGTGAGGAAATGGCCCTCGGCAAACTGCTGGTACGAGCCGTCGTCGAACTGCGCGTTGGTCACCGGCCACATCAGCAGCTGGAAGCGCAGCGCCGGGGTTTTCTGTTCCTTGGCCATCAGCGCCACGACCGCCGCCATGTTGCCGCCGACACTGTTACCGGCCACCGCCAGACGCTTGCCGTCGACACCGATGTCCTTGCCGTGCTCAGCCACCCATTTCGTCGCGGCGTAGGCCTGGTTGATTGCGGTCGGGTACTGCGCCTCCGGCGACGGCGTGTAATCGACGTACACCGCCACGGCGCCAGAGCCGACCACCAGATCACGAATCAGGCGCTGGTGGGTCGGGTAATCGCCCAATACCCAACCGCCACCGTGGAAAAACATGAACACCGGCAACTCACCCTTGACCTTGGCCGGGCGCACCACTTTCAGGTTGATCGTCTGGCCATCGACGGTGATCGCCTTGTCGCTGACTTCCACCCCGGAGAGGTCGACTTTCACCGAAGCCTGAGCCCCGGTCAGCACCGCACGCGCGTCTTTCGGGCTCAGTTGCTCCAGCGGTTTGCCACCGCCGGCGGCGAGGGCTTCGAGGAAGGCCTGAGTGTTGTGTTCGACACCCGGGCTGCCAGCGGCAAACGCGTTGCCGATGGACAGGGCGAGGAGGGACGCAGTCAGGGTCTTTTTGATGTTCATGCTTAATTCCTTTTTTGATGAGTTGTGTGCCCTGTAGGAGCTGCCGAAGGCTGCGATCTTTTGATCTTTAAAAGATCGCAGCCTTCGGCAGCTCCTACAGGTTTGGGGTTGTTCTCAAACCGTGAGCACAGATTAATGAGCTGCCTGAAAGTGAAAAAGCGGCTATAAAGCGTTTAACTGTCCACCAGAGAGTGACAATGAACCCGTTCGAAGACATGCGTATTTTTTGTCAGGTCATGGACTCCGGCAGCTTCACCGCCGCGGCCGATCAATTGGGCCTGTCCAAGCAGTTCGTCAGCCGTCGTTTGATGCAGCTCGAAGAGCGCCTCGGCGTGCGGCTGTTGAACCGCTCGACCCGGCGCCTCGACGTCACGCCACTGGGCCAGAGCTACTACGAGTCGGCGCTGCGCCTGCTGGGCGAAGTCGAACAGGTCGAGCAGGGCATCGCGGGGCAGACCGCCGAGCCGCGCGGGACGATTCGCATCAGTGCGCCGCTGTCGTTCGCTGTGGCGCATCTGGGCTGTCTGCTGCCGCTGTTCCTGCAGCGCTATCGCGAGGTCACCGTGGAAGTGGACTTGAGCGACCGTCCGGTGGACCTGCTTGGCGAAGGCTACGACCTGGCGCTGCGCATCGGCGTGCTGGAAGACTCGACGCTGATCGCCCGGCGCATCGCCTCCATCGAACGGGTGTACTGCGCCAGCCCGGCGTATCTGGCCGAACGCGGTACGCCGCTCAACCCCGAAGACCTGCACGGCCACGACTGCCTGCCGTACGGCCACGGTCGCTCGGTGCAGTGGCGGTTCAATGCCGGGCAGGGCAAGCCGCTGTTGGTGAATGTCACCGGGCGCATGCGCGTGAACAACGGCGAGTTGCTCAGGGACGCGGCGGTGCAGGGGATGGGGATTACCTATCTGCCGACGTTCATTGTCGGCGCGGCGCTGAAGGATGGGCGACTGGTGCCGGTGCTCGACGACTACCGCACCGAGCCGCTGACGTTATCGGCGGTGTACCCGCAGCATCGCCAGGCTTCACGTCCGGTGCAGGCGTTGGTCGAATTCCTGCGTGAACGTCTCAATTCGACAACCACCAACTCCCTGTAGGAGCTGCCGCAGGCTGCGATCTTTTGATCTTGCTTTTAACCAGAATCAAAAGATCGCAGCCTGCGGCAGCTCCTACAGGAGGTGTATTTCAATTCGGAATGTTTAAAGGTTGTGAAGCAAACGCGGAAGCTTCCCACACTGTTTTCAGGTTGTCCCTAGGACGTCCGGTCTCTAGCCTGTGTTGGTCGCTGCCAAATCAGCGACCGGGCCTGGAAATCCGATGACAGAAGCGCGCACATGCGCCATTCATAACGTATCCTTGCGCGCCTTTGAGGTGTGCGCTCCGTTATGGCGGCTGTGCGCGGGAGACCCTAGGGTCTGCCGGGTTTGCTCTCTGTCCCGGATTTCCAGCCTGCGTACAGCTGCCACCCATTCGCCTGGAAATCGAATGGGGCCCAGCTATAACCATCGCACAGAGTAGATCACCATGAAAAAACCTACGCCCAATCCCCCCGAAACAGACACCGACCCAACATCCCCCTACGCCGCCATCGACAGTCAGAAGCTCCACGACGCGGCCGAACGCGCACTCGATTACTACCTGAATCCGACGGCCGAAATCATGGCCACGCCGTACTCCCCCAACGAGATGTTCTTCGTCAATCCCAACGCCAATACCGAGTCGCTGCTGGCCAACGCTTACGAATCCTTGGCCTGCGCCTCTGTCATGCTCGGTGACTTCGCCGCGCTGCTGCAAGGCACGCATCGCAAGACCCTGCTCGGCATCGCGCAAGTGGTCATGCTCGGTGAGCTGGCGGTGAACAAGGCGCTGGATAACGTCGAACTTCCCACATAACACCCGTGTGGGAACGAGCCTGCTCGCGAACGCCGTGGTTCCGGCCGTGAAGATGTTGGCTGTCCCGACGCCTTCGCGAGCAGGCTCGCTCCCACAATGGATCCACGGCGCGGCTTACAAAGTCGCAACAACCGCATCGATCCGGCTGTTCTAGACTCGGCACCGCTCAATCACGAGCAGTACCGGAGTGCGCCATGGAAGTGCTCAACCCTAAAACCGCCATCGACAGCAATCGACAAGCGTGGAACGATTCCGCTCGCCATCACCGTGAATCGGCACAATGGCAAGCGTTGCTGAACGACGTGTCACGCGCTGATTTCTCCTGCCTCGACGACACCTTGCACGGCCTGCTGGAGCAGGTCGGTGTGCACGGTCAAGAGCTGATTCAACTCGGTTGCAATAACGGCCGCGAAAGCCTGTCGCTGTTTGCCCTCGGCGCGCGCAGTGTGGTCGGCGTCGATCAATCGGAGGCGTTTCTCGAGCAGGCTCGCGAGTTGAACCAGCGCTCGCCGTACCACGCCGAATTCATCGAAAGCGATATCCATCACCTGCCGGCCTCGCTGCACAGTCGCTTCGACGTGGCGCTGATTACCATCGGCGTCCTCAACTGGATGCCCGACATCGGCGAGTTCTTTCGCCACGTGGCGTTGACCCTGAAACCGGGCGGCAAACTGGTGATCTACGAAACCCATCCGTTTCTGGAAATGGTCGACCCCGACGCCGAAGACCCGTACCGCCTCGCCAGCTCCTACTTCCGCGCCGAGCCATTCGTGCAGCAAGAGCCGATCGTCTACGTCGGCAAGGTCGAGCAGCAGGCCGCCAAGTCCTACTGGTTCGTGCACACCCTCGGCACCATCTTCAGCGGCGCCATCGCGGCCGGGCTGAACATCGCGCATTTCAAGGAATATGCGCATTCGAATCGGGAAGAGGTGTATGACCAGTATCTGAATCGCGAGGCGCAGATGCCGATGTGCTTCACCCTGGTCGCCAGCAAGACCTGAGAGTTCGTTGCCCCGTCTGGCCCCATCGCGAGCAGGCTCACTCCTACAGTTGATCGGTGTCGTACACAAGATCCCTGTGGGAGCGAGCCTGCTCGCGAATGCGGCCTCACTGCCGCCGCAGATTCCAAGGTCGGCTCAAGCCTGCGTCACCGCACTCACCACCGACCGTTCCGGTTTGCGCAGCGTTTCCAGGCGTGAGCCTTCGTAGCGGCTTTCGCGGTAGAAGCGCCAGCGGCCGAACAGGCCGTAGACGTGGGTGATGCGTCCCTGTTCGTGGTAGCCCATGCGCAGGTGCAGTTTCATCGCCGGGATGTTGCGGGTTTCGCAAGTGTCCACGACGGTGTGGCAGCCCTGGGCGGCCATGGCTTCCCAGAGGGCGACTTGCACGTCCACCGACAGGCTGGTGCCGAAATACGGCCGGGCCATTTCGCCGCCGAATTCGAAGAACTCACCGGGTTTGACCGGGAACCAGCAACCGTAATAGTGGCGGTCGTGGTAGTCGCGAATGCTGCCCCAGATGAACGCCACCGCGTGGCCGTCGGCATCGAGGTACATGTGCCCGGTGTGGCCTTCGGCGGCGAGTTCGGCCATGGTCTCGACGCGGTCACCGAAATGTTTGGCGAACGCCCCGGTGTTGTGCGGCGTGATATCGACTTTGCGCAAACCGTCATACGGACGCAGTTTGTGCGGCGGCACCGGCGTCACCAGATCGCGCTGCATCCACAGCAACTCCCAATGGAAGAACACGTAGCGCTTCCACAGACTGGCGAAGAAATGGCGAAAGCCTTTTTGCCGGATACGATCACGCAGTTTTTCGATGACGTTCATGTTGCCCTCCTTGGCCTGGGCCCGGTGTGGTGGTTGTGGCTGTTGTGGGGATGAATCAATCGAGTGCCGCAGCACCCCGTAAAAAATCCTTGTTCAGATCGGCGTAGGACACCCGTGGCACCCCCGTCAGGCGCTGCTCCAGCACGCGACTCAGGGATTCGTCGGGGTTGAGGTAGGCATCGCCGAAATCGCTCCCGAGCTGATTCGGGTGGGCGACGATTTCCAGCACGCCGTCACTCGGCGCCGGGGCGTTGCGCAGGTCGACTGGCGTACACACGTAATCGGCGGTGGCCCCGGCCAGACGTTGCAAACGCCAGTTGAGTAAACCTTTGAATATTCGTTTGGGCAGGCTGAGGTTGTGCCCCAGGTTGCGCGCCAGGCGAACCGGCACCCCTTGATGGGCGGCAAACCGCGCGACGATTTCGCCGATCGGCCAGATGTTGTGCACATGCTGGTGCGAGTCGATGTGGCTCGGCCGCACGCCGTGCTCGACACAGCGCTGCCACTGCGCCTGCAGCTCTTCGCGCACCGCGTCGCGATCCTCACGGTTCAGCCACAAGCTGTGACGCGGCAAGCTCAGATCAAACACCCCGTGGCCATCGCAGAAGGTGCGACTGCGCAGGATCGCCGCACTCAGCGGCCGGCCGTACGTCAGGTTGAAATGCAGACCGACGCGACCTTGCAGCGAAGCGTGCCGAGCCAGGGCGCAGGCCGCTTCGAACGCCGGCATGTTGGCCATCGCTGTCGCAGAGCTGATGACCCCGGCCTGAAACGCCGCGAAGATCACGGCGTTTTCGTTCGGGCTGAGACCGAAATCGTCAGCGTTGACTATGACTTGGCGAGGCATGTTCGCCCTCCGTGGTGATCGTGACAGGTTGTACGACCGGCGCAGGTCTGGCGGCGCGTCTGGCCCGCCATTGCTGCACCGTCGGTTTCAAGCGATGCCAGAGGCGCAGCCCCAGCCCCAGCAGCAGGCCGCTGGGCCGCCAGGAATAGAAGCTCCAGCGCCAGTGTTCGAGTTGTCCGGTCATGCGTTCGTGCAATTGGTGGCTGGAGTTTTCCAGGCTGACCCGCGAGGCATCGATCCAGCGCCAGTGCTCGTCCAGCCCCCAGCGAATCCATTCCTCCAGCAGCACGCGGCCGCTGCCCAGGTCGGCGTATTGCGGCAGGAACGCGAGGTTGTAGTCGTACAGTCGGCCGTGTTCGAGCAGGCCGAGGCGATAGCTGATGCAGCGCCCGTTGAGTTCCAGGGTGACCACGCGCACAAGGCCTTGGGCGGCGAGGGCGGTGAAGGCATTTTCGATGCATTGCCGGCTGCGTTCGCTGGCAAAAATCCCCACGCCTTCGTCACCTTTCCAGCTCACCGCTTCGACGTCGCCGAGCACCTTCAACAACGGCGGCATGCTCAGCGCGTCGGGGGTGATGCGTCGCACTTCGGCGCCACACGCGGCGATCCGTTTGCGCGCGCGGCGCAGCTTGTAGCGCGGGTCGCCGGAGACCTCCTGATGATCGGCCTCGCTGACCAGGTGCACCGGCACCCGACAGCTCAGGCGTCGCTCGCCAGTGGAACTGGCGGCCATCCATGGGGTGAGGGCGCTTTCTTCCCCGGCCGGTTCGGACAATTCGTTGAGTTGCAGCAGCGCGTGGGGCAGCCGTTGGCGGATCAGCCGCAAGGCCTGGCGCATGCCTTGGTCATCGAGCAGTGACAGCAACGCCAGACGATCGGCCAGTGGATAGCCCAGATGATGCAGGACCCGGAACGGCACCCCGGCAACGCGCTCACGACCGGCCACCAGCGGCAGGCACAGGCGCAATTCGTCGGCTTCCCAACCCAGCAGAACGTGCAACCGTTGACCCTCGCCCAGGGTCAACTGCGCGGCACGCAACCAGCCGAGGTGGTTGAACGGTGTGGAGTCTGTCACCCGCAGACGCAGCGCTTCATAGGCGGCTGCCGGGAAGTCGGCGGCGCACAGCGAGGTGCGCCATTCGAATCGCGCCGTCATGGGCTCAGGCCGCCGTTGCTTGGACAGGTGGACGGGACGGTTTGCGCAGCGCATCGAGCCGCGAGCCGCTGTAGCGGGTTTCGCGGTAGAAGTGCCAGCGACCGAACAGGGTGTAGACGTTCATGATCCGGCCTTGCTCGGTGTAGCCCATGCGCAGGTGCAGTTTGAGCGCCGGGATGTTGTGGAACTCGCAGACGTCCACCACCTTGTCGCAGCCCTGTTCCGCCATGGCTTTCCACAGCTGCAGTTGCAGGTCTACCGAGAGTTCGGTGCCCCAGTAGGCGCGGGTCAGTTCACCGCCGAATTCGAAGAACTCGCCGGGTTTCACCGGGAACAGGCAACCGTAGTAATGCCGGTCAAAATAATCCCGCGCACAGCCCCAGATGAACGCCACGGCATCGCCCTGATCGTCCAGGTGCATGTGCCCGGTGTGGCCTTCGTTGGCCAGCTCGGCCATGGTCCCGACACGGTCGCCGAAGTAGCGGGCGAAGGCGCTGGCGTTGTCGGCGGTGATCTTCACCACCCGCAGCGGCGCATAGGGTTTGAGGCTGTGCGGCGGCACCGGGCTGACCAGATCGCGCTCCATCCACAGCAGTTCCTGATGGAAAAACACGTAATGTTTCCACGCTTTGCCGAGGGTGGCGCGCAGGCCTTTTTGTTTGATGTGCTGGCTGAGTTTGCTGACGATACCCATGTTCTGTACTCCGGCGTTCCGGCAGGGCGAACGACTGTGGCGAGGGCGCTTGCTCCCGCTCGGCTGCGCAGCAGTCGCCAATGGGGGTGCAAGTGTTGGGGCCGCTTCGCAGCCCGGCGGGAGCAAGCTCCCTCGCCACAGGTTTGTGTCCGCCATGCATTGTCTGAAATTCAGGTTCATGACGCGCTCCAGCTCAGGGCGAACAGGGTTTCCCCCGGCAACTCGAAGCTGACGCGTCCGTCGCGGCAGGCAAAGGGCGCGTCGCGGCTGCGGTTGTCCGCGCCGAAGTAACGCAAGGCGCCATTGTTCAGCGGGCACTTGGCGCCGCTCAGGTCGACACGCTGCAAGCGCGTGCCTTTGTTCACGCCGAGCAGGCCACGCTGGTCGTCACCGGCCATCGCCAGCACATCGACTTCAAAGCCATCGTTCTCCAGCCACAGCACCTTGTGCAGCCAGTGCCGGGCGATGAACTGCTGGGCGAAGCCGACCGGTTTCAGCTCGAAGCGATCATCGCCCAACACCCGCAGCATGCCCTTGGGGTACTGCGGCTCGTCGGCGGCCTGAAACCAGTTGAGCATGCTCAGCAAGCCGTCCTGCGACGCGTTGATCACCACCGACGCCCACCACAGCGAGGCGTAGTGGGTTTCCTGATCGTAAGGACTGAGGCTGGAACCGCTGGACAGGTTGGTCTGGTCCAGCAGCAAGGCTTTGCGCGGGTGGCCCAGGGCGTCGAGGCCCACCAGTTCCGCGGCGCGGCGCACACTGGCGCGGTAGACGCGGGTGGCGAGCAGGTCGCGGATCATCCATTCGTGCCATGCCAGCGCATCCACCTGATCGGCGGACTCGCTCAGCAAACGTCGCGCCCAATCGATGCCGCGCTTGTCTGCCGCGTTGTCGGCGAACGGCCCGTTGACCAGCCGCGAACTGGCCGGCATGGCGATGCGCACCCCGGCCTTGGCGTTCGCCGGATCGCTGCGCACCTGCCGGGCCATGCTGGTGAAAATTGCCCGGTATTGCTCGAAGCTCGAATAGTTGAGGTTCGGCTCGTCGGCAAAACCGATGTAGTGCGTGCCTTTACCGCCCAGCGCGCGGGTGCCGGCCAGCCAGGCATCGAGGCCGCTGTTGCTTTGCACGTCGGCGCGCAAGTCAGCCTGGCGCTGACTGCCGGCAAGCAGGGTGATGTCCTGGCGGATGCCGAAGCGATCCTGATAGACCTGGCGGAACGCGTCTTCGAAATGCGGATTCTTCGCCGTGACATCGACAAAGCTGTAGTAACTGCCGGCGGTGGGTTTCAGTGCATCCAGTGCGGCATGGCTGGCGGCGGGCGGCAGCACGTAGGGCAGGGCGATACCCAGATCCGGCGTGCGTCCGAGGATTTTCTCGTGCAGGGTCAGGTGGATCTGACCGGTCTCTTCGCGCACCGGTTGGAGTTGCTGCGCCGTCTGCGCAAACCGGTTGGCCGTGCCGTCGAGCCAGAACGCCGCTTTGCCGCTGCCTTGCAGGCGCAGGCGCCAGACTTGCTCGCGCGCGCTGACCGGCAGCGCCACTTGATCGAACTGCCAATAGGCGCGGTACGGTTTGAGCGCCAGCGTCAGTGATTGGTCATCGCCCACCCGCTGCGCCTGCAAGGCGTTGACCCCACCATGGAACTTGCCGGCGAGCACCGCGTGTTCCCCCGGCGCGACTTTGAAATACAGCTCGTCGCCGTTCTGCGTCTGCGCGCTGAAGTGCACCTTGGCCGGCTCGAACAGCGCCACGGTGTGCTCGTCGTGTTCGACCCGGTAATTGCGGAAGCTGTAGCCGGGGATTTCCAGGCGATAACTGGCGGCGCCCGGCAGCAACGGCCAGCTCTGGGTGCCACGGGTTTCGCTGGCCTTGATCAGGCGTTCGCCGTGCAATTTGCCTTGGCCGTCGAGCAGGTACAGGTGCTCTTCGTTGGCGGCGGCCTGCCAGGCCGGGGTCCAGCGCACGGTCACGGTGTCGGGGCGATCGGTTTGCAGGTACAGGCTGCCGTCACGGATTTCGCCCCAACGCATCGACGCGGCAAAGGCGTCCAGCGACAGGCCGAGACCGAGCAGCAGGGCCAGGGCTTTCATACGGCCTTCCGGTGCAACATCTGCCACATCGGCGCGACGTCGCTGGGCAGGATGATCAGGGTTTGCCAGAACGGTACGCCACTCAAACGGCAGTACAACACCAGCATCGCCACGGTCACCGCCAGATAGGCAATCGACGAGGCCGCTGCCGCGCCAACGATGCCGTAGGCCGGGATCATGATCAGGTTCAGCGCCAGATTGAGCAGGGCGCCCAGGCCCATCAGCAGCGACACCGTGCCGGGACGGTTTTTACCCAGCAGGTCCAGACGCAGGATGCTCGCGTAGCACAACCCGAGCAGCCCCGGCAGCAACGCCAGCAGTGCCGGATACGCCGGTTGGTAGGCAATGCCGAACAGGGTGACGATCAGCCAGTTGCCGATCACCGCCATGCACAGGCACGCGCCAAGCATCACGGTGGCGGTCAGGCGCAGCGCCAGTGGGGTGACCTTGTCCATGCCTTCGTCCTGTTGCAGCAGGCGCTTCATCAGCGGCGTGGTCACCGCTTCCGGAACGATCAGCAGCAGTTCGGCAGCGGCGCTGGCCATCGCGTAATGACCCAGCGCGGTGCTGCCGAGCAGGGCGCCGATGAACAGGTAATCCGAACGCAGAATCACCTGCTGGAACAGCAAATCCGGATGGCTGCGCGCGCTGTAGCGCAGCAGTTCGTTCTGGCTGGCGCGATCCCATTGCAGTTGCAGCGGTTGCGCGTGTTTGAGCCAGACCCAACCGGCCAGCACCACCAGGCTGATCCCGGCCAGCCAACTGATCAGCGCGGCTTCCAGCGCCGCGCTTTTCCACATCCAGAACAGCGCGAGAAACAGCAGCAACGGCGCCAGCGATTCCACCAGACGCAAGGCGTTGAACGCGACCACGCCGCCGGATGCGTTGTGCAACGTCAGCAGGCCGCTTTTCAAAACGGTCAGCGGCACCGCCAGCAGCAACAGCCAGGCGAGCAGACCGAGTTGCATCGTCACATCTAGCTCACTGCCAAACTCACGCGTCAGCGCCACCACCAACAGGGTCAGCAAAGCGGCAAGCAGACAACCGAACACCAGCACCTGACTCAGCAGCAGGCCCATCGGCCGTTGCTTGGCCGCCTGATAGCCGACGGCCGAGTTCAGCCCGCCACTGGTGGCGGCGCTGATCAAGTCCGGCAAGGTGCTGAGCAGGGCAAACAGCCCGCGTTCACTGGGCCCGAGGATCCGCGCCAGCAGCACGTTGCGCAGCAGACGCAGGGCGATCATCGCCAGTTTGGTGCCCATGCTCAGCGCCAGATGCTTGAGGTAGTGGCTACGACTCATGGCCGGTTGCCGCGAAAGATGCGCCACGACAGCAATTCCGGATTGCGTGCGGTGCGCTGGCTGACGCCAAAACGTGGCAAGTTCAGCGGATCACCTTCGCCGCGATAGATGCCGGTGCCGGTGCCCAGGGCAAACGCATAGTCGTGCGCGGCAATCTGCTTGCGCACGCGTTCGTCGTTGTTGCCATTGGGGTAGCAGTACACCGGCAGGGGCCGGTTGCAGCCGTTGTTCAAGGCGTCACGGCTGCGACTGATTTCTTCGTTCAGGCGCACGTCGTCCAGTTCGGTGAGGATCGCGTGGCTGGCGCCGTGCGGGCCGAAACGCACCAGGCCCGAAGCCTCCAGCGCGCGCACTTGATGCCAGTCCAGCGCTTGCGGCAATGACTCCGGCGGACATTCGTCGGTCAGGCGTTCGAGCATCTGCGGTTCGACGGTCTTCAGGCTTTGCAGGTAATGCAGCAGCGACAGGCTGCGTCGATCGACGTCGATGTCATCGACCAGCACTGGCAACGGATGCCCGATGGAGTGCAGGCACTCGATCAGGTGCATGCGCGCCTTTTCGCCGTGGCTGCCCCACAGGGTTTCACCGAGGCTTTCCCACCAGAAGCGCTGGCGGCTGCCGATGAAATCGGTGGAGAGAAAGATGCTCGCCGGCACCTGATGCTTTTGCAGCAGCGGGAAGGCGTTGACCGCGTTGTCGCGCCAGCCGTCGTCGAAGGTCAGCGCTACCCGTGGGCGTTCGCTGCGCAGAGCGTTCGGCGTGAGGATGTCCATCAGCGGCACGCAGTCGAAGTGCCGGCGCAGCCACACCAGGAGGTGCTCGAAGGCTTTCGGCCCGACGCACAGTTCATTGCGGTGTGGCAGGTCGGCGGCGCGGTCGTTGGCCAATACCCGGTGCAACATCAGGATCACCCCGGCGCCGTGCAATTGGTTTCGTCCGACGGGCGAATTGAGGTAAAGCCAGCCACTGGTGCGTTTTATTAATTGTTTGATCGCCATGGCTTGAGTCCTCTAACGGTTCTGTTCGGGATTCCACTGGGCATATCGGTGGCCACGCAGGAACTGCCACAGGCCGAGACTCATCCCGGCGAGGGTGACCAGCAGGAACGCGGCCAGACGAAACGGTTTGGGCAAGCGATGTTGCGAGTCCAGCAACCCGGCCAGCGCAATGGCGTAGCCGAACAGTTGGGCGATCAGGGCCAGTCGATAGAAACCGTGGTCGTCCCACAGCCAGAAGTTGCTCAGCAGCAACGGCAGCAGGAGGATCGGTGCCAGGCGGCGGATCAGCTTGTGGCTGATCAGCGCCAGCGAATACAGGCCATGTTTGAGTGGGTTGAGCAGCTCACTGCGTTGGGCGAGGCTTTGCAGGCCACCGACGGTGACGCGCTGACGGCGGCGGAACTGCTTGTCCGCTTCGTCCACGCCGTGGTCGATCACTTGCGCCTCGGGCACGTACACAATGCGCTTGAACGCCACCGGTGCACAGGTGCTGAGAAAGAAGTCGTCATTGACCTCCGCCGGCACGCTCTGGAACAGCTCGCGACGCAGCGCGAGCAGGGCGCCGTCGGCCGAGACCATGCAGCCGGTGCGGTTCTCGACCCGGCGCAGCCAGCCTTCGTAATGCCGATACAGGCTGTCGCCGACGCTCAGGCCGCCGCCGGTCACCGGAATCACCATGTGCCCGGCGCAGGCGCCGACGTTCGGGTCATTCAGTGGCGCGAGCAGGTAGCCGAGGGTTTCCCGCGACCATTGGTTGTCGGCATCGGTGAACACCAGGATGTCGCCGGCCGCCAGCGCCACGCCGGCATTCAGCGTCGCCGCTTTGCCCTGGCGCGGCAGGTCGAGCACGCTGATGCGCGAATCAACCACCTTGTGCGCGCAGGCCACGGTGTCATCGGTGGAGCCGTCGCTGGCGAGAATGATCTGCAACGTGGCCGGTTGGTAATCCTGCGCCAGCAGCGTGCGCAACTTGTGCTCGATGTGCCGCGCCTCGTTGTGCGCGGCAATCACGATGCTGATGTTCAGCGGTGGCGCCGGGGTGTGGCGCCAGGCCGGGAACAGCGGCGCCAGCACGGTCAGCAGCAGCGGATAGCCGAGGTAGGCGTACACCGGCAGCAGCAGGCACAGCCAGAAAATGAATTCAGCCACGGGCAGGCCTCCTGGCGGTCCAATGACACAGACTGAGTAGCAACGCCGCGCCCGCCAGATGCAGGCGCAACCAGTGCAGGCCCCACAGTTGCAGGGTCAGGCCCACGTCGTGATGGCGTGAACTCTGGCGAATGCTCAGCACCAGTGCCGGTATCGTGGTCAGCAGCACCATGACGGCGGCGTGATGCGGGAAGCCGTTGAGCAGCGCGGAAATCGCCAACAGGTCGAGCAGCCACGCGCCGAGCGAGAGCAGCGGAAAGCGCAGCAGCCGCAAGCTGAAACCGTGGGTGCGCAGCAGTTGCAGATGACTGCCCTGACGCCACATTTCCTTGCCCATCCACTCGCGCCAGTTCATCTCGTAGCCCCAATGCAGGGCCACGCTGCTGTTCACCGACAGCAGCCGCGCGCCTTGTTCGTGCAGGCGCAGGGTGAATTCCTTGTCCTCGCCGGTGCGCAGGTGTTCATTGAACCCGCCGACCTTGTCGAACCAGCGCCGGCGCATCAGCAGGTTGGAACTGGGCAACCAATCCACCGCGTGCGACCCCTGACTCGACGGGCGTAGCGTGCGCCGTTGCCAGGCGGCGGCGTACCACGGCGCGGCGGCGGGGGTGTGCAGGTCGAGACCGAAGACGTCGGCCTGACCCTCGGCTTGCAGTTCGAACAACGACTGGAGCCAGTCCTCGGGCATCTCGACGTCGGCGTCGATGAACGCGATCCACTCGCCGCTCGCCAGCAGTGCGCCGCGATTGCGCAGGGCGCCGATCAGCAGCCCCGGCAGCACCAGCACCTGCGCGCCAAATGCGCGGGCGATGTGCGGACCGTCGTCGTCCGAGCCGTTGTCGACCACGATCAATTCGCACTCGAGATTGGCCGCATGCGCGGCTTTTTGCGCGGCCAGCAGCGTGCGACCGATATGCCGGGCCTCGTTGTACATCGGGATGATGATGCTGATCCGGCTCATGCGCGGGCCTCGCTCAGGGGGGCTTGTTCGGCTTTGAGGCGCAGGACGCTGGTCAGCGCGAGCATGATCCACACGTATTTCTGGTTCGGTGCGCTGAGGAACATCAGGAACAGGGTCAGCGACAGGAAGCTCACGCCGAGGTGGGTCATCAGGTCCGCCTGTTGCCAGTCACGTCGTTGCAGCCACGCGGCGCGGGCGCGGATCAGGTTGTACAGGCCCAGGCCGAGCATGCCGACGAACAGCAGGCCGGCAGGAATCCCCAGTTCACTGAAGATTTCCAGGTAGGTGTTGTGCGCACGGCGGTACAGGTCGCCGATCTTGCGGTTGGCGGAAAACGCCTTGGCGTACCCGGTGGTCGCGTAGTGCAGCGGGAAGGTGCCGGGGCCGGAGCCGAGCAGCGGGTTCTCGCGGATCATCTGCCCGCCGACCACGATGTACGAGGCGCGGCGGCCGAGGGATTCGTCGTCGTGGCCCTTGGCCCCGGCACTGAGCACGCTCAGGGATTGAATGCGCGCGATGTAACCGGCGGGCATCGCGTAGATCGCCAGCGGAATCACGATGGCCGCGCCGAGCATGGCGAACCCCAGGTGCCGTGGGCGGATCCGGGTCAGTTGGGTGCGGTAGTGCCAGCCGCCGATCAACAGACTCAAGGCCACCACCACCAGCCCGGAGCGCGACTCGGTCTTGGTCATGCCACCGAGCAGCAGCAGGCAGCAGGCGCCCCAGAACAACCGGTGCAGCAGGTTCGGCCCGCGAATCACCAGCAGCAGCGCCAGCGGAATGGCGAAGGCGATCAGCAGGGCGAAGGCGTTGGGATCTTCGAGCAACCCGGCCGCGCGCCCCTGGTCCTGGAATTTGGTCGAGAACATGGCCATGGCGCAGGTGGCGCTGACACTCAGGGTCACCAGTCTGGCGAACAGGTCGAGGTTCAACTCGCGACCGATCAGCAGGGTGATGACAAACAGGATCAGGCCGACGCTCAGCTCGCGCAGATGCCCCAGCGACATGCCCAGGTCATCGGTGTTGAGCAGGCTGAGGAAATACAGGACCAGAAACCACAGCAAAAACCGCCAGATATTGCTGCGCAGACGCTCGGAGGGAATCTGGTGCATGGCCAGTTGCAGCATCAGGATCACCGCCAGTGACGCGCCGATCAGTTTGCTCCCGGACAGCGCACTGTCCTTGAAGAAGCCTTCGAACGGCACCAGCGCGGCAATCCCCAGCAGGCCCCAGGTCGGCTTGCGATACAACACGGTGAAACCCACCAGGGCAAAGACTGCGCCCGGCGCCAGAAACGGATAAGGGCTGGCGAGCAGACCGATGCACACCAGGCCGAGCAGAGTGACGATCGAGAGCGGGAAAATCATGCGCGTGCCTCCCGTGCCGTGCGGATGTACAGCTGCGACCAGCGTTCGGCCAAGGCCTTGAGGTCGTAGCGATCCTGTTGCGTACGCTTTGCGTTGTCGCACAACTGCCGGGCCAGATCCGGCTCGATCAGCAGGTTGTCGAGCTGGCGGGCGAGGGCGGCGCTGTCGGCGGGTGTCGCCAGCAGGCCGTTATGTCGATGTTCCAGCACATCCGGAATACCGCCGACGGCGAACGCCACCACCGGCACGCCGGCCTGCATGGCTTCGAGCAGAATCATCGGCGTGCCTTCAGTGCGCGAGCTGATCACCAGGGCATCCAGGCGCTGCCACCACGGTTGCATGGCGGTCTGGTAGCCCGGCAGGCGAATCCGTTGCGACAGTCCGGCGGCGTCGATTCGCGCCTGCAGCCTGTCGCGTTCCGGGCCGTCGCCGAGCATCACCGCATCCAGTTGCGGATGCTGGTGACACAGCGGAATCAGCGCATCGAGAAACAGGTCCGGGCCTTTCTCGCTGCTCAGGCGCCCGACGTAACCGGCCAGCCAGCGCTGGCGGTCAACGGTGCTGATCAGCGCGGCAGCGGCCGGCAATCCGTTGGGGATCACCTGCAGCTTTTCCGCCTGCACGCTGGCCTGACGATGCAGCACGGCGATGCTCTCGGCCACGCACACCACGCGGTCCACCGACGCGGTGCGGCACAGCTGCAGACTCAGCCAGGTGTAGAACTTCTGCTTGTGGCTGCGCGGGGTGAAGCCGTGCTGGGTGATGACCAGCGGCAACCGCAACAGCGTCGCGCCGACCCAACCGAACAGCAGCCCCTTGAAGTTGTGGGTGTTGATCAGCGGCTGTTCGCTGCGCCGGGCGCGCAGGTGACGCAACAACTCACCGAGTCCGGCACAGCCACGGCAGTCCACCCCGGCCTCGCGAAAGCGCGCGATCAACGCTGGCGGTGCATCGAGAAACAGCACTTGGTGCTGCCCGGGGGTCGCCAGACAGTGATCGAGCAACATGCGCTCGGCGCCATAGAAGCCGCCGCTGCTGAGCAAATGAATGATCGGCAGCGCGGCGTTCGGGGTGGACAGCGTGTTCAATTGCGCACCCAGTGCACAAAGCTCGGCACGGTCCAGTTCTTGTGCGGATTGCTCGGCAGCACGTTCTCGTCGTTGATCACCAGCAACACCGGCAGGCCCAGTTCGTGGGTGATTTGCGCAGGGTGTTTGAAACGGTGATCGAAGAACTCACGCACATAGACCAGGGCAATCGCCAGCAGCAGCCCGGTGAACAGCCCGAACGGGATGATCAGCAGCGGTTTGGGGAAGGCCGGCTCCGTCGGTTCGAACGGCGGGCTGAGGACCTTGGCGTTCGACAGGTCGTCGTTGAGCGCACCGGCCGTGCTGCTTTCGGCAAAGCGCTGCGCGTAGGTCGAGAACGCCGTGTGCAGCGCGTCGATTTCAGTGTCCATCTGCCGCAGCTTGCTCTGGGTCTGCTGCAACGTGTGGATGCGGTTCTTGAAGTCGGCGATGCGCGCGGTTTTCTGATTGATCACCTGTTGCACCACGGCCAGGTCGTTGGTGCGCTCCTGAATGCGGTTGCTCACCACTTTGAGGAACTGCTGGCGGGTGCGGGCGATCTGCTCGCGGGTCAGCAGCATCGGCTCGCTGCCGGGCTGGAACACCGCAAGGTCATTCATGTAGCGGCTGACCTGGGTGGTCAGTTGCTCGCCCAGTTGTTTGACTTCGCGATCCTCGAACGCCACGTTGTCGACGGTGGTGGTGAAGGTATAGGGGAAGGTGTAGTCGTTGAGCTTGTTGGTGCTGGCGGCGGCCAGCGCGGTTTTCAGGTATTCGAGCCAGCGCTGGCTCTGCAACAGGCGGTCCTGGTACAGGTTCAGGGCTTGCTCTTCGGTGTTGATCGCGTTCAGGCGGAAGGTGATTTCTTCCTTCGGATCGGACGAGCCGACACTTTCCAGCAGGGCCTGGCGATTGCCTTCCAGGCCGTCGAGACGCACCTGATACAGGTGCTTCTTGGTTTCGTAGAAGGATTGCGGCAGGTCGATCGATTGCAGCGCCTGACGGCTGCCCAGATAGTTTTGCAGCAGGGTGGCGACGAACGTCGTGCCCTGGTGCGGATCGGGGAAGCTGTAGACGATCGAGATCACGTTGGAGCCGGGCAGGGTCTCGATCTTCAGGCTGTCGAGGGCCTGTTGAGTGAGGCCGTCGAGCACGGTGTCGCGCACCGGGTCGGTTTGCAGCCCGAGCATGTTGCGCAGCGGGTTGATCACATACTCACGCAGCGGCGAGGAGACGTAGCGCCGGAACGGGTCGCTCACCAGTTTGGCGAACATGCCCACCGGCGGGTTGTACTCGCCCTTGTCGCGCAGCTCGCTGATGGTCTGGCGGATCAGCGCCGGTGACCGCAGGATATTGCTTTCGGTTTCCATGTCCGCCAGCGACGGCGGAATGAAGGTGGCGTTATCGACCGTGAGGGACGTGGTGGCGTCACCCTGGGAGAGTTTTTTCGACTGCACGATCACCTGGGCGGTGATATCGAAGCTCTGTTTGAGCACCAATGGCAGCAGCAGGGCGATGACTGCAAAGATCAGGAAGACCCGTTTCACCAGTTGCTTGTTGGCGAAGAAGATCCTGAAGAACTCATGCAGGTAGTTTTCCTTTGGATTCATGATCGTTCACCTGGGAGTCAGTTACTGCTGCTGCTTTTGTTGTCGACGCGGTAGCCGAAGCTGAATCCCACGCCCTGGAACAACACCACGTCTGCCAGTTGCCGAGCCAGATCGCCGGCACTTGCCAGTTTGGTTTTCGGCACGAACAGCATGTCGTCGGGTTGCAGGTAGGCGATCTGCGACGCGTCGCCCGCCAGGGCTTTTTCCACGTCGTAGTGCACGGCCTGCACCTGATTGCCGTTGCGGCGCATGATCACCACCGAGTCCAGACGCGCCTTGACGTTGGTGCCGCGCGCCAGGGTCAGCGCTTCAAGCACCGACACCGGACGGCGGATCGGATAGGACCCCGGCTGGCCGACTTCGCCCAGCACGTAGATCTCGTTGCCGGCGGTGGATTTGAGCAACACATCGACGCTCATCCGTCCCGGCAATTGCGCGTACTTCTGGTTGAGGAAGGTTTCCAGTTGATTGACGGTCATGCCTTGCAGCGGCACGGCGCCGATTTCCGGGAAGCTTGCATAGCCGTCGGTACCCACGGTGATCTCGCGGCTCATGCCGGTGGCCGGGTGATTGAGGGCGCTTTTCAGGTTCTGCTCATTGGTCAGCGGGCTGATGATTTGTACCGTCAGCTGATTGCGGTTGGGCTGGAACAGCTGCTTGCGCTGATAGGCGCGCTGGATTTCATTGCGCGCCTCATCGCTGGTCAGCCCGGCGATTTTCACCGAGGTGTTGGCCCCCGGCAGGTTGATGGTGCCGTCGGGCAGCACCAGTTGGTTGCCGTTGAGCTGGCTGGCGGCGGTGAAGTTCAGGCCGATCTGGTCACCCGACTGCACGCGGTAGGCGTCCGAGCCGCTGGTGCTGATGTGGAAGATCACATCCAGCACGTCTTGCGGGCGCAGGGTCTGTTCGACCTTGGGCATATCGGTCGCCTGGGCGTTGGCCGGCGTGGCGGTGAGGATATTCACCGGCATGTTCTGGGTTTCGGAAGTGCTGGAGCAGCCTGCAAGCGGCAGCATCAGCAGAACAAGTATCTTGGCGTTCATGGCGTCATCCTTCGCGTTTGCTTACAGGTTTTTGTAGAGCCACTTGGGCATGTAGTACTTGCGGCGGTTGAACACGCTGCCGACCACTTTTGCCCCGGCCTGGGTCAGGCGTTGCACGGCGGCCTGGGCGACTTCCCAGCGGGTGTCTTCGCCGCGCACCACAAACACCACGCCATCGACCTGAGTGCTGAGCACCAGCGTGTCGGCGGCCGAATACACCGCGTCACCGTCGATCACCACGAAGCGATACTGGCTGCCGAGTTGATCAAGCAACGGCCCCAGGCGCTCGGCCGTCAGGTGTTCCAAGGTGCGGATCGGCCGGCCGTTGGGCAGCACATCGAACGGCAGGCTCGACACCTGTACCACGCAGTCCTGCAACAGCGGCGTGTTGTCCGGGTTGAACAGCAGGTCGCGCAGGCCGCGCTCCTTGCCCAGATTCAGTTGCTGGGTGAGGTTGCCCGCCGACTGGCTGGCATCCACCAGCAGCACCTGGCCGCTGCTCATCTGCGCCAGTTGGCTGGCCAGCGCCAAGGCACTGGTGGTGGTGCCGGCGCCGGGGTTGGCGGCGGTCAGAAAGAGGATCCGCAGATCCAGGTCCAGCACGGTCGAGATCAGGTTCGATTCGCTGGGGTTGGCAATGCTCAGGCTTTTGTTGGTTGAACCGTCCATTAGCTTGCTCCGTGGCCGCTGAATACTTTGAAGGGGGTTTTCAACAGGATCTTCAGATCAAGCAAAAGGCTTTGCTCGGCGATATAGCTGAGGTCCAACTCAACGCGCTGGTCGAAGTCGATGTTGCTGCGCCCGGAGATCTGCCACAGGCCGGTCATGCCGGGGTAGATGCTCAGGCGCGCGAGATGGCTGTCCTTGTAGCGGTAAGCGTTGAACGAGGTCGGACGGGGGCCGACCAGGCGCATGTCACCGGTCACCACGTTGATCAGGTTGGGCAGTTCGTCGAGGCTGGTGCGCCGCAGGAAACCGCCGATCCCGGTGATGCGTGGGTCCTTGTCGATCTTGAAATCAATGGCGTCGACCCCGTGCTTGTTGAGGTGGCGCAGCGATTCCTTCAGCTCTTCGGCGTTGCACACCATGGTGCGGAACTTGTACATGCCGAATTTGCGGCCGCGATAGCCGGTGCGTTTCTGCACGAACATCACCGGTCCCGGGCTGGTGAACTTGATGGCCAGCGCCAGCCCCAGCAGCAGCGGCGAGCACACCACCAGAATCACCAGCGCACCCAAGCAGGCCAGCACGCGGTTGGTGCGCGACAGCGTCCACGGCCGGCCACCGTCTCGGCCGGTCAACCAGCCACGGCCCTGCATGTGGATGGCGGTATCGAGGCGCATTCGATGCTCGGGATCCATGCGCTTGTCGCGGCGCATCTGATGGATCGGTACACCTTGCTCATGTCCAGTCATGGGGTCCTCCGCTGATGTTCAGCCGCGAGCGGCGCGTGGGCGATAGGCAGTGGGGTAGTAGTCGCGAAACCAGGCGATGAAACGCCCCAGTCCTTCATCCAGCTCGATCCGGGGCTGGAACCCGGTGGCCTGGGCCAGATCGTCGGTCTCGGCACAGGTGTTGAGCACATCGCCCGGTTGCAGGGGCAAGAGCTCGACAATGGCTTTCTGGCCGAGGTGTTTTTCCATCAGCGCCAGATAGGTTTTCAGCTCCACCGGGTGGTGGCCGCCGATGTTGAACAGGCACCACGGCGCCATGCTGCTGCCCGCGTCGGGGTGTTCGCGGTCCCACTCCGGGTGGTTGTGCGGCGGATGGTCGGTGAGGCGCGCGATGCTTTCGACGATGTCGTCGATGTAGGTGAAGTCGCGCTGGTGTTCGCCGTAGTTGAACAGTTTCAGCGGCGTGCCTTCGGTGATCGCCCGGGCGAACTGGATCGGCGACATGTCGGGCCGACCCCAGGGGCCGTACACGGTGAAAAAGCGCAGGCCGGTGCTGGGAATGCCGAATAGGTGGCTGTAGCTGTGGGCCATCAGCTCGTTGGCTTTTTTGGTCGCGGCGTACAGCGACAGCGGGTGATTGACGCCGTCGTGCACCGAATACGGGGTGTGCTGGTTGGCGCCGTATACCGAACTCGACGAGGCGTAGATCAGGTGCTTGACCGGATGATGCCGGCAGCCTTCAAGAATGTTCAGGAAACCGCAGAGGTTGCTGTCCAGATAGGCCTTCGGGTTTTCCAGCGAGTAGCGCACCCCGGCCTGCGCCGCGAGGTGGATCACCACTTGCGGCTGCTCGCGGACAAACAGCGCCTCAATTGCGGCGGCATCGGCCAGATCAATCCGCGCCAGCGGGAAATGCCCGACCTGATCGCGAACCCATTGCACGCGATCGTGTTTGAGTTGCGGATCGTAGTACCCGTTGAAATTATCCAGACCGACCACCGCATGCCCGTCGCGCATCAGCCGCAACACGCAATGGGCGCCAATGAAGCCGGCTGCGCCGGTGACCAGGATTTTCATGGGCGCAGTCCTTGCGGAGCGATGTGGCGCAGGCCGATGCCGCTGTAATGCAGGCCGGCGGCAGCCACGTGTTCCGGGTTGTAGAGGTTGCGACCGTCGACAATCACCTTCGAGCGCAGCTTGCTTGCCAGCAGCTCGAAATCGACCACGCGAAAATTCTTCCACTCGGTGCAAATCACCAGCGCGTCAGCGTCTTCCAGGGTGTCGTCGCGGGTGGCGCACAGGTGCAGGTCGTTGCGATAGCCGTACAGGCGCCGGCATTCGGACATGGCTTCCGGATCGTAGGCCTGCACGCTGGCGCCTTCGGCCCACAACGCGTCCATCAGGTAGCGGCTGGGGGCTTCGCGCATGTCATCGGTATTGGGTTTGAACGCCAGGCCCCAGATCGCGATCGACTTGCCGGCCAGGCCTTGCGGAAACTGCGCCTTGAGTTTGCTGAAGAGGATGTGCCGCTGGCTGTCGTTGACGTCGGTCACGCTGCGCAGCAGTTTCAGCGGCATGCCGTTGTGTTCGGCGGTGTGCAGCAGGGCACGCAGATCCTTGGGGAAGCACGAGCCGCCGAAGCCGCAACCGGGGTAGATGAAGTGGTAGCCGATGCGCGGATCGGAGCCGATGCCTTTGCGCACGGCTTCGATGTCGGCGCCCAGCAGTTCGGTGAGGTTGGCCAGTTCGTTCATGAAACTGATGCGTGTGGCGAGCATCGCATTGGCCGCGTACTTGGTCAGCTCGGCGCTGCGGTTGTCCATGAACATCAGTTTTTCGTGGTTGCGGCAGAACGGCGCGTACAGCTCGCTCATCTGCTCGCGAGCCGCGTCGTCACGGGTGCCGACGATGATCCGGTCCGGGCGCATGCAATCGGCGAGGGCGCTGCCTTCCTTGAGGAACTCAGGGTTGGACACCACTCGCACCTTGAGGCTGCTACGGTCACGGCGCAGCAGTTCTTCGTTGGCCTTGGCCGCGACCTGGTCCGCCGTGCCGACCGGCACTGTCGACTTGATGATCAGGGTGCGATCAGCCTCCATGTACGAGGCGATCTGCCGGGCCACATTGAGCACGTGGCTCAGGTCGGCGGAGCCGTCCTCATCAGCCGGAGTACCCACGGCGATGAAAATCAGCTCGGCATGCTCCACCGCGTCACTGGCCTGGGTGCTGAACAACAAACGCCCGGCCTTGATGTTTTCTTCAAGGGTGGTGGAGAGTCCAGGCTCACTAATAGGCGGCACGGCTTGTTGCAGTTGCTTAATTTTATTGGGGTCAATATCAACACATAAAACCCGATGCCCTACATCTGCAAGTGCGGCGGCTTGAATTAATCCGACATAGCCTGTGCCAAATACGCTCACGTCCATCTGCGCACCCTCGATAGAGCGAAAAGAAGAAGTTCGGAAGAAGACTGTAAAAGGGGTATAGCGCAGGGTTTGGAAAGCGTGTCAGCAAAATGACATGTTGCACCTGTATAACACTTGAGCGCTTTTTGGCGATTGGCCATCAAGTCATTGCTGCGATTGGATTTGTTGTTTTTCTGCAGATTTGTTCAGAATTAAAATAAGCGATGGACGGTTGTAAGTCACTAATTTAAAGGCTTGTAGCGTCTCGTGTGTGTCAGATTTGAGTCACCGTTTTTTTGACGCTTTCTAAAAGAAACAGTCAATTCTTGCGCTTTGATGGCCGGGTGCTAGTGTCAGGTTCTGACCGACAAACCTTTGACTCTCTGCCGTTTTGCACGTCCGGTGTCGCCATGTTCAGATATGCCAAAGAATTACTTTTAATTGTTTATTTACTCCTTTATTCCGAATATTACATTGAGCGGTTAAATGCTATCGGCGTCAGTTTTGCTGTACTTCTTTTTGGCGCGATGTTTTTGGCGCTTACTTTAGCGTTATATCTAACGGCTTATATTCGCCAGGCGCTCATTCGCCACCTGTTCGCAATAGCACTGTTTGTCTCGGCGGTGTTTTTTGATGTCTATACCCGGGTCACCGCGGATTACCTGAGCTACAGCAGCTTTGTGTCGCTGGTGTACTCCGGCGGCTTCCTCCAGGAGGCCGCCTACCAGTATCGCGACGCGATCATTCACGGCGCGCTCAGTGGCCTGCTGTTGCTGTTCGGCATCGGTCTCAAGCCGCGTCATGCACTGGTGGTGCCCAACGCGTTGCGCGTGGCAGCGCCGGTTTGTGGCGTGTTGCTGTTGAGTACGGTGTTGTTCCTGCGGGCGGGCGAGGGCGCGCGCGGTTTGCCGATCATGTACACGCCGCTGGCCTATCTGAACCTGTTCGCCTATGAAGCGCTGCACAACACGGTCGGCCCGCGTGAGCCGGTAACGTTGGCGCGCAACACCGCGGCGATCAATCACGACATCGTGCTGATCATCGACGAAAGCATCTCCGGCAATTACCTCGACATCAATGCGCCGTTCGGGGTGCACAGCAACCTCAAGCAGGCGCACCCTGGCGTCGACATCTTCAACTACGGCTACGCCGCGTCCATCGCCAACTGCAGCGCCGACACCAACGTCACCCTGCGCTACGGCGGGACCCGCGCCGATTACACGCGGATCAACAGCACCCTGCCGTCAATCTGGCAGTACGCGAAGAAGGCCGGATTGCGCACCGTGTACATCGACGCCCAGCGCACCGGCGGCAATTTGCAGAACCTGATGACCGACACCGAGAAAAAGGACATCGACCAATTCGTCCAGTTTGACCAGACCAGCGTGCGTGACCGCGACATGACCGCCGCCGCGAAGCTGATCGAATTGCTCAATGATGATCAGCCGGAGCTGGTGGTGATCAACAAGGTCGGCGCGCATTTCCCGGTGCACGACAAATACCCCGATGCGTTCATGGCGTATCGTCCGACGCTGCCGCGCGGGCAGTTCACCGAAGTGGCCGATACCGGCAAGCGTGACGGTTTCAACGGCCAGCCGGACGATTGGGTGCTGTACCGCAACGCCTACAAGAACACCGTGCTGTGGAACGTCGGCGAGTTCTTCGCCCGGGTCTTTGCCCAGGCCAAGCTGAATAATGCGCTGTTGATCTACACCTCCGATCACGGTCAGGACCTGCATGAACGGGGCAACCCCGGGCTGAATACGCACTGCGGCGGTGACCCGGTAGAGGAAGAGGGGCTGGTGCCGCTGGTGGTGATCCAGGGCGATCAGTTGCACGGGCCGGACTGGGCGCAATCGTTGCCGGCGAACAAGGATCGCTCCAGCCACTACAACATCTTCCCGACCCTGCTGCAGGTCATGGGCTACGACCTGGCGGGAATCGAGGCGGTGTATGGCAAGCCGCTGACGGTGCCGACGGCGGATGACTTCACCTTCAACTACCGCTTCAATGCGCGGTTGGGGGCCAAACCTGAGTGGAAGCACATTGACCTGAACACCATTGTCACGCCGGGTGAGGCGGCGAGCCGTGTGGCAACCGGGCAGTGAGATTTGCGTTGGGCCAGCGGGCCTCATCGCTGGCCTGCCAGCTCCCACAATTGGAATGCGATCCCTTGTAGGAGCTTGCCTGCAAGCGATGAAGCCAGATCAAACACCACTGATCTGAAGAGGTCGCAATCCGCTATCCTTGCCCCACACTGACCCAACGGATGGCGGCATGCTTCAGGTTCAAGGCGTGTTCAAAAGTTACCTCACCCCCCAAGGCCCGTTACCGGTGCTGCAAGGCATCGACCTGACCCTCGAGCCCGGCAGCAGTCTGGCGCTGATGGGTGAATCCGGCAGCGGCAAAAGCACTTTGCTGCACCTGATCGCCGGCCTCGACAAGGTTGATCGCGGCAGCATCCGCAGCGGCGAGCATCGGCTGGAAAGCATGAACGAAGCGCAATTGGCCGACTGGCGGCGCACTGAAATCGGTCTGGTGTTCCAGCAGTTCAACCTGATCGGCAGCCTGCGGGTCGAGGACAATCTGGCGTTTCAGGCGCGTCTGGCCGGGCGCCATGAGCCGCGCTGGCAGGCGCATCTGGTGCAGCGTCTGGGGTTGGGCGAGTTGCTCAAGCGTTATCCCGAACAGTTGTCGGGCGGCCAGCAGCAGCGGGTGGCTTTGGCCCGAGCCTTGGCGTCGCGGCCGAAACTGCTGCTGGCTGACGAGCCGACCGGCAGCCTCGACGAAGCCACCAGCGATGAAGTGCTGCGCCTGTTACTCGAGTTGCTCGACGACACGCCGACCACGCTGTTGATGGTCACCCACAGCCCGCGCGTTGCGGCGCGGCTGGCGCAACGGGTGGTGTTGTCCAGTGGCCGGCTGACGTGAACGTTTTCTGGCAAACCCTGCGCGCGCTACTCAGCCATTGGCGGCGGCATCCGGTGCAATTTTTCAGTGTGCTGACCGGGTTGTGGCTGGCGACCAGCCTGCTGACCGGGGTCGAGGCGCTGAACAGTCAGGCCCGCGACAGTTACGCCCGGGCCAGCCAGATGATCGGCGGCGAACCTCAGGCCAGTCTCGCCACGCCGAGCGGTGCGACATTCACTCAGCAGTGGTTTGTCGATCTGCGCCGCGCAGGCTGGCCGGTTTCGCCGCTGTTGCAGGGGCGGCTGCTGCTCAAGGAGCACGACAATCAGCGTCTGCAACTGATCGGCATCGAACCGGTGTCACTGCCGGCGGACTCCGCAGTGGCCGGGCAGGCGATGCCGATCGAGCGCATCGTCGAGTTCTTCTCGCCGCCGGGCGCTACGTGGATTTCGCCTGAAACACTGCAAGCCTTGAACCTCAGCGAAGGCGCCACGCCGCAAACCCTCAACGGCCAGACCCTGCCGCCGCTGCGCGCGCAAAAGGACATGGCGCCGGGGGTGATGCTGGTGGATATCGGCGTCGCGCAAACCTTGCTCGACCAACCCGGGCAATTGTCGCGGTTGTTACTGCCCAAGGATTTTCAGGCCGAGCTGCCGGCCGCGTTCCAAGGGCAGTTGCAGCTCAAAAGCAGCGCCGAAGAAAACAATCTGGCGCGCCTGACCGAGAGCTTTCACCTGAATCTCGACGCCTTGGGATTTCTCTCGTTCGTGGTCGGGCTGTTCATCGTTCACGCGGCCATTGGTCTGGCGCTGGAACAACGGCGTGGATTGTTGCGCACCCTGCGCGCCTGCGGGGTGAGTGCGCGGATGCTGATCGGCAGCCTGATCGTCGAACTGGGCGTGCTGGCGCTGGTCGGCGGAGTGTTCGGCGTCATCAGTGGCTATTGGCTGGCGAGTGTTTTGCTGCCGGATGTCGCCGCGAGCCTGCGCGGTCTGTACGGTGCGGAAGTGGCGGGGCAGTTGCGTCTGAGTCCGTGGTGGTGGTTCAGCGGTATTGGCTTGAGCCTGTTCGGCGCGTTGCTGGCCGGTGCCAACAGTCTGTTGCGCGCGGCACGCTTGCCGCTGTTGGCGGTGGCGGATCCGCAGGCCTGGCATCAGCAGCATGCGCGCTGGTTGCGGCGCCAGGGTTGGCTGGCGGCGTTGCTGGGACTGATCGCGCTGTCGGCGTTGCTGTTCGGTGACAGCCTCGGCAGTGGATTTGTGTTGATGGCCGGGCTGCTGCTCGGTGCGGCGCTGGCGTTGCCGGTGGTGCTCAGCGCGGTGCTCACTCCATTACTCGGGCGCAGTCGCTCGGTGCTCGGCCAGTGGTTTCTCGCCGACTGTCGCCAGCAACTGCCGGCGCTGAGCCTGGCGCTGATGGCGCTGCTGCTGGCGCTGGCGGCCAACATCGGTGCCGGCAGCATGACCGCCGGTTTTCGCCAGACTTTCAACGACTGGCTCGAACAACGCCTGAGCGCCGAGCTTTACCTCAACCCGGTCAATCCGGCGCAATCGCGCGAGCTGTACAGCTGGCTCAAACAGCAACCGAGCGTCAGCGCGGTGCTGCCCAACTGGCAGGTGGCGGTGACCCTGCAAGGCTGGCCGGCGGATGTGTTCGGGGTGATCGATCATCCGTATTACCGGCAGCACTGGCCGCTGCTCGACGGGATTGCCGGGGATCCGTGGGCGCACCTGGCGAACGACGACGCGGTGATGCTCAGCGAACAACTGGCGCGGCGCCTGAAGGTGCGCGCGGGTGATCATCTGCGCCTGCCGACCCCGGGCGGAGCGTGGTCACCGCGCATCGTCGGGATCTACGCCGACTACGGCAATCCCAAGGGACATCTGCTGGTCAACAGTAATCATCTGCTGCGCCTGTGGCCGGCGCTGACACCCAACCGTTTCAACCTGCGCATCGCACCGCCCGACATCCCAGCGTTTTTGACTGCGCTGCAAACGCGCTTTCAGCTCGATGACAGTCGCATCGTCGATCAGGCGCGGCTCAAGGGTTGGTCGGTGCAAGTGTTCGAACGCACCTTCGCCGCCACCGCCGCGCTGAACAGCCTGACCCTGGCGGTGGCGGGTGTGGCGCTGTTCATCAGCCTGCTGACCCAGAGCCAGAGCCGCCTCGGACAACTGGCGCCGCTGTGGGCCTTGGGCGTCACGCGCCGCCAGTTGATGCTGCTCAACCTCGGCCAGACCTGGCTGCTGGCGGTGCTGACGCTGGTGCTGGCGCTGCCGTTGGGGATTGCGTTGGCCTGGTGCCTGGACGCAGTGATCAACGTGCAGGCGTTCGGCTGGCGTCTTCCGTTGCGCATATTCCCGCTGCAACTGTTGCAGTTACTTGGGCTGGCGTTGCTGGCGACGCTTTTGGCTTCGGCGTGGCCGCTGTATTCGTTGTACCGCACACAACCGGCGGACCTGCTGAGGACGTTTGCCCATGAGGATTAGCCTCGTTGCGCTGTGTCTGGCGCTGCTGCTGGTTGGCTGTGATCAACCGCAACCTGATCAAAAGGGCTTCGCCGGGCTCGGCGATCAGGCTGCGCAATTCACCCCGGTGGTGCCGGGGCGGGTATTCAGCTTCCCGGCGGATCACGGCGCTCACGAGGGATTTCGTATCGAATGGTGGTATGTCACCGCCAACCTCAAGGACCCGCAGGGCAATGATTTCGGTGTGCAGTGGACGCTGTTTCGCAGTGCTTTGAAACCGGTGCCGCAGCAACCGGGCTGGGGCAATCAGACGATCTGGCTCGGGCATGCGGCGGTGACCTCGGCCACCGCGCATCATGCCGCGGAGCGTTATGCCCGGGGCGGCGTGGGACAGGCCGGGGTGAACGTGGCACCGTTCGAGGCATGGATCGATGATTGGCGCTTTGCCGGTCAGGCACCGGAGCCGTTGAGCGACATGCAACTCAGCGCGCGCGATCAATCGTTCGCCTATCAACTGCACCTCACATCCAGTCGGCCGCTGGTGCTGCAGGGTGATCACGGCTTCAGCCAGAAATCCGAGCAGGGCCAGGCCTCGTATTACTACAGCCAGCCGTTTTTTCAAGCCAGCGGCACCCTGCAAATCGACGGCCAGACCTACACCGTCAGCGGCCCGGCCTGGCTGGACCGTGAGTGGAGCAGCCAGCCGCTGACCGCCAATCAAACCGGCTGGGACTGGTTCTCCCTGCACCTGGACAGTGGTGAACACGTCATGCTCTACCGCATGCGCCAGAAGGACGGCGCACCGTACCTCACCGGTACCTGGATCGCGGCCGACGGTCAGGCGCAAACCCTGCGCAGCGAACAAATCAAACTTGTCCCGCAAGACACCGCGACAGTTGCCGGCCGCGCGATGCCGGTGCGCTGGACCATCAGCATTCCCGACAAACACCTCGACATCAGCCTGTCGGCACTGAACCCCAACGCCTGGATGAACCTGCGCATTCCTTACTGGGAAGGGCCGGTGCGGATCAGCGGCAGCCATGGCGGGCGTGGCTATCTGGAGATGACCGGCTACTGACCGGTGCACTGCAACTAATGTCGGAGCTGCCGCAGGCTGCGATCTTTTGACTTTGATCTTGAAAAAGATCGCAGCCTTCGGCAGCTCCTGCAGGGATTGGGTTGAACTCCGTTTCGTCGCGCAGCCTCTACACCGTAATACCGTGGAGGATTGAGCATGAGCGACGACCTGCAACCCCCAGACCTCACAAGCTGGCAGCGCCTGTTCGACGACCAGACCTACTGGCAGCAATCCCCCGACGCTCACTATTTCGATCTGCAACGCATCGCCGACGACCTGCTCGGCCAGGGCGCGATCGATCTGGAGCAGTGGCAGATCCTGCGCGCCAAGGCCGATGACCTGCACAAGGATTCGCCTGCTGTGAACGTCGCCCGTGAACTGGATGATGCGCGGCGCGAAAAATTCGGGCCTTGATGCGCGATAAATGAATGAGGATTCAGTTTCACATAGTGCAAAAGAATTGCATAAAGAAGGCCCCTTGTGGGGCCTTCGTCGTTTCATCCCGATAGCCGCCTGTTCGATACGCCTGGTTCCCAGGTAGCCAAGGCAGAATCCTGCGGGCGACCTTTGCAGTCGGCGCCGGCATCGAGGATGGCCAGCGCCTGCGAGAACAGTCGAAGTCCCATAGGCGCCAATTCCCGGCGCCATAACACTTGTGGCGTGTCGTCTGGTCGGATGTGACACCAGTCCTGGGCGAGTATCGGGCCGGTGTCCGCCCCGTCATCCAGCCAATACACCGTGCCGCCCGTCACTGGTTCCTTCATGTGAATAGCCCAATGAACCGCGTCCCGTCCTCGGTGCCTTGGCAGCAACGAGGGGTGATAGCCCAGCGCGCCATGCGCGGCCTTGGCGCGGACTTCTTCATTTACATATACGTGGGCGTGAGCGGTGAGGATCACGTCGCATACCGGCACCTGGTCAGCGTCCAAACAACCCTGAGTACAGCCGACCGGCACGCCGTGCTGTTGTGCTGCAGCATAGAGGCGGTCGTATTCTCCATCGGCGCCGAGTGCCGGGCTGATGGCTATCACCACCTGGTGACCTTCAGCCAGGCAACGTTTCAAAAGCTCGGCCGCCAGCCACTTCTGGCCGATGATCGCTACTCGCATGCGCTCTCCCCAAGGTAACGAAAACCCTGAACCGCCCGGAAGTGGCCACCGAAACCGCTGCCGGCGCTGGCGTGTCGGCCGAGACGGCGGTTGCTCTCCTTAAGGCTTTGGCGGCTCTTGGCGTAGTTGCCGCCTATCAAAGCGGCCGAGACTTGTGTCCAACGCTTGTCCCGGCGAAGCGCGGCCGCGAGTCCGGGGTGGCTCGTATGGAACAGCGTGCGTAACGGGCGGCCGTAGCGGTTACTCCCTTCCAGCCACTGGCCGCACAAGGCGTTCAGGAAACGCATCCCGACCCCGGCGCCTTGCCACTCAGGCATCACCACCAGGCGGCACGCCCGCGCCTCAATCAACCCCGGCCGGGTTGAAAACGCGATATGTGCCACCGGTTCCCCGTTGACCCAGCCGACGTAGTGCGTGGACGCGACCATCGGGGGCAGCTTTAGATAGTGATGCGGCTCAAACAGGGCATAGTCGCGCTGCTTAGCCTCGCGGATCTCAAGCTCAAAGCCTGGTCTTGGCCGAAGCCACCCCCGATGAAATTCGCCGGTACCGGTGTCGTAAACCCAATCGGGCTGCACCCAGTCGAGGATGTCGTAGTGGCAGGACAGGAGAACGACCTGCCCGGACGTCCGGCGCCAAGCCTTGGCGAAAGCGGCAGCGCCCACGCGAGCGATCTGCCGGTCAACTACCGAACTGAACTCATCGACGACAGCCATGCCGGGCGCTTCACAAACGAGCCTGGCCAGGTTCGCCCGGAACTGTTCCCCATTGGACAGCACCGCAAAAGGTCGAAGCCAGGTCGGCACCGAGCCCAAGCCAACGGCCGAAAGCGCGCCGGTCACATCATCGAAAGACCCCATCGGATCTATCGCATCAATGATCGGCAGGTTTTTCGGCCAACGCGGGTTGTAGAGCGCGCCGATGGCCTTGCCCAGCGTCGTTTTGCCAGAACCTGACGGCCCGACAATGACGCCGATCTTCCACGGCAAATCCTCAATCGGCAGATCGGACGCGATGTCGACATCGCAGCCCGATTCCACGTTGAATAAGGATTTGACCCGAGCGGCCCGGTAGCTATTGAAGTCGGAACAACGGTGGGAAACCTGAACCTTCATACGCACACCACCCGGACTTTGTAGCCAAGGGACTTGAGCTGTTGAAAGGCGCTCTGTTGCTCTGATTCATTGGGACAAACCACGATGACGCCGAACTGCGGTTTGTATTTGAACCCGTTACGGCCTGGGGCTTTGCGTTGCTTTTCCATGACAGCCTCTATCATCGGCGCTCGGCGGCGCTTGAGAAACGAGGCTCACGGCCTTCTGGTGGTTGAATGCCCCGCAGCGGGGGCACTTTATTTGAACTTCGCTCGGCGGCAAAATCTTCGCGAGCAACCTACGGCACTGACCACAACGGACTTCTTGCATCATCTGCAAACCTTTTGCACTTCTGGTAGGCTCCCGTCCGCTCGCGCGAGCGAGGGGGCCTAGGTCGGTTCGCAGGCTACATCTGCCTACAGACGGCCGGTTCAGGTGCTCCAACACTTGAACCGGCCGCCCTCTTTTATCTCACCACGTGCACAGCTCGCCCACGGGCGGAAGCATCCATAAATGCTGCGGCGTTACCCGGCGCAGACTTTCACAGCGGTACCAAGGCTCGCCCGCTTCGGCCGCCGACCAGGCGATCAGCTCGGAACAGAACCAGGCGTCCCGCTCCTGCCAGTCACGATGCAGGCCAAGGCCGAGGACGGCTGTCCAGTCATAGGGTTTGCCGAGTTGGCTATGGGCGGCCTCAATGATCCGCTGAGGATCGCGGGCCGGCAGTTCAACAAGGGTGGAATCGCTCGCCCGGCTGATAGCGTCCTTGAGCTTGATCTGTCGCACGCCATAGACCGGCGTAGCTTCAATCACCTCGCCATTGGCCACCAAAGCCACGTGGTTCCAGCGTGACCAGGTGGCCGCCCTGATTAGGGCGGCCATCGGACTGCGGGAGCGGCTGAACAACAATTGAATGGCACTCATGGTTGGCCTTTCGCGTTACCGACGCCTGTGGCAGCGTCCTGAATGGCTTCAATTGCGGCCGCAGCAACCTGCTTTGCCTCTTCATATGTGCCGGCTGCGATCTTTTGCCGAATCAGCTCTTTCGCCTGCAGCCGAAGTTCACGAATGAGGTAAAGCACCTCCGCGTATTGCGCGGCCTCGGCGAGGATGCTGTCGGCGGCTTCGGTGGCCGTGCGCCCATTGATAGCCCACGCCGCGACAGCGCGCGGCACAGCGTCGGCGGGATACCCGGCGTCTTTAAACAACTGTGCCTCGGATGCCGCCCGGTCGTACTCAACTGCTCGTAACGGGTCACCAGCGACAGCCTGGCGCACTTTGTCGGCGAAAAAGTCCACCTTTGAACAGAGTTCATAGTCCGTCGGCGCCGGCTCTCCATCGTGAACCCAATGGCCTACCCATTCGCCCGTGTCCTTGTTTCTTTTGCCAACGAAACGAGGATTCCAGCATGGCTGCGGGAGTGGCGCGGCTGTCCAATCCGAATACCCGGCGTTGTCTTCCGCTGTATGAAGAAAGCCACCGGCTGCGCTAATTACAAAAATCATGTTTGCCTCCTAAGCGGCTTGCACGCAGAAACTTAACTGGCAGGCGTATCCACTCGCGCCAGCAGTAGAACCAATCGAATAATCGAGAACGACTTCTCCGCTCACCTCAGCCCGCCATGACAGAAAGCCGAAGCCCAAGGGGCTTTGCGTCACCCAGTCACCGGTTCCACAGACCCGAATGAGGGGCCGGAAGCCCGGCGGGAGAGTAAAAATCAGAAGCGCGCCGTTGCCATTACTAATCCACCTGCTGATATCAAGGCTCACATAGACGTTGCCGTTTGCTTTCCAGAAGCGGGACGAATTGCCGTCCGCAAAACCGTTCACCAGCGCCGGCACGCCAATATTGGGCGCAGAAAAGGCTGCAATGGCGTTGTTCACCACTTGGTTTGTTTGGGTGGCGGTATAGGTGTCAGCGATCCCATAGCCTGCGAGAGTGGTTGGCTTTCCGCTGGTGATTTTTGACCAGTCCAAGCCAGGAATATCTGCTGGTGAAAGCGCTGCATTACCGACAACCAAACCTTTAGCGTTGACGGTGACCTTCGAATAGCTGCCCGCTACTACGCCTGAGTCGACAAGCGTTATGGCTATGCCGACGTTAGCTGTCCCATCGAATGCCGCGCTGCCACCCGCCGCCCCGCTGATGGAGATACTTCGGGGAGTTTCGAGTTTACGTGCCACGAGGGCCGTTCCGTTTACCCCCGACGCGCCGTCAGTAATTCCGTACCCGCCAAGTGTTGTTGGCTTGCCGGAGGCGATCTTGCTCCAGTCCAAATTCGGGATATCCGAAGCGGCCAGCGCGCTACCTGCTGTCACCAGCCCTTTAAGGTTCACGGTGACTTTCTGGTAGGTGCCTGCCGCAACGCCGCTGTCAGCAAGGGTTAGCGAGATATTTGCATCCGCGCTGCCGTCAAAGTTGGCGCTGCCAGTGGCGGCCCCGCTGACAGACAACTTGCGCGCCGTTGCAAGCCTGGTGGCCTTGAACGCGGATATTGTGCCGTCGACAAGCCCTTCGAACTTCGCCCTCAGCCACACGGTTCGGCTCGCAAGGGCCCTTGCCGCCTTGTTAGCGATTCCGTCAGGGCCGCCAAGCACCGGATCTGCCGTCTCGATCTGGTAAACGCCTTCTGCCCATTCGGACGGCTCAGGTAGGTTTGCCATCAGTTGCTACTCCCGTGGTTGTATTGACCGTCGTAATTCGCCAAGCCGTTGTACCGAAGCGGTACAGCCTGATAGTCGAGGTCGACCAATCGGCAGCGCGCAGGAGCGACGGTGAGAAGAAGGCGGCGCAACATGGCCGCTTGTTCGTTGGTGATGACCCGCTCCAGAAGCGCCACCCGATAAAGCGACCAAACCGAATCGCTGTCCGCACCGGGGCTTACGCCTTCGTCGATTCGGATTTCCCCGAAGCCCAATACTCGGAAAACTTCCCGAATCGCCCAGGGCGTGCCCTTGAAACGGTGCAACTCAGCGGCGCTTTTGATGAGGTTTCGTTTAGCGTCATCTGATTCGGCGAGCAGCCATGCCACCTCATCCATGAGCGAGAATTGGTCAGCCAGGTGCGGGAGGATCGAGGGTTTCATCAGGTCGACGAGATAGACGAGCATCGCATTGATGTCTATCCCGTCCAGCGACTCCTGGAGCAAATCGCAAAGGATCGAAAAGCGCTCGTCGCTGGCCAGCGCCGGCGGCAATTCTTGATCAGCCATTTGCCACCCCCGCGTCTATGAGCAAGATCGAGGAGCAATTGGCCCATTCGTTCGTTTCCAGCACACGCAGTGCGCTCGGGAACTCGAGATCGGCCCTGTAAACGCCATTCACCTGCAGAAGCGCGGTTAGTTGCTCCTTAACAAGATCTCGGCCCAACCCGGCGCGGCGATCTTGTGAGTAGGCGTAAGCGGCCGCATTTGCGGCGGCCATAGCGCCGGTCCGGTCAGCTTCGGCGTAGAACGTGATTCGGGCCTTGATCTGATAGCTGACTTCAACCGGCGAGTACGCGTGCACGGTATCGCACAGGGGGCGCAGTTTTTCGCCGGTAATCTGAGAGCGGACGCGCTCCAGCAATTCGGCAGATGGCAGGCCCGTATTCGTAAGTGGGAACAGCGCAACGTGGCCGTCCGGCTGCCCCTCATCGGGGCCGTGTACCGCAACATCGGTAATCGACTGATGAACCGCCAGCGCGTGATATCGGTAGGCGCCTCGGCTGCCGGCATTACTGAACGCTTCAGGCGCAAGAATGATTCGCTCGCGGTAGCGGTCATCTTCTTCATCCTCGGCGCCATCAACGGTTGTAGTGATGTTGGCGGCCGTCATGCCCGCCGCTGGCGGGCCGGTGATGATGCTGATTTGGCCGGCGGCCCAGCCGTTGCCCAGTACGCCAGCCGTCAGGCATGTCGAAGTCGCGTTGATTGCAGTTTGACCAACTGGAATAACGACGTCCTGATCGGTCAGAAACGTGAGCTTGCCATCTTGGGTGCTGACTTTCGTGCCGGCACGAATCAGCAACGGTTGCGGCACCGCCGTAGGCACTGCGAAGCGCAGCGTGCATCGAGCAGGAATCGCTAGCAGTCTAGGGGTCGCGACCAGTTCGCCCAGGTAATCCAGAATCGGGCCTTTCGCGTACCGCACCAGGAGCTGCTGACCGCCGTTCTGAATCGCCGCCTCTAGGCGGGTCACGGCATAAGCAATCTGGTCAATGAAAAGCCGCTCAACCTGTGCCGGATACAAGGTTTTGCCCGACTTCTCCTCATAGCGGGCGATGAGCGCGGCTTCAGTTGCCGCAGGGTTTACGTCCACAAAAACAGGTTTAGGCAGCTCGCGCAAAGGGCACCTCCGTCAACTGTAGGACGCCATCTGCTACCCGCCACTGCACCCTCAACGTGATCCGTGGGGCCTCTATAATCACCTCGACCTTCGCAACAGAGACGCGGGTTTCCCAGCGGCGAATCGCGTCGACCGCCTCGCGCACCAGGTGTGGCGTCACTCGGTTCTCGGGCCAATCAAGGTAAAGATGGAGATCACTGCCGAACTCTGGCCGGTGCGGGTCGCTGCCTTTCGGCGTAGACAGCACGATATGAATCGCTTGATCGATATCGCGCAGGCCCTCGACAACCTCTCCCGGTGTTCCGAGAGCGGGCTGCCAATGTGCGGCGGTGATGCTGGTGTAGGGAATGGGCGTCGTCATGCGCCTATCATGCGAAACCAGCGGAGCGGCGGCTTTTAATCGGCTTTAAAGAGGATGAAGAAAGCGCGGCCGCGAAGGAAAAGCCTGTTCTCTTGGCGCAAAGCATCGTAATTTACGCGCCATAACTACAAGGACGTTTGGGGGTTGAGTGGGAGCTTATCGTCTGCTGTTGGCCGTTCTTGTGGCCGTTTCTCATATGGGCAAAACGTTCTTGGGGCTAAACCCCGGAGTGGTTGCCGTGATTTCTTTTCTGATCATCAGCGGTTTCGTCATGACTTCGCTGATCGAGCGCAACTACAAGGCGCCGGAGAAAGTCGGCCTGTTCTACCTGGACAGGGCCTTGCGCCTTTATCCTCAGTTCCTTTTCTACTTCGCCGTCTCCTGCGCCGTGATCTATTTCCTGCTGCCCGGCACGCCTCAAGCGGCCGAGTTGACGCTGAGAAATATCGCCGCAAGCCTGCCGATGGTGCCGCTCGGGTTCTACATGTTTGGGGCCGCCGGGCAAGAAATCTTGCCTCCGGCTTGGTCGCTTGGGCTTGAGATGTGCTTCTACCTGGTGATCCCTTTCCTGATCATCTACAAGGCGCGTGGCGTTGCCTTTATCTTGTCCGTTGCCGTGTTCATGGCCGCATGTCTTGGCTTCATAAATACCGATCTGTACGGCTACCGCTTACTGCCGGGCGTCTTGTTCATGTTCCTGTGCGGCAGCTACCTGTACAAACCCCAGGCGAAGGGCCTAGCGATCGCTGCGGGCACCGCTTTGGCGGCGGCAGCGGTTTTCGTGGCAATCATGGCGGGGTTGATCGAACGCCGGCCTTTCAATGCCGAGGTGACCGCTGGCATAGCGCTGGGCATACCGGCCGTGTACTTGCTGACGAAACTCAAATTCCACCGGGTTGACGAGTTCCTCGGGAACATCAGTTACGGCGTGTTCCTGAATCACTTTGTGGTGATGTACTTCCTGCGCGCTTTCTGGCCGGTTGCCTACGATGGGCACATCGTTGCAACGGTGCTGGTTCTGTCGTTCCTGCTAAGCGGCGTTTCGTACTACTGCGTTGAGCAGCCGGCCTTGAAGCTTCGGCATGCGCTTCGGGCCGGTGCAAAGTTTGGCGTGGGTCAAGTGCGGGGCAGCGAAACAGCGGTTTAATGCGTGTGATGGTTGGAGTTGCCGCCGCCGTCGAGGACTGAACCCACGGCCTTGACGTTGCCTCCTACATCCAGATTGCCGGCAATCGTGAAATTGCCGGTCGCTTTAATGTCGGGGCTATCCAGAGTCACCAGCGGGGCCTTGACGGTCACCGGCATGCCGCATTGAACGTCGAGATTTTTGTCGCAGACGAGCTTGGTTTGCCCGACACACGCCAACGACATGACATGCGCGGCGCGGTTATAGGTGACGGTCGTCCCGTCACTGAAACGGACATAGTCCGTGTCTTCGTCCGTAACTGGGGGCGGTTCCTCGGTTGAGTAGACGCCGCCGAGGTACACGCCGCCTACGCCATCCGAGTCCAGCAATACCGCGACTTGCTCCCCCGGCTCAGGCATCAAGGGGCGGCGCTTCGTTCCCTGGGTATTACGCTGCGGAACGTTCAACCAGTAGCTTTCAACGCCGTCGCGGGCATCCAGCCGAACGCGTATCCGGCAGGTCAGGTAATCAACTTTGCTGACTTCGCCGTATTCCAGCTCGACGCCCATTATTTGCTCCCCATTGGTCATGCCACTGTTTCGTGCTGAATGCCGTAAGTCGACAGCGCGAGATCCGGCTTGATCTTGTCCGCCGTCAGCCCGATTGAGGGCGCCGACACGCGGCAGGTTGACGGCTCTACGGTGTAGCCGCCGCTCCTGGTCATTCGGTGCTGCGATGAGTTGATAAGGTAGTTGCCGCCCAACATGCCGGCGGCAATCAGGGTTACGACGTTACCGCTGAACAGGTTGGGCCGCCCCATGGACGACCAACTGCCGGTAGTTCTTTCGCGGTTCGCCTTGGCCAGCTCCGCTTTGGCCTTCGCTTTGGCCTCTTCCTCGGAAGCGCTGCGCTTGCGGCTTTTTTTGGTATCGCCGCTGGTGGTGCTTTTGCTCACGCTGCTGGGTACCGCAACGGTTTCGCCGTTTTCCATTTTGTAGGCCACCAGCTTCTTTTTCGCGGGGTCTTTGTGCTTGACCTCAGCGGCCTGCGGGATGTCCTTGATCTGGTCTTGCAAACTGATGCGGCTCAGATCCCCAAGGCTGAAGGTGGCGACGGGCGCTGCCTTGGCCAGCTCACTGATCGCGTGAAAGACCAGGCGCGGCCCCGTTACTTTGAAGGCGTAGTCGTATTCCCCAGCGAGATCCCGTAGAAATTCCAGATCCGAGTTTTGCTGAGTAAGCCGGTCGAGTTTGATTGGCTCGATGCTGCCAACGAGCTCCAACCCTTGGCGGACAGCGATCTGCTTGGCAACGGCATCAAGTGTGGTGTTTTCGTAGGCCCGGTGTTCCGTGGTTCGCAGGGAGGCTTTAACGCCGGTCGCCAGGCCGTCGATAGTCACGGTGAACGGCGGGCCGCTTAGCTCGACACGGTCAATCTCAAATCGGCCGACCGTTCGTGGTGATTGGCCCTCCCAACCGATAGCCAAACTCAACGTATCACCGTGACCTGGATACCACGCATCACGCCATTTGCCCTCAGAGTCCTCCAGTTCCACCGAAAGGCTGTCAGCCTGGCCAGTCAGGAAATCTGAGTAGGTCAACGACAACAAATGAACGCTCACATTTCTGGTGATGTTGCTCTGTTGGTAAGTGAGCACAAAACGAGCCTCGGGAACCTGAGCGGGGCTTATCGCATCCATGGGGGCAGATCCTCTGCAGAAGGCGCCGGCTCAAGTACCGGGATCGCCAGAGTCAAACCGGCGGGCAACGCGGCTGTAATCGGGACGTGTGGGTTTGCTTCGATGATCGGGATATACCGGAGGGCATCGCCGTAGTAGTGCCACGCTAATTGATCCCAGCGTTGGCCTTCGGTTGTGGTATGCGGAATGAACATCAAGCCCTCCTTGTGAGTACTTGCGCGGCCAACCCCGAAAGGCGAGCGCTGGCTCCGGTCATCTTGGTGAACGCCTGATCGAGCGACTCCTTGGAGGCGGAAAAACGTTCCACGATGTTGCCCAGGTCTACGGGGTTGAGGCTCGATCTGGCGCCCATGACCCCGCTGAGAACGTCTTCGCCGAGGCGCGAAAGATCGGCGCCATCGTTGAGCAGTCCCGCCATGTCTTTCAGCCCCTGCAGGGGCTCGATGGCGCGGGCAGTGACGCCCAACAACTGGGGCACCTGGCCAAGGATCATGGAGGGATTTCCGCTTTTGACCGTTTCGTACAGGTTCTGGCCGGCTTTCAAGATATTGCCGGCGGTTTTCGCGTGGCCCAGCACCATTTGCGTCGTACTGGGTGACGGCATCAGGCGCGAGAGTAAGCCGGGGGTTCCCGCCCCGGCGGCGGGTGTGCCCGTGACCGCCGGATCGAGCAAGCCGGGCCGGGCAACTTTCCGCGTAAACGCCCCGGTGTATTCCTTCAAGCTGATTTGCACCGTTGCGGCTTGTATTTGACCGACAGCCGTGGCGCGGCGGGTCGTGTTACTCAGGTTGACGATAACGTAGGGGCCAAGGTATTCGCCGCTGCCCATCACAAAGGCCAGAGGCTCATGCTTGCTCTTGGCAAGGCGTAACGCCCGCAGGCGCTCTTCGGGGTCGCCCAGCAACGGGTGCAGCTCGATGGTGAGGTTGCACTCATCCAGCCCCTCGCCAATCCACTCCAGCAGCGGCTTGCCCTGAATGCGCGCATGCTCGGCCCAGTCGGCTGAACCGCTCTGATCCATCCCGGTGACGCCGCCTGAAACGGTGAATTCGATGTCTCCCAAAATGGCGAACATTAAACGGTTACCTCATCTGACGCGCCGTAACTGAGGCGGCGTTTATCGCGCAGGAAACGCTCCATCATCCGCGTCCATTCGGCGTAACTGGCCTGCAAGCCCTGATTGATTTGATCCATACCAGCGCCGGCTGGCACGTTGATTTGAGGCGCAAACGTAAATTGCATTTGCCCACTGGCTCCGCCGGCTGCGCTATTCAGTGGCCCGCCTCCAGAGGGAGCCATCAGTCCGGCTCTGGAAACAGACGTTGGATTAGGCGGCGACATATCCACATTGGTCTGGGCCGCCATGCCAAGCGCGGCTTCGCGCACCAGGCCGGCTTGTGAACTGATGCCGATGGCGGCGCCTTCACTGATGTTTGCGCCGTACCCAATGAATACCCGGCTTGGCGATTGGATGCCGAGCTTCTCGGTGAACCAGCCTTGAATGGAGTCCCCGAACCCCAGCACCGTGTCCTTCAGCGAACCCGCCATGCTGGAGATGCCGTTGATCAAGCCGCTGATGATCATCCCGCCAAATTCGGAAAACTTGCCGGGCAACTCGAAACCGAAGTAATTCATTACCGCCGCGAAGGCGCGGTAAAACAGGCCGACCGGCGAGAAGTTGACGATTGTTGCCGTGATACCGGAAATCCCGCCGCTGAAACCCTGCTTGATCTCAGTCCACAAGCCGCTGACGAAGGTCTTGATCGGCCCCCAGTAGCGGTAGATCAGATATGCCGCGACGGCAATCCCGGTGATTGCCAGGCCAATGGGGTTCATCAGCAGCGCTCTGCCGAGCCAAAGAATGGCTTGGCCGGCGAGCTTCAATCCAAACAACAGTGTTCCGCCCAGTATCTTGCCCAGGAACAAACCGGCGCGCGCAAACATCATGAGCGGAGCGCCTACGGCCATACCCAACCCGCGCAGGAATAACCCGCTGTAACGGGCAACCTTGAGAAAACCGCTGCCGGCGCGAGCCAATCCCGTGATCAATGGAGTGAATTTGCCCGCCACCCACATCCCGCGCAGTAACGTCCACTTGGCAGACAGTGCGGTCACTGTAGTGGTCATAGCGGTGAATGGCGCCATTACCAGGTTGGCGCCATACGCCACGCCAATGATCGCCATTTTTCCAAGTAGCAGCCCGCCGACGAGGCCAACAACGCTTTTTATAAGTGCAGGGTTTTCGCTTGCCCATACTGAGAAAGAGCGCATGAGGGGAACAACTTCCCGGCTCACGTCAACAATCGCCGGCAACAGCGCATTGCCGACCGATATCCCAATGTCAGACAGGTTGATGCGCAGTTCTTTGAGCTGCTCCTTGGAGCTGCCCATGCGCTTCGCCCAATCCTGGTCGAGCACGCCTTTATCCGCCGCGTCCTTACTACCCTGTTTGATGCCGCCGAGATCCTTCTGGTTGGCCAGCGCCGGACGGACAAACGACAGCACCTGCTGATCGGCGAACAATTCACCGAGTTTGTAGGCTTCATCGAGCCGGGACAGTGCCGTCTCGCGCTCTTTCTGATCCTTGATGTCGAGCGCTTTGCTGTACGCCGCCGCTGCCGCCGGGCCCTTGGTGCCCAAATGCTTGGTCAAGATATTGATCATGGCCTCGGCGGGAGAAAGCCCCTCGCTGACCAGGTTCTTCATGCTACTTTTCAGATCGATGCCGGCCTTTTCGAAAGCCTTGATCGTCTCGGGCGCGGTGAGCTTTGAAAGGAAGTTCTTGAAGTTGTTGGCTGCCTCATCGTTAGTGCCGGCGCCCCGGCGGGCGATCTGTAGGGAAGCGCCGATTTCAGCGACTGCGCGTTCGCCAGTGATACCCAACGCGGCGAACTGGGGCGTCAGTTGAGGCAGCCACTTGGCCATGTCCGCCAGTTCGAATTGGCCACTTTTACCAGCGAACGCCAGCATGTTCATGGAGCGCTCAAGGCCGGCTGCGCCAATGTTCAAATTGTCATTCAGCGCGATGGCTACCGACCCGAGGTCGTTCATGCTTGCCCGCGTAGCCGTTGCCGTTTTAGCCATCACCGGGGCGTAGGCTTCCAGCTCTTTGACGTTGGAAATGCCGCCGGCAATCAGTACGGCCGTGCCCTTGGCCACGTCGGTTTGAGTCTGGTTCCACTTGATGGCGGCGCCGCGCATGACATCGCTGAGGCCTTTCTCTTGGGCTTCGTCAAAGCCGCCGGTAATAGCGATATCGCGGGTTTGGTCTTGAAAGTCGATGGCGGTACGCATCGACTGAACAATCGGCGCCCCAAGCGCTGCGCCCGTGCCGGCTACTTCCAGCGCCTGGCTGCGCAAATCCCCACGTTTGTTTTTCAGAGATTCGCCCCGAGCGATGCTCGCGGTGAGGCGATCCTGTTTAACTTTGAGCTGGTCAATCGCACGCCCGACCTGGTCATATTGCCGGCGAAGGCGCTCGATGCCCGTGCCGCCCTTCGCAAGCGCGGCAGACAGTTCGGTGCCGATGAGTTTTTGCTTAGCGGAGAGGCCATCAGTGGCCCGGCCAAGCTGTTGAACGGTCGATTTCGCCGATCCAAAAGCCGCGCTGAGGCTGCCGGACACGACCGCGCCGATCTTTAGTCCAACCAGTACTTCGTTAGCCATAAAGTTTGCTACGCTATGGGCATGATTGAAAAAGCCGCTTTACGCACCGCCAAGACTCTGTACGCACTCGCCATCGGCGCCGGTGTGATCTGGCTCGCCTGGCTTTGCCTGGCTCACCTGCCGCTGTGGGCTGCGGTTGTCGTGTTCTGCATTGGCTTGCCATTACTGGCTTCGGTTGCCGCCCCTATCGCAGCGGGCGGCGCTTGGTTGGCGGGTCTGGCGGTTGGCTTGGCCGCATTCATTGGCCGTTCGCTTTATCGGCGAGTTCGATCCGCCGGTTGATCTCACGCCTGCAGGTCTCTACCCAACGCCAATACTCCGCCATGTCCAGCCGCCTGATTTCAGACGGCTGGAACCTCAGCACCAGCACCAGTGCTTCGTCCCAAGACTCCAGCAAGGTCTCCTCCGCTAGCCATTTCCCGCAACACCTCGGTGGCTAACTTCGAATCGGCAATATCGAACTCGCCAAGATCTTCCAGAGTGACACCCAGCATCTTTGCGATAAGCAAATCTTCCATCGCGCCTTCATCTTTCGTAACGGCTTGAGCGGCGGTGATGTCTTTGCGCTTCAGGCGCTTGATCGGCAATTTTTTGATCGTGTTGCCGTCGCCGCTTTTGACAGGGAATTTGAGGATGAAGCTGAGTTCGTCGGCCATTTTTATTGCTCCAGGAGAACCATGTTTTAGGAGCCCTGATGATGGCAACCGATGAATACGCTGGCTTTTAATCGACTTTAAAGAGAGGATCGAAACGGGCCTTGGTTGCGCCCAAAAAACACTTTGAGAAGGACTACTACAGTGTCGAATGCGAACAAATTCAATGAAGTGATAGATCAAATAATGCGCCAGTTGATTGATGCCTGCCCCGAACCAGTAACTATTGGCCTCAATCTTACGAGCAAAACGTTGGTCAACGGCGAATGGGTTGCGCGCGACACCCGAAGCGTCGAGGAGCAACGTTATCAACGCAACTGCATTGATTGGCTAAGGAGTGAGGGGTTGATTCGCGGAGCGGATCAGTACGTTGTTACTCTTAAAGGGATGGAGCTTTTCAAGGCGCTTCCCGAGTGCATAAAGAATTGATTGTGGGCATCGATACAAAAGAAGAAGGCCGCTAAAAAGCGGCCTTCTTTGTTTCTACACTTAAGCTTGCCCGATGTTCTGTCGGTACTTGGCCAACTGATCCTGCCCGCCAACCTTGAAGATATTGGCCAGCCAATCCAGCAATACGATTTCCTGCCCATTCAGCACCTGCCGCACGTAGGTTGCCGAAAACGGGGTTTCGTACTTGGTCGGATCTCGCGGCTTGTGGCCCCCGAGCTGGTACTCCTTGCCGGTGATGGTCATCGTGGTAACCAGCGGCAGCTCCTCAACGAGGCCGGCGCTGTTGAACACCTGGACGTTGTTGCGGCACTGCAACTGGACGCTTTTAAACGGCGTCACAAGCTTACTGGCCGCCTCGTAATACAGGCTGTTCCAGACGAACTTGCCCTCCAGCTTGTCGATGCCGTCCGGCAGCTCGATCAGGCCGACCATCCCAAGCCCCTGAAAGTCGCTGGTCACGGTTTTGATGGAGCCGAGGTCGACCTCTTCCAGTTTGCCGAAGAAGCTTGCGCCGTCGAGGTAGACGTTGGCGTTGGAGATGCGGTGAGCGCTGAAGCCGGCCATTACTGAGCCCCCAGGTTGACCAGGTATTCCCCGGTGATTTCGGTTTCAAAAGTGCCGCGTTCGAACGGCAACGGAATGCCCAGCTTGTAACTGAACAGCACATGGCCCAGTTCCAGCTCGGTTTGCGGATTGCGGGCCGGGTCATACCAGCACTCGCCGCCAAGCAGCGCCTCGTCGCCGATCAGTTTGCGAAACAGCAGGTTCACGCTCTCGGTGATGCTGGTAGTCAGCGACGTGGTCACGGGCTGGTCGACAAACTGGAGGGAGCTGTAGCGGATCGATTCATCGATGACGTCCTTGGTTCGCCGGACGTTTTCGAAGTTGCGCATGTGGGTCACGGTCGGCCAAGCCGCCGTCCGGTTGCCCCACAGGCGCAGGCCGGTTCCGAAGGAGTTGAAAACGGTCGTGATGCCGTTTTCGTTCAGCAGGTTGACATCGCTCGACGGGTCATCGATCCGCGCACTGAGTGGGCGCTCCAACCCGATAACGCCGATCAACTCCTGGTTGGAACTGCTCCACCAATAGCCCTTGTCGTTATCGACCTTGGCCCGCAGACCGGCGGCGCGGATCGACAACGGTTGCAGCCGCGTGCCATCGGTTACCGCGTCGTACACCTTCACATGCGGATAGCAAAGTCGCACACGGTCGCTGCTGGTGTTGAAGTTGATAGTCCCGGACGGCCCGCGCCCCGCGATGACCTGCTGAACGGTGGTTCCGATTGGGGCGTCGATGTACGCAACGCCGCCGACCTGGGTCGCGGAAGCGATCAGTTCCACGCTTACCGAATTGAGGGTGCTGAAGCCAGGCGCAATGAAGATTTTCCCGAAGTAGCCCAGCAGGTTGTAGCTGTCCTGAAACGCCTTCAAACCGGTGCGTTTCCCTGCGAGGGTGACGCTGCCGATGATATCGGCCGGCGTGACCTTGCTCGGGTCTGCGTAGGCGTAATCAGCTTTGACCGGGCCGTTAACCGGTATCGTGCCGGTGGACAAACGCTTTACCCGGCCGGTCAACATGTCGATGGAGTAGTCGGTGTCTTTGGCGTAGGTGTTCGTGCCCTCGGGCGACTTGAGCGTCAGTGTTTGGATCGCGCCGTGTTCCAGCTGCAGGAGATCGTTGTCGTTGAACGAGCGCTCTTGGCCTACGACACTGGTGCGGTGAATGGCGGGGTCGAGAACGTTTACGACCAGCACCGTGCCGGCGCCAAAGTCATAAATGCCTTCAAGGGCTTCCGGGATACTGAAACCGGGGAGGTGCGAGCCGAACTGGGCGCCGTCAATCTCGTTCAGAGATTGGATCAGTTGATTGACCGGCCCGGTAGGCGCGGTGCCGACCAGGGCAATGACGGCGGATTTGACCACCTTGATCGGGCGCGGGCCGCGTTCGACTTCCAGCGTTTCGATACCGTGCAGATAGTTGGCTGCCATCGGGCCTTACTCCTTTTCGATTTTTTGAGGCGCGGGAGAAACTTTGGCGGCGGCCTTCGTTTCGGGCGCAAGCGGTTCCAGATGTTGGAGTTCCAACAGCACCTGGGTGTATTCGTGATCGGCCGGCAACTTGACGGACTTGCCCGGCGACAATTGCACCTCCAACAACTCACGCTGTACGCCAACCCGGAGGGTGGCGGCGCTCTGAGGGCCTTTGTAGAGGTAACGGGACAGGGTCATTGCATTTCCTCAAATCGGGGTTCGGTCAAAAGTGGCCCGCTCTCCGGGGCCACGAATTGAAGTTGTGTGGAGCGCGTGGCGAAGTCCTGGGCGTACTGCCAAACGCCGTTCATATGGCCGATGAAATGTTCGAAAACCGGGCGGCACGCCTGGTCGCAATGTGGGGCGCGCCATCCGGTAAGGCAGGTTCGGATGCGGTCGAGATACGGAATGACGCCGTCCTTGCCGTTCAGTTGGCGGAATACCAATGTCAGTCGAACCGTCATGCTTCGGGCCTGGAACACCGCATCCGTGCTTTCCGAACCAGCAAAGCTGGATCTGCCGTAAGCCAACAAAATCGCGCCTCGGGGGTGATTCAACCGGTACTGGAGCGGGTTCTCGGGGAACAGCTCGACCATCAGCTCTTCGCTGAAGGCCGCCCGCAAACGCTCAAGCATTGCCTCCATCAATTGCTCGGTTTGGGTTTTGGCCGGCGCTTCGTCCATCAGTAGCGCCCCCACGTTTCCGCATCGAACTGCTGCTTGCGCACCCGGACGCGAATCTCGCCCGGCTCCGGCGCGGCTTGGCCTGTGGGCATGCCCAGCGTGACCACGCCGTCCCGGATGCTTTCCAGCAACTTGATGGTGTCTTTGCGGCTGTCCTTCACCGCATCGGGCAACGCGCCCTCGGGGCGGCGCTGGTACAACCAATGCCGCGCCAGATACACCACTGCGTCCCGCAGCACGGTCGGCACCGGATCGAGCGGCAGGTTGTAGCGGCCCCGAAGGTAGCCATCCACCAACTCTTCCGCCTGCCGCACGCCGTCCTCGATCACGTTTTCGTTGGGCGACATGGCGGCCGGGTCATCGTTGGAGAGTTGAATCAGCGTCATCTCCGGGATGGCATTGCCTATATCGGCGCGGGTGCAGTAGCGCATGGGTTAGCCCGCCTTCAGCTCGACCAGGGCCTCGGGGAACAGGCACATGGCCAACGGGTTAGCCTGGGCTTCCAGATCCCAGCCTTTGCCCATCTTCCGTTCCTCGGCCTTGCTGTAGAACGGCTGGCCGATGGTGTTGACGGTTTCGTTGTAGTTCGCCGGGGCGTTGAACATGCGGAACACGCCACGGGCCACCGGGAATACCTGGGCAATGTCGGCAGGAATGAAACGCTGCCCGCTGACGGTGACGTCGTACTCGATGAACTCGATGCCGCCGAAGGTAAAGCCCGAGCGCACATCGCCGCCGAGGCGATCCTGCGCCTCCTGGTAGTTAGCGAATGCGGCTTTGACCTTTTCATGATCGATCATCGCATCGAACCAATCCGGGCCGCACAGTGCGCGAAAACCCGTGACCATCACGCCGCCGAGTTTGGACTCGGAATAACGTTTGGCGTCGAGGCACGCTTTGCGCACGTTGGTACCGGCGTTGCCCAGCGCCACGGTGATTTTCTTCTGACTGACTTCGAATTCTTTGTAGAGGTCGGTGATGACTTCGCCGTCCGCGTCCAGCAGTTTTCCGCGCAGTGCGCCCACGCGCTGGAATTCACGGGTGGCTTCAATGCTGTTTTTCAGCTCCTGCAGGTTGTCATTGATCACCGTCGCCACCGGCGCGGTGGCGGACTCCTGGCCGAACGCTGCAACGCCCTGCAGTTGGCTTGGCAGGATCGGCCGGTTGAGCGGCAGGTGCAGGGTTTCGAACGTTTTGCGTTTACGTTTGCTGCCCTTGATGGGGGCCGGGTCATCATTGCGTGAGGTGTTGGGCACCAGCACCAGGCGGCCCTCGCGCTCATCGATAATGACGCTGGTGCTGGTGACGCCTTTTTCATCGAACAGCCCCATCGCGCCGACTTTGCCGGGGATCGAGGGGAGCTTGTTCACGGCGGCGGTGAGGTTGGCGACGCTGAACATGTCTTGCAGATTCATGGACTACTCCAGATCAGAGGGCCGCACGGGCAACGATGCCCAGGGCGTTGAGTTCATCGAGGGCGGTAGCCTTCTGAGCTTCGGTGACGCTCGCCGGCCAGGTCAGTTCAGCGGACTCAATGACGGCGCCACGCGAGACCACTACGCCCGGCTTATCCCCGGCAGTGGCGTCCACCGCTTCAATCAGCACCGCCACGGTTTTTTTAGCCGCGCCGGTGCCGGCAAAATCAAGCGCCTGGTATTTACCGGACACCTTCGCCAGCACTTGGCCGAACGCATAGTTCGCCCCGCCCAGCAGCGTGATCTTGTCCTTCGTCCAGCCGGGGCAGACTTCGACCAGCAGCAAATCGCCCGGATCTTTCGGTTGGTTAAACGTGGCCATGGGGCCTCCTATCATTTGTTGCGGGCTTCGGCGTCGGCCAGCAGTGGGTTTTTGGTTTCGGGAACGGTCTTACCGGCGCGCTGCTTGGTGGCGATTTCGGCGAAGCTCACGCCGCCGGCCAGGTCAGCGAAGATCGCCTTCAAGCCGTCGACCAACGGCTCGCGGGCGTCCTCTTCGCCGAACTCCAGCGGTGTTTCGCTGGCCTCGGCGTAGTCCAGTGCCGCGATCACCGCCGGGGCGTGAACCGGCTTCATGCCTGCCTTCACCAGGCTCTCGGCGAACTCAACGTTCGCGGCGTGAATCGAGTCCTGCGCGGCTTGGCGGGCATCCTTGTCGCGCTTGGCGATGTCGGCCTTCAGGCGTTTGTTTTCCGCAGCCAAGGCGGCTGGGTCTTTGTCGGACATGCTGGTTACCTCTGTGGGCTGGTTGGGTTCGGAGAAAGCGGGCTGAGCGCCCGGTTCGGGCTGGCGGGCAATTTCGGCGAGGCTTTCAATGGCCCACGACGGGGCCACTTGGTCGGCGGTTTCCTTGTCGAACTTGCCGATGAACCATTCGCGCAGGCGGCGCCACATGTCCGAGTTGAGTTCGTGGCCGTAGTCGCCAAACTCGACGACGCCTTCCTCGGCGTCGGCCAGCTCAATCGGGCGCAGGCCTTTTACTGACGGCGGCTGAGCGCCGAGGAAGCCGACGTGGCGCAGGTAATACACGCCCGGCACCGGGTTGTTGGCGGCATCGGGGTGATAGAACGAGGCGGAAATTTTCTTGTAGCTGCCCTTGGCTACCAGCTCGGCAAAGGCCGGGTCGACCTGTTGCGGTTCTGCGACCAGGCCACTTGGGGTAACGGCCAGCGACTTCACCCAGCCGGCCGCTGGGGCGTCATGCTTCGGGTGTCCGATGACCATCGGGGCTTCGTGCAAGGCCGGGTCATACGCGCTTACAGTGGCGGCCAAATCAGACTCGCTAAAGTCGATTCGGGCGCCGTTCATGGCGGTATGACTGCCGGGCTTGAAGATGTGCAGTGGTTTCATGGCTGTGCGCTGCGTGGAGGTGATGCGCACAGACTGGGCCAATCATCCGCCCAGGACTTTTAATCGAGTTTAAAGAGTCAGGAACCCGGAGCTAACCAGCCGCCCTTCGCAGGGTGATAGGCTGGTTGCAATGCTTCATGGGTTAAACACAACGTAAAGGGATCGACAGTGGACAAATTGACTACCCCACGCGGTGAAAGCAAAGGCCCGAGATCACGGCTGATCAAGATTGCTGAAGTTGTTGGGAAGGTTGGAGTAAGCGCAGTACCGATTCCGCCTCTGGTTTCAGAGGTAGCGAAATTAGGGCTAGAAAAAATATTTGCCTATGTCCGTCAACGGGATGAGCAGCGCATCCTAGAGTTTTATCGTGCATTCCTTTACAGGAATGAATTGCCAGACGCAGACATCCTTGAGACGGAAATAGAGGAGAGCAATTTCCATGCGCTGCTAAACGCTTGCGTCTCTGATATCGAAGAGGAGAAAACCGTCCCGTACGCAAATCTCACCAGGTCAATTGCATTAGGTCGGGTAAGCCCAGAGCTGCGACGACATTTCATACTCACGCTCAAAGACCTTTCTTGGGAGGAGCTAGATCTACTGAGAAGAATTTACGTGGTGACTACGCATCCAGTTATCCCTAAGAGGGGCAAAGACTTTGACGTAACTCACTTACTTACCTACCACCCGAGTCAAATATCCGAAACTCTTGCAGTTGCGAACCTGAAAACCAAGGGAATGATAGAGGACGAAAAACTCTCAAGCGCCGGTAGCAGCTTTGTCACCGCCTGTTCTAATGAGCACGATCTTGAGCCAGGTATTTACGACTACAAGGTTTGGTCAGGCTTCACATGCTTGATACTGACTTTGAACGGCAAGCGTTTCAGCCCCGCTGAAGGCGAAATGCTTGCAGCAACATTGAGATCTGCCTGCATCCACTCCCACTCGGTGTCAGCGGTAGGTGGGTTTGAGGGAATGGGCGATAACCTGTTGTCTCGCGTGAGCACGAATTGCTGCGTGATGTTGATAGGCCAGGAATTTGAGGTCACACCGGCCAGCTTGGAAGCGATTTCAAAGATTGCAGATACAAGGCCTGTCGTTCTAGTGCTTAGCAACCGAGAGGCCATCAATGAGGAACCTTTCACGCGGTTGCCCAGCATTAGAAGGGATCTGAATGATGGAGATGCCTGGAGAGTAGGAGCTGTAAATTTGCTAATCGAGGAGATAAACAAGCGAGGTCTAGTGAAGGAGGCCAATGAGTAGCGCATGATGCCGTACTGAAGGGGTTTATAAAGCGTTTACAGCACTTTTTCCTTGCAAGGTTCGATGCACCGCAGCCGTAACAGCACCAGAGGCCTTCTGGCGCGGTTACAGGCGTGCGGCCTTTTGCAGATGATGCAGGGCCAGTTCAAGGATCGCTTCCTCCGCTTCAGGCTGAATAACGCCCTCGGCGTCCATCGGCAAGAACGGCCGGCTCGGGATGTCTCCCCACAAATGCGGGAAATCCGATTTGTCCCCGCCGAAGTGCATCATCGCCGCGTAAGGTTTGTTGCTGCCGACCAGCGCGGAGCTTTCGGTTGCGGCGCTGGTCACAGATGCCGCCAATCCCGCCGAACTGATCTGCAGGATCTGGCCGGGCCAGTTGCCGCTTTTTTCCCGGCGCTCGGTGGTGACATCCGACAAGTCCGCCCAGTCTGGCCGGCCCTCGCTTTCAAAGTTCTCCTCGGTTTGGCTCAGCAGCTCGGCAGCGGTGCTGCGCATCAACGGCGCAAGATCCCCGACCGCCCATTCAACTTTGCGCAATGCGTTCTGCAGGCGCTGGTGATCCAATTCAACGGTGAACATGATGCGCCTCCTATGCGGCCGCTTCTTTGCGCTTCAACGCCTCGGCCAGCCCAGTGCCTGGCGCGTGGTTGAAGCCCGGATCTGTGCGGAACGTAATGGCCCGAACTTCGGCGTCAGTGGTACGCAGGCCGGTAACCGTGGCCGTTCTGATTTCGCCGGTACGTTTGTCCGTTCCGGTCTCGACGGTTTCGGTGAATGAGCGGCCGGCGCTCGAAACGACTTTCAGGCCTCGACGTTTGACGGCCGCCTCGGTCAATGCAACCACGCGGCAACGGCAGTTGAACCCGTTGGGCGGGAAGATCGCCGACCAGATTGGGTCATCGTGCCGGAACACCTGGCCGTGTAGCGCCCGGTGACTTGGCCGGGTCTTGCCGTCTAGGATGGCCACATACATCCAGTACGGGTGCGTCTCGGTGGTTTGCTCCATCTCCGCCTTGCGGCCGGCCATGTATGCGCTTTGCAGATTGGTCTGATAGATCGTCTTGAGCCGGCGCGGGCTGCCCAGCTGCACCAGCTCGCCAACACCTTCGCTATCAACGATGACCTGTTGCCCCCACCAGCCCTGGGCTTCCAGCGTTGGCTGCATATTGGTGATGAACTGCTTGAGGGTCTGGCCCTCCTGAAGCGCCGTCTCCAGCGCGGCCCGAATGTCCGACAGCAGATCGAGGCGCATAGCCTTGGCAACGGTGAATGCCTGGTCATGCGCCTGGTCGAGCATCTCTTGCCAGTTCCAGGTGACCGCGTAGCCCTTGAACTTGAGGTAAGCGATAGCCTTTTCCGGCTCAAGGCCAAACACGGCTTTGAGGTCGGCGGGGCTGAGGCGTTTATCGGAAGCGGCCATATCAGTCCTCCCGGTCGGCGTTGGCGCTCAGGCGGCCCCAGGTGTTCGCGATGAACAAAAGATTGGCGAGCTGTTCCTGAAGTGCCTCGGCGTCCATTTTCGGAAATGCCTCGGCCAACATGCCGAGCGCTTCAGAGTCATTACGGGCCCGTTGCAGAACTTCAATGAACGGGGCCACCGCCTGTTCTGCCTGTTGTTGCAGCGTGGCGTCGGGAATGCTTTCGATGGCCTGGTCGAGCGCGATCTGATCCAGTAGAGGCCGCACGGTCGCCTCGGCAAACTCCGGCGAATCGACGGCGGCCGGCGCGGAAGCGAGATCGCCGTCCTGCAGGTTGTAGGTACGCTTCCAGTACGCATCGGTGAATTTCACGCCGGACTCGGTCAGTGCCTTGTCGCGCTGGGCCAGGGTCTTGTCGATTTCCTCCTGTTCCCACAACTCGTACAGCGGCGCCGCAACGTCGGTGCCGAAGTTAAGATCGACGACCAGTCGAATGCATGCGTTGAGTGAAGCGGTAACGATGCCGGCATCGCCGTCGCGAATGTCCTTGGTCACCTCGGCGCCGGCTGTCGCGCTGGCGCGGGTGCTGTCTTTCTCCGTGGTCTGGTTTTGCCCGAGCATGGCGACGTTGATTTCGCTCCGGCAGTACTCCAGCAGCTCACGGTAGACCTCGGCGCTGCCGGCCTTGCCGGCGGCTTCGATGATCTGGACGCTGGAGTCGTCCGGGATTGCCGCCACGGCGTCTTGCACCATGGCCTCCAGGCTATCGAGCAGCAAATCGGTTTCACTGTCGGCCGCGCCGCGAGGGTGCTTGCCGATCACCCACGGGCTGCCGTACTTCTCGGTGAATTGAACCCAAAACTTCAGGCCGCCTTTCATGAACGTCGCCGGCCAGAAACACATGCTCAGATCCGGGAACCCGTAGGGGTTCGCATAAGTGGCATCCTGCCGCGCAACGATGAACCGCTGCGGGTCGCACAGCTCGCCGTCCTGGCCTGCTTCCTTTGAGCGGAAACGAAGTTCGTTGTCCTTGTCGTAGAAGAACCACTCGGCCGGCTTGCCCAGAAGATCATCCGGCACCAGATTCAAGCCCACCGGTTTCCACATCAGCTCGACCGGCTGATACCCGAACAACGGCGCATCGAGCAACTCGCGGATGATGCGGTCGAGGTCGAGATCAGCGAGCCAGTCACGAATAAAACGCTCCACCTTGTTAGGCGCATCGCCGCGCTTGAGGCCGCGCTCCAGTGACAGTACAGAAGCTTTGCGGCGCCGAACGTTGCCGCCCACCAATGCCGAGCTGCGCAGGTCGCGGTAGACCGTTATATCTTTGCCCTGAGCCTTGAGGATCGGGTCAGGGTTGGGCAGATTGACGCCGCTGGAACCGCTCGCGCTGGAGCGCCCACGGGTGGCGATATGTTGATCGAGCGTGGAGCTGCGCTTCGCATCGGCAAAGCTGACGAATTCAGTGGGGCTGACCCACAAGCCTCTCTTGTTCATGCGTACCCCTGAGTAATGCGTTTGCCCTGACGAGGGCGGCGTGATTTGACCGACACGGGCCCCGAGGTGACTTCAAGCGTGGCGAAGTTGGCCAGCGCGCCGGCCCCCGCGAAGTCGCCGTGGCGATAGAGATCCGGGTCTTTGAGGTCTTGCGAACGGGCCTTCACGATCATCGGGATGCCGTCTACCGTCTCGATGGCGCGCACGTCCTGGTGCAGGTTGTCGTCCTGGGGCAACGTGATGGTGCTGTCTTCAAACAGCCCGACAAATTTCGGCATCCACGCGCCGTACCAGGCCCGGCTGATTTTCACCTGCTTGATGAGGTTTTGGCCGAACTCGTCGGCGGTCTCCTCGGCGAGTGTTTCGCCGTTGCCCGAAGCGTCGAGCGCCGCGCCGCTGAAACGAGGCAGACGGCGAAGGGTGTAGAACAGCACCAGCTTCTGCTGGCGGGCGGGCACGCGGTGCATCTCAATGACAAAGGGCACGTCCCGGTGGCGAGACTCGTCGACCGACATCGGGCAGGCGATAGAGAAGTCACGGTGGCGTGCGTAGTCCATGCCCAAGTAGTGGCGCAGATCTGGCGCGAGCTGGCTCACCTGCGGCGCCAGATTCCGCTCTATCCAGTCCTCAACATAGGCATCGCGGCGGTGAACGGGCTGCTGTGTAAAATCGTCTGGCAGCGCCAGGCGCAGGACGATTCGGCCGGGGCGCATGGCCTCATCGATCCACACTCCGGGGATGCATACGCCGTTTCCGTCGCGGGGAATGGCGTCCAGTTCTTCGCGCATTTGAGCTTTGCGCGGGCCATATGCGTTGCGGATTTTCTTGTACCAGGCCTCTTTGTCCTCGGCGGTAGCTTTCTTGCCGGCCATGAAACAGACCCGCTCAAACAAACCATTGGCCACCGCGTCGTCAAAGGTAGCCCGGTAGACTTCCGCGCTGTCGCCGTAGCGTTTGTCCCGGATGTCGTTGACCATCTGGTTGAACGCGTTGCCCTTGCCGTTGTGGGTGCTGATGATGACGATGCGACCGCCCCAGATCAGCAGCGCCGTGGCGGCATCGAGGACGGCGGAAACGTCCCGGTGAAACGCGGCCTCGTCGATGATCACCTTGCCCTGCAAACCGCGCACGCCAGCCGGGTTACTGGACAGCGCGACGATCTTGAAGCCGGAGGCGTAGCGGATGCGGTACGCGTTGATTTGGCGGGTGTTGCCGGTTTCGTCTTGGTCATCGAACAGGAACTCTTCAATCTCACTGACGCCGGACGCCTGAGCCTCGGCCATCACGCGGCTGAACTTGGCGCAGTAGCCGATGAACTCCAGGCCTTTTTCCTTGGTATCGCCAATGTAGAAGCAGTCCATGCCCCCGGCGGCTTTTTGAGATGCAGCGGTAATAACCGAGTCCAACGCCTCGGCGAAGGTGATGCCTGTACGCCGACCTTTCTCGCAAAGTTTGATTTGCGCGTTGATGCTCAACCAATCCGATTGGTGAGCCATCAAGATTCCTTCGTCGAGCGGATTGTATCCGGCCGGAATTTCCCGAACGCTTGGCGGAAGCTCCTCCCACTCGACAACCCGCAGGGTGCTATTCGAGGGTTTCATTGCTTCACGCCCAGAAATTTCTGGCGCCAGAACATGGCCTGTTCTTCGGTCATGCCTTTGGCTTTCACGGCGCTGTCCAGCTCGGCCTCTTGCTCGCGGAGCAGGCGTTCGCGTGCGGCGCGCTCGATGGTCTGGCGCTCCTTCACGCTCATTGTCCGCGCCTCCATGGTGGCCTTGGCGGCGCGGGCGAGCGCCGACACTTCGGCAATGGTGACCTCATCTTTTTCATGCGCGCCCATGGCGGCCTGATAGGTCAGCGTCGAGATGGCTTCGACCAACAGCGCGCCGGTCTTGTCCGAAGAGTCCTCGCCGAACGCGCCCACAAATGCCTCGGCCATTTCTCGCTGCTGGCGGGCCTTTTCGGTCAGCTCATCGAAGCCCACTTTGAAGCGGCCCAACGCGCTACGGCTCGGGGCTTTCTCGTTGGGGAACCGCGCGCGGATATCGGCCAACATGTCGTCGAGCGTCATCCGGTCGTCGCGCAGCAGCTTTTGGATGTACGCCTTGACCATGGGAGGCAGACGGTTGATCGAGGATTTGCCCGCCATGGTCAGGCCCCCGGCCGTTTGATGCCTGGCACACGGGCGCGGCCAGCGGCGATGTCCTGCCCGCGCTCGGTGAGGGTCGCTACCAGTACCGGGCCCACGTCGGAAATGCTGAGGGCACCTTGCTCGGCCAGCCATTGCAGTTCAGTTTTCACCTGGTCGCGGCTGGCGGTGTGGCCGTAGTTGTCGAGCGCCGTGTTCAGCACCGAGCTGTTGGCGCGGTAGCCGGGCATTTCGACCAGTAGCCGCAGGATCACCAGCCGCATGTCTTGGCGCAAAAAGTCGGAATATTGGGTCATGTCTTGTCTCGCAGCAGGTAGTCATTGATCCGATCCAGCGAACGGGCCAAAGGGCCAAGCGCATCCTTGACCCCGGAAAGCTCGGCGCGCACCGCCTTCATATCGCCCAAAAGGTCGGTCACGGCGGTCTGGTCAGGGAGGTGGCGAACATGCTCCTCGAGCGCGACGATCCGGGTGCGCAACTCCAGCAGTTCCTGAGCGCTCGCCGCTTGGCGTTTGGTCAGCCAGGTGTAAAAGCCGAGAACCGTCAGGATCAGCCATTGCACGGTTTGAAAACCGAAGTTCAATTCGTTCAGGTTCATCGAAAGCCCCGTCGTGTTTGGTGGTTCAGAGCGTCCATGCAATCGGCGCAGTGTTCTGTGCCCGGTTCGTTTTGGCGCCGATCCTCCGGGATCGCATCGCCGCAGGTTTCACAGCGGTAGGCGGAAACGCCGGAGCGGATGAACATCCCGCTCTGGCGCGCCCGCTGTATCGCCTCTTGGCTGTCGTCATCCGCAACATCGCCTACATCCATAGGGCGTCAGTCCTTTTCTTGTAGATCGAGCAGCCCGTTGAGCTGGGCAAGGTTGCTGCGGGCCCACAGGCCATAGTCTTGGGCGTGGGCGAGGATGTCGGACGGAGTGACGCCGCTTTCCAATAGTTCGGCGTCAGAGCCGGCGGCGGGCCAGGCCGCTTTTTCAGCAGCGGAGGCAGCGGCGGCGGTTCTTGGGGCGGGCACGCCGAGGGCGGCGTTGAAGTCGCGCACCCAGCCAGCAGTGAACACGCAACGAGGAACAGGCTTAACGGCAGCGCCAGGCGCTGGAATGTATTGCGTCGATACATGGGGAATGCGCTCCTGGAGCTGACGTTTTTCTTCGGCATGCTGCGCAATGGTTGCGCTCAGCAGTGCCTCGGTTTCGTTGGCGCGGGTGACCTGCTGCAGCAGCAGAACGCGGCTTTCGTTCGCCGCTGCCGTAGCCTTTTCCGCGAGTTGGGTTTTGAGGTTCGCCAGGCTTGTGTCCCCAAGCGCCTTTGCGTAGCTGTACGCAAAGCCTGCGGCGGCAGCGCCGCCCGCAACAGCGCTGACCAAACAGGCGAAAACGATGGCGAGAATCCGGGCCGAGCGCGGCCACACAAACGGCTCAAGCGCGCCCATGACGCTGCCTCCGGCGGTTGCGCTCTTTACGGGCTTGGCGTTTGGCAGCGGCAACGCCGGTTTTGCCATGGCGGTAGAAACGCACAACTTGGGGGCCGCCCCATGTGCCGAGAGCCGAATAAGGAGCGGCCCACGAATGGCTGCTAAAAAGGCCGGCAAGCATTGCGGTGAATGCCCGGCCGAACAGGTTCAGCCTCATTTGAGCGCCTCCTGATCCGGCCCCTGTTTCACCAGCCGGGCAACGAACAGCGTCAGGGCCAACCCGCTGTTGAGTGCGGCGTATGCGGCGGGCGAAAGCTGAGCCTCCCACATGGGCAACAGTTGAAGCTGAGCGAACCCCAGGAGCGCAATCAGTAGCCCCAACTGGACACTGTAGAGCCGGTAGCAACGGCGCCAGTTGCTGATCAGTCTCATGCGGGCGCCCCCACGGTTTTGCCGTGAGTTACGCCGCGCTCTATGCCCGCGAGCAACAGCCCGTCGGCAATGAGGCTATCGCCGTACCAGCCGCCGCCGGGCAGCGGGCCGGGGCCGTTCTCATGGCGGACGATTGCCGACACCAGGACGCGCATGACATCGAAATCGTAGACGTCTACGCCTTCTGAGTCCGGGGCGCGGCCCAAGGCGCGGGCCACGGTCAGCACATAGGCCTCGGTGTTGTTTTCGGTTGGCGGCGCCCAGCGCTCGATGATCTCGCGCACCGTATCGATCCGGCTGCCATCGGCGGCCTGACGCTTGTCCTGGTAGGTGATCAACACGCGGGCAATGGCACGGATGCCCCAGCGTGGCGCCGTGAATTGAACAAAGCTGGCGTCAGACTGGGCGGCGGCCATTCCCTGCCAGCGGACACCTTTGGCGTGGCGGATGTTGCCGGGGTTGAAGTTGCGGATACCGCGAGGGGTTTCGGGTCGCATGGACGCCTCCTGTAGCGGCGCCGCAGTTTCCGGGCGCCAGAGATACACACGCCGCCATCATGGGCGGCGTGGTACAGGAGGGCTTTTAATCGAGTTTAAAGAGCCATCGCCTTACGGCTTTGACTTGTCTTTGACCTTCGTAAGCGAGTGCGCGCAAATGTCAAAAAACGGAGAAAAGAGTCGTTGGAAAAAGCCGATTGGCACGTACTCATCAGGAGAGCCGCCATCTGCCCGCACTTGTTCGTTGTGACAAATGCAGTCGAGTACACGCAATGCAGGGGGCTCATCTGATTCGATGCCCAATCTTGCTTCAGCGATGGACTTCAAAAGAGCCTCTGACGGGGGCTGCAGCATCCGCTGCTCAAGTTGGACGTATCTGCGCATGAAGTCGCTATGGTCGCGTGCGCGCATTGCGCTACCCCAGACCAGATTAACAATCCCGAAGACTGCAACGCAGCCGGACGCCCAGAGCGCAAAAATCTTTGCGTCATGGCCCTGAAGCACACTAACAAATGCGGCCGATCCAAAAACTAGCGATGCAATGCTGTAGAGCCGGTCGACTCGGTCATAGAAACGGCGTCGACATTGATGATATCGAGCGGATCTACGAACTCCGAAAAACATGTGATCCCAACGTTGACGAAGATCAGCTTCGCTCTCCATTGCCGCCTCCGCTATCAGGTTTTCTCGAAGGGGGGGCAACTGTATCGACTACCTCAGGAAAACCAGATTTACGGTGAACTTCGCCCCTCTTGTTGCTCCCCTGGTCATTGGTTACCCGGTGTTTTTCATTCCCGTCGGGCTTTGGGCCCTTATCATTGTTTTTTTGTGTCATCGTGATTGCTCCTAGCTCTATCACTCGGTGATTGGCGTATTTATTTTTCTAGTGCCGGCAGTGCAAAACAGCCGCGATTTGAAGATTACAATCTGAACAGGCGAATCAACCATTGGCCGAGCGCTTTAACGATGTCATCGCCGTGGTCAATCCAAATTAACCGAATCAAAACACATAGTGCGACGACCCCAGCTACGAGTGCCGCCGACACCATGCCCAGTTCGAACAGAAAGGATGGGGTGATGCGTATCTCGTTTTTGTTGGCCCACATGATCAATAAGCCCAAGACCACCAAAACGGCAAATGCAAAGGCTGCCAACTTATCGCGACTTTCTTGCGCCAAGGCTTCGCGTCGACAGTGGTTGCAAACCCGTCCGCCTGCCGGGACGAGCCTGGTTTCGCAGCTTATGCAGGGCCGGATGGACAGCTGCGCGAGTTGCTCCGGCGTCAAATTCAACGTGGCCTTTTCGTAGTAATCGCGTCCTGCGACCCTGTTGTTATGTCCGTCTATGTGCATCTCCCCACCTCATTCCTTCGTATGAAAATCCCTTCCTGCTACACGGTTACCTGAGCCAGACACAGTTGTTGTCGTTGTTGGCGCCTGTGCCCCCACGGCGCCGCCTGGCTCGCCCAAGATGATGCTGGCAAGCATTCGTTTCCTACTGGCCGCATCGAGTGCGCGGTATCCATCCAGCAACATTTCCTCATCCGGCGCCATCTGCGGTCGCGCGGCCTGAACGCGTTCGCCGATCAAGACGTACTGCGCATCCACCCCCACAACCAACAGTTTCGCCAGCAAATCGGCCGGGCATTTTTGCCGGCCAGACACGACTTCTTTCAAGCGTTGCGGGCTTGGTTCGCCCGCAGCACGGGAGGCTGCGGCCAACGAAAGGCCGCAGCGGTCAATTTCTTCGCGCAGGCGAAGGTGTAAATGTTCCACCAAATCATTTGACACGGTGTAAATATCCCACCAAAATAATTCAAACAAACAGCAATCATCTTTGCATCACAGGAGCCACCACCATGGCCACCCATGCCAAAGCCCTAACCGCCGACCAGGTGAAAGAAAGCTTCCGTCAGCGCGGCAAAACCATCACCGATTGGGCTACCGAAAACGGCTACACCCGCAACGAGGTTTATCGCGTACTCAACGGCCAGGCCAAAGCCAACTACGGCAAGGCGCATGACATTGCCGTCAAGCTCGGCCTCAAACCTTCCCCAGCGATGGCCGCCTGATGATCACCCTCCAGAGAGCGTCCGGCGGGCGTCACGCGCATCGGCCAACTGATCGCACAGCCAGGCAAGTGTTTTCGTTGCCTCGGCCTCAATCGGTTGTCCCGGCCATTGAATGGGGCGAAGCGCTCGGTCAATCCGCCCCGGCGCTACCAACCCCTCAACCTCAAGTATCGCGGCCAGGCGTAACCAGCCCTGCGCCAATGCGTTCACTTGAGCCTCTAGCCTTTCAATCTGGTCGGTCATTTCTCATGTCCACGTTTGCGAATGTACCCCAAAAATTTGCACCCGCTGTAATCCTTTTGCATATGTGCAAACCGGCTTTTTGTTTGGAAGACGCCCGTGTAGGAACATTCCAATGAGCCGGCGTCGTTGGAAAAACATGCAGCCAACCTCACTGCGCCACGCGCTTGAGCTGTGCAAGGACTTCGCCAAGGAAATCCAGAACAAGAGCGTGGATCGGATCGCCGATGAAATGGGGGTCGCGGATCATTGGTCGGTCTACAAATGGTTACAAACTGGCCGCATGCCGGCCAACCTGATCCGGCCTTACGAACGTGCCTGTGGTTGCGATTACGTCACCCGGTGGATTGCCGCCAGTGCGGGCCGCCTGACTATCGATATCCCAACGGGCCGGAACTGCGCCGCGCAGGACACCCAGGCCCTGCAAGAACTACTCACCACCGCGGCCGGACGGCTGCTGGCGTTCTACTCGCAGAACTGCGAAGCCGAAGAAACCCTGGCCGCGATTCAGGCCGCAATGGAAGGCCTTGCCTGGCACAAGGGCAACGTCAGCCAGACCCAAACCCCACAACTTGAACTGGAGGAGCGGCCATGACCCGCACCGTATCCAGCGCGGGCCGAGTGTTGCGCGTTCTCAAAGCATTAAAGGGCCACACGGTTACCGGGCTCAGCAACGCCGAGCTGGCTCAGCTGGTCGGCGACAGTCCGAGCAACGTTACTCGGGCTGTGCAAGTCCTGATCGAGGAAGGTCTTGCGGTGAAGCTGGATAACGGCCGATTCGCCCACTCCATCGCAATGCTCCAAATCGCCCAATCACACGCCGAACACATGGCCCGTGTGACCGGCCGCTTGCATGAAATCACTCAGCGGGTTGCCGCTGGCTCGCAGATCTAAGGAGAAGCCCATGGCTCGTACAAAAACCCAACCCGTTGATAGCCCGGAGCTGCCCGTTCTGGATGGCGAAATGTTGACCGGCAACCAGAACGCGATGGCAATCCTACAAGCCTCTCACAGCGATGAGCGCGACCTTGTTAATCAACTGCTCGGCCAAGCCCAAATGGCCGACTCTTTCGCGAAATTTTCGCTGACGGTCAGCACTTCCAAACTCGCGTACGTCAAGGAAAACAAGCTCTACCGGGCGTTGAGCGGTAAGAAAACTGCTGACGGTCAGCAGTTCACCGGCACATGGGACGAGTTCTGCTCGCTGCTTGGACGCTCGCGTCAGCAGGTTGATGAAGACATTGCCAATCTGCGCACTCTTGGCGAGGAGGCACTCGATTCGATGTCACGCATGGGCATCGGTTACCGCGAGCTGCGCCAGTACCGCCGCCTTCCACAGGACGAACAAGTGGCGCTCATCGAAGCCGCCAAGGCTGGCGATAAAGAAACCTTTATAGAGCTTGCAGAAGAGGTCATTGCCAAACATGCCAAGGAGAAGGAGGCGCTGACTCAGCGGCTCGACGACGTCAACGCCGACTACGAAGCCCAAGGCGAAGTCATGGCCAGCAAAACCAAGGAGCTGGACAGTGCCAGGCAGGAGCTGGAGAAGAACCGCAAGCGCATTCAAGCCTCAACGCCGGCTGAAGTCATCAAAGAACTCCGTGGCGAACTTGCCGGCATTCAGTTCGAAGTCGAGGCCAAGATTCTTGGCGAGTTGCGCAGTGGCTTTTCACAGATGGCCGACCACGGCGCCGCAAATGGGGAAGACCACCGTGCCTATCAGGCGGATCTGATTCGGCAACTGGAAGTCACCCTCGCCACCGTTCGCAGCGAGTTCAACCTGCCCGAACACGCGGGTGGTGAACCCCCGGTGTGGATGACGGCGGCCGAGGCCTAAGCCATGAATCCGGTACAGATCCAGCAGTTGGCCCAAATCGCCCAACGCGCCGAGAACGCCCCGCACGGTCAGCGTACCGCCGTTTACCAGGCGGGCGCGGCCGAGCTGGGTGTGTCCCTCCAAACCCTGCAGCGCAAGCTGAAGGAGATCCGCGTGGCCAAACCCCGTAAGCGCCGCAGTGATGCAGGTTGCAGCGCCTTGCCGATTGAAGAGGCGCGGCTGATATCTGCCGTCCTGTTGGAGTCGATCCGCGCAAACAATAAGCAGTTGTCCACTATCGAACGGGCGGTCGAACGGTTGCGGAGTAACAACCTGATCATGGCCGGCCGTGTGGATATAGAAACGGGCGTATTCATCCCCTTGACCTGCGGCGCAATCAGCCGGGCACTCCGCGCTTACAAATTGCACCCGGAACAGTTACTGCACGATGCCCCGGCGGTGTCGCTGGCCAGCAAGCACCCCAACCACGTCTGGCAGGTGGATGCGTCGATCTCGACTCAGTTCTATCTGGCCGATGACGGGGCGCGGGTGATGAACAAGGCCGAGTTCTACGACGGCAAGCCCGGCAATCTGAAGAAGATCGAGCGCCAGCGGCTTTGGCGCTACGTGATTACAGACCACACCAGCGGCACTCTGTATGTCGAGTATGTACTCGGCGCGGAGTCCGCCGAGAACCTGTGCAATGTCCTGATCAACGCAATGCAGAAACGCGGCGAATCAGATCCGTTCCACGGCGTGCCGTGGATGTTGATGACCGACCCCGGCGCGGCAATGACCAGCGGCATTTTTCGCAACCTCTGCCGCGCTATGTCCATCGACCTGATTATCAACCAGGTCGGCAATGCTCGGGCGAAGGGACAGGTTGAACAAGCCCACAACATCGTTGAACGGGAATTCGAAAGCGCCCTCAAGTTTGGGGCGGCTGAAAGTCTGGAGCAGATCAACGCGTGGGCCGGCAAGTGGATGCGTTACTACAACGCGACCTCCATTCATACCCGCACCCGGCGCACCCGTTACGGCGTCTGGCAACTGATCCGCCAGGAACATCTACGCCTTGCCCCGAGCGTTGAAGTCTGCCGTGAACTGGCTGTCAGCACGCCAGAACACCGCAAAGTCAGTGGGTTGTTGCGTGTCTCGTTCCGGGGCGCTCAGTTTGATGTCAGCACAGTGCCAGACGTGATGGTCGGCGAAAAACTGCTGATTACCCGAAATTGCTGGCGCGACAAGGACACCGCGATTGCCGTGTTGGTCGGAAACGATGGTCGTGAGAACTACCACGTCATCGAGCGAATCGGGGTCGATGAATTCGGCTTTGCCGAGACCTCCGCAACCATCGGTGAGACGTACAAACGCCATGCCGAAACGCCTGCCCAGTTGTCCCGCAAGGTGCTGGAGCAAATCGCTACGGGCACTACCAATCAATCGGACGCCGAAGCGGCCCGTAAGGCCAAGGCTATTCCGTTCGGCGGCCTGATCGACCCGCACAAACACGTAAACGACACCGTGCTGCCGGCCTACATGCCACGGCGCGGCACCAGCCTCAACGTCAACGCCCCAACTGTCGAGCTTGCCCCGCTAAGTCACGTCGAAGCCGCGAAGCTTCTGCGCCCGCGCCTGGGCAACCTTTGGACGGCCGACACGTTTGGTTGGCTGCAGCAGCGTTACCCGGAAGGAGTTCCCGAAGAGCAGCTCGACGCCATAGAGGCTGAGCTGAAACGACCCGTTGAGGTCATGCGCAAACCGTTCAGCCTGGTACTGGCTGCGGTTGGAGGTGAGTGATGTTGAAACTAAAACACGTTTTGCAGGGGGTGGGCCGCCCTCAATCGGCCTTGGCCGAATCGCTGGGCGTCAGCGGCGCCACCGTCGCCCAGTTGCTGAACCACGGCCAATGGCCGCGCAGTCTGGACAGTGACGAACTACAGGGGCGCATTCGTGTGTTCCTGACCGAGTCCGGCGCAAATGACGCCGATATCGCCAACGCATTTGAAGAAGTGGATCTGCCGTGCGCCAACACGGCAGATCCGGCCCTTAAGAAAGAGCCGTCCGGGGAGGACGAACCTATGTTACTGCCAAAACAGACTATTCAGCCAAATACCCGTAAAGCGTTCGGCCTGTTCCGCGACCCCTTTGACGAGTTGCAGTGCGCCCAGGACATGTGGGTCAGCCCTGATATTCGTTATGTCCGTGAGGTGATGTACCAGACGGCCCGTCACGGCGGCTTCCTCGCGGTCGAGGGGGAATCGGGCGCGGGAAAAAGCACGCTTCGCCGGGATCTGGTGAACCGCATCGCCGAAAACAACGACCCGGTAATCATCATTGAGCCCTACGTATTGGCGTCTGAGGACAACGACACCAAGGGCAAATCCCTGAAAAGCACGCACATTGCCGAGTCGATGATGGCGGCCGTTGCGCCGTTGGCCAAACCCAAGAGCAGCCCCGAGGCGCGGTTCGCTCAATTGCACAAAGCATTGAAGGAGTCCCATGCGGCCGGCTACCGCCACTGCCTGGTCATCGAAGAGGCCCACAGCCTGCCGATTCCTACGCTCAAACATCTCAAACGCATCCTTGAACTGGAGGTCGGCTTCACCAAACTGGTCAGCATCATCATGATCGGCCAGCCCGAACTGGGCGTGAAACTGAGCGAGCGCAACGCCGATGTGCGTGAGGTCGTGCAGCGCTGTGAGCGAGTCACGCTGACGCCCATTGAGTCGGCTCGGCTTGAAGAGTTTCTGAAGTTCCGCTTCGACCGGGCCGGCAAGGCGCTCGCCGAGGTCATCGACGAAGGCGGCATTCAGGCAATAGCAGCACGGTTGTCTCAGCCGAAACGCAGCGGCGGCCGTGATGAAGTCGTTTCGCTCCTTTACCCGCTGGCCATCGGCAATTTGATGATCGCAGCAATGAACCTCGCCGCGAGCCTCGGCGTGCCAGTTGTTACTGCCGATGTGGTCAAGGGGGTGTGACATGGCCGCACTCTATCTCGTACCAGCCCCGGCTCCGGCCCAGCCGCTGAGCATCCTTGCCGAAGAATTCCCCAAGAAACTGGCGGCGTTCAACGATCTGACCCGCGATATGCGCGAGGCGGGAATCGTCATCAAGGCGTTGGTGCTTGCAGACAACAAGATTTTTGTAGATCCCGACAGCCTTGATCTGCTGTCACGCCGCTTTGGGCATGAACTTCGGAGCATGCGGTGCCACGCCGAAGGCCGGCTTGCACGCAATACCGCATCGATCCGTGGCGTCGGCGTTGTTTGGTTCACGCGGGTAAAGGAGCAGGACAAATGAGCCAGTCCCTGAACGCCTCGATTGAGGCCCTGCAAGACGCGGTATGGACGGAGCTGCCGACCATGTCGTGGAAAGACGCCATGAATCACGTTTCAACGGTGCTGGAGCATGTCCACCGCCCATCCGCGCCGGCTGAGCATCTGGCGGCGGCCAGCGCCGCAATAGCAGAAAGCCGGTTTTACGATGCCGGCCGGCATCTTCGCAGGGCACTGACCGCTCTCGACCTTCGATCCGGTGAACGCGTTGTACGTCAGGCTGAACTGTTGGACGCCTTCGACCAGGCGCACTCGGCGATGCCTTTCCTGTGGCTGGAGATTGGCTACAACCGGGTCAGCGATTGGCTAGTCACCGTTACCGACAAATCCGGCGGTGCTGAGCGTGTGGTCGTACAGGTCGGCGGCTTGGGCGCTGATGAAACTTGCCGGCGTGCGGCTGAACAGCTCCGCCAAATTCTGAAGGATAAAAACAATGACCAACAATGACGCTTTGCAAGTCCCGGCCGGTTACCGCGTCGACGCGCTCGGGCGAATGGTGCCCGAGGCCTCCATCAAGCCTACGGATCTGTTACGCGACAAGGTGGTGATCGAAGCCGTCGACCAGGCCATGGCCATCAGCGCGATGTTGCTCAAATTCAAGGCGCAGGTTTTCGGTGAAATTGACGCGCTGCTACAGATCAGCAAAGAACAGTACGGCGTCGTTTCGCGTGGCACGAAGGGCAATCTGACCCTGATCAGTTTCGATGGGCGCTACAAGCTGATGCGGGCCAACCAGGATCAGATCGAGTTCAACGAACACCTCCAGTCAGCCAAGGCGTTGCTCGATGAATGCGCGCATGAATGGACGGCCAACTCGCACCCAGGCGTCAAAGTCCTGATCAATGACGCATTCCGGGCCGACCGTAACGGGGAGTTACGGACGGCTCGAATTCTGTCGTTACGCCGCCACGAAATCGACGACCCGCGTTGGAAAAAGGCGATGGAGGCTATCGGCGATGCGATTCAGGTCGCGGGCAGCCGGAGTTACATCCGTTTTTACAAGCGCGTTGGCGACACGGATCGGTACGAAGCCATTCCACTTGATTTGGCAGGGGTGTGACGTGGATAACAACCGCACGCTCGAAAAAATCAAAAAATGCCTGGAGATGGCGAAGTCTAAAACCAGCAACCCGAACGAAGCTGAGATAGCACTGCGTCAGGCCCATAAATTGATGGAGCTGTACAACCTCGAAATGGGCGACGTTTTAGCCAGCATGGCTTGCGAGGTCAAAATCGCCGCCGGTTCGGACGGCGTGCCGCCCACTTGGCGCGTGCGACTGGCTCAAGTGTGCGCCCACGCATTCGGTACACGGGTGCTTATTACTCATGGGTGGCACGGCGGCGGATTCTTGTTCGTGGGGTGCGCAGCAGCGCCCGAGCTGACCGGTTACGCCTATGAAGTACTGGTGCGACAACTTCAAAAGGCACGTCGTGAGTTTCTCTCTCTTCCAAAGCAGAAGCGGTGCAAGCGCTCCACGAAGGTTGCGAGGGGAGATCACTTCGCCAATGGCTGGATTGATGCGGTCTACGAAAAGGTTGATGAGTTCGCGGGCGTAGATGACAACGTCGCCGAAGCCATCGAAGCGTTCATGGACAAACATCACCCGGATGTGGAAACCACTGAACTCAAACGCCGCAAACTCAAGTCCAGGGACGAAGGTGCCGTGTCAGCAGGCTACATGGCGGGCAAGTCGGCTCAATTGCACCAGGCTGTGAGTCACCAGCCCCGCGCACGTCTGACGGCGGGGGTTTGAGAATGGCGACTACAAGCACAGGGAAACTCAAGTCTGGTGTTATGGAGTTCCAAGCGATCTGCGATCAATGCCAACGGCCTCGCGTTGTCGGCAATCACACCGAATGCAGCCGGGCCCGGCAGCGGCTGTACCACTCACGCGATGACCGTCAGATCACCACACGGCCACGGTCAGGGGGTGCGCAGTGAAAAAAGCGCCTGCTGATTTGGCCCGCCTGTCTCTGATCAAGCTGATCCACGTCGCCCGGCGCGAGCTGCGCATGGATGACGACACGTTCCGCCTGATGTTGGCCGGCATGACTGGATTGGACGGCGCGACGTCTTCCGCAGACTTGAGCGTTCCAAACCTTCAGCGGGTTTTGGAACAGCTCAAGCAGCGCGGCTTCACAGTCCGTCCAAAAGCAGCGAGTCAACGCCCGAAGGCGGCCGACGGGCAGTCCAAGAAAATACGGTCAATGTGGCTGACGCTACACGGGCTTGGCGCGGTTCGCGATTCATCCGAGGAAGCGCTGGCAAAGTTTGTGCTGAACATGACCGGCGTTGCGGCCTTGCAATGGCTCACCGCCGCGCAGGCCAGCCGGGTGATCGAGAACTTGAAACAATGGCACCTGCGCGTTGCGCGGGCCAGTGCTGCCGTGAGGGGGGATGTATGAGCGAAATCAGAAGCAAGGGGCCTGAACTGCTGATAGACCTCACCGAACACATCGCGGTCGCGCTCTGTGAGCTGGTGATGATGGAGGAGCCTCGCGCTCGCCACGTCGCGCAGGAAATCGCTGACCGCATGGCGGCTCACTGGGGAGGTCAGAACGTTTATTTCCCCATGGGGTTGTCGGTCAAGGTGAGTCGTCGGGATCGCCAGATCTACGACGAATTCAACGGCTCCAATCACAGCGACCTGGCTCGCACGTATGGCGTTTCGATTCAGTGGATTTACAAGATCGTCAAAGCCGTCCGAAAGGAGGAGATGGCTCGCCGCCAGGTCGATATGTTTGCCCCGCTCACAGACGATTAAGCGGGGCGTCTTTATTGCGCCCACTGCAACGGAATTACACAAACCATCCCAACCTGTGCCAGCCTATCCCGGAATGGCCCAGGTTTATCTCACGTTCCCCTTGGTATTTATCTCAGTCCTGAACAACTGGACGACCCTGAAGCCTGAGGAGCCCACCATGAAACCCGTCCCCCCCAGCGAACACCCTGACCAACCGCGGCCACCGGGAGAAACCGAGCGCGACAACGACGCCCTGCGCCCGACCGACCCCAAACAGCGCGAGGACAGCAGCAAAGGCACCGCCAGCGGCGAATCCACCGCGCAAGAGACCGCCGCATCACAAACAAAAGCCAAGCCCTGAGCACCGTCTATGCTCAGTGGCACCTCCGGCGCCATACACACGTTGGTGCCGGTTGCTGCCACTCATTACAGGGAAAGTACCGCTTATGAAGCTTCGCGCTCTGGCCAAGGCCATCACCCTCACAACCGTATTGTCCGCCACCAGCTTCGGCGCCATGGCGGCCGATATTCCGCTGTCCGCCACCGTCGAGGCCGATCAGGTCACCACCAAAGTGCTGGTCGTCGACGCGGCCAACCATCAGGTCGTGCTCGAAGGTGCTGAAGGTCGCCAAGTCCATGTTCAGCTGAGCGACAAGGCGAAAAACCTCGACAATCTCAAGGTCGGCGACCTGGTGAAACTCGAAGTTCAACGTTCTGTCGCCGCTTACCTCGACACCGATGTGGATAAAGGTCTGCCTGGCACCGTCGAGCGTACGGGCGAACTGCGCAATGCGCCGGGCAGTGAAAACCCGGGTGGTGAAGCGTACCGGCAGATTCAGGTGCAGCTGAAAATCACCAAAATTGATTTGAAGAATAATCAGGTCACCCTGGAGAACCCTCAGGGACAGTCGAAAATCTTCGACGTGAAGAAGCCGGAAATCCAAGCCAAGCTGAAAGATCTGAAAGTCGGGCAGAGCGTAGTTGTCACTTATACCGATGTATTAAAAGTGACCAGTCAGCATGAAAGTTGAGCATTAACTCTACAAGAGGGTTGTTCTTGTACAGATTATTGTATGAGAACAATCATCTGAAAGGTGTTGTGCCTTGCGTCGAAAGTTTTATGAAAGGTAATCGTCGATAAATATCTATTAACTTCTTCGTACATAAAATTTACATTTGTGTACGACGACATATCTGCCAACTTCTATTAAAATCCTTCCCGTTCGCCCAGTGTCAGGGCTCTTTACCGGTGCATGGATTGCCAGGCCATTACACTGGGCGAACACCTCTTCGGAGCGGATGTATACAATTTCAGATAAAAAAAGGGCGACTTTGAAGTCGCCCTTTTTTTGTGTTCGCGATCAAGCCGATGCCTGCCCCTGAAAGCGTTTGAGGGTGGCCTCGTACATTCTGGTCCGGCGGTGGTTTTTGCCGTAGGTGCCGGCAGCTGCGACGGTTCCTGCCTGGATGTGATCCAGATAGCGGAAAATCTTGCGCGGCGCCAGCAGCTTGATCCCGTAGCCCAACGCTGTCATTTGATCCTGCAGGGTATAACCGGGTACTCGGTCATCCATGCAAAAGTGCAGTCCGTGGGACTTCATCAACTTGGCGTTCCACAACGTGCAGAAACTCTTGAGATGAGTTTCCCGATAAGGTTTCGGCTCTTTGCTGCGTAAACCCAATGAGGTTTTGGCCCGACGGACATAATGTTTGCAAAAGCGCGAAGTTAATCGCCAGGTGTCTCTCAACACTCCACGATTAATCTGTTCGACACACCCGACTGCGGCGATCCCTGAAGTCTTCGTGCACTCATTCAGCATCATCACAAAGACTTCCTTGTCATAGACAAAGGTGTCGGTGTGCAGCAGAAACAGATAGTCGGTTTCAACTTTCTCCAGCGCCATGTCCAGCGCCTTGCCATGGGCAATATGCCCGGCTTCTTTGCCGGGGGAGGGACGTTCGATCAAATTGATCCAGTCCAGCGAGCGCAAGTAATCGAGGCTGGCATCCGCCGAATCATTGTCCACCACCCATACCGGAATGCGTTGTGCCTGAACGTGCTGGCGCAACAGCTCCAGGCACATGCGGGTGATGTCCGGGGTTTTGTAATTTACCAATACAAGACTGAAATTCGGCTGCGTAACGGCTGGTAAATCAAACTGGCTCATGTCGGGAAGCTCATCCACGGTTGATCGACGGCAAGTGTCTGTCGAGCCGGGATGCTAGCGACGCAAGCTTAGTTGAAACTTAATTTGCCGTTCAGCAAGTGAGTCGAAGTGTGTCGAGCCAAGACATCTCAGGCACGACGGAAGCTGGCCCACACGCTAAACTGCGCGCCTCTTTTCACGCTTCAAGGAACAAACGGCGCCCGCCGTAGAATCACGGATGAAACCACTCTCCCTCTACCACCCGGCCCTGTACTGGCTGCGCGTGTGGCAAAAAAGACTGTTCCGCCAGATCGCCTGGCACTGCTCCAGCAAACGCTACGCGCGCCTTGTTGCCGGCGCTGACCGTCTGCCATTTCGCTACCTGAAACACACCTCGAAACTCATCCGCAAACTCGGCGACTTCGACCTCGCCCTGCAACACAACAAAGTCATCAACCTCAAACTCGCCGTCGCCGCCATCGACGGCCTCATCATCGCCCCCGGCGAACACTTCTCCTTCTGCCGCCTCGTTGGCCGCCCCACCCGCAAACGCGGCTACGTCGAAGGCATGGAATTGTCCTTCGGCGAAGCGCGAAGCGGTATCGGCGGCGGAATCTGCCAACTGAGCAACCTGATCCACTGGATGGCCATTCATTCACCGCTGGTGGTGGTCGAGCGCTCCAACCACAGCTTCGACCCGTTTCCGGACGAGGGGCGAGTGCTGCCATTCGGTTCCGGCGCGGCGATTTTCTATAACTACGTTGATCTGGTGCTGCATAACCCGACGGATCGGACTTTTCAGTTGAAGTTGAACGTGGGGCAGACGCAGTTGGAGGGTGAGTTGCTGTGCGATCAGGTGCGGGCGTATCGGTATCACGTGTTTCAGGAAAAGCACCGGTTTGTGCGGGAGGGGGAGCGGGTGTATCGGGAGAATGAGATCTGGCGGGAGGTGCGGGAGAAGGGGCAGGTGGGGGAATTGGTGGAGAGGGTGAGGTTGTATCGAAATCGGGTGGTGGTTAAGTATGAGGTGGCGGACGAGTTGATCGGGTAGGGCGCGCCAATCGCAACATGATATTGGCGCCCACTGGTCAGTTTCTGAAATAGAGCTCATCCAGTTGGCGTTTGCGTATGGACAGATACTCTTCCCATACCTTGGGGAAGTCTTCATCTTTGGTAAGCGGGAAGGTCAGATAGACGTACCTTCCAACCACACTGATATATTGCCTCGCACGCTTGAAGGCCGGTTGTTCGTAAGCTGCCACGCTTACGTCGTAGGCGTCATGGTAGTGATGGATGCTAACTCGGTGCGGGGCGATCATGCACCGCGAAAAATCGATGACCCAGCAGCTATCAACGGCTGTACTCAAATAACCGTAAACACCATCGCTGGATAGGCGAATGCACGAGTTAGCCTGGGCGCCGTCGTCATCGTTGACCAAAATGATCTGGTCCGAGAAGTAACTGATATTTCTGCCGTCAGGCCCTTGCAGGAGCAAGCTCCAGCCTTCGGCTCCCATGCGGAACTCACCGTTGTTTTCGAAGGTGGCGGTCCAGTTGTTGGCGAGTGTGATTTGATGTTTATTCATGGGTGCTCATGTAAACAGAAGGGCCACAAAGTAATGGGTATTTTGTTTTGAACTCTAATAGAGAGTTTTCATTTTCTGCGCGGATAAAAAAATACTCGTCAATCTTCTCTATTCTGATAGTGAGGCTCTCTTGAGTAGGTATGTTTTTTAAGAATAATTCCTTGGCTCCGTTGCAGCTCAAGCCAATGCGGCAAGTGTTGAATCCCATCTTTGTCCATTTTCCAGGTGCGGAGTCGGGGGTTTCTGGGGTTAGCTTGCTTTAAGGAATGCTCTGGGATATCGCTAAGATTTATAGTTAATTCGATTTTTTTGGTTGCAAGGTTAATGTTTCGCCCAAAGCCGAGACTTCTATATCCAACAAAGCGAGGATCGGTAAGCTTTTCTGATGATTTAAATATCATGGCGTTGTTCCTGGTTATGGCAGAGTAATAGGGGGTAGACCACACCTATAAAATCGAATGTAGAATGCCCCCGCTCCTTATCAGATAGCTCATGGTTGAAAACTTAGGTTCTAAGTTCGACGTATTCTTCAAAGAATGAATAGAAGTTGTCTGCTATTTTTTTGGACTGTTTTTTCTTAAATAGATCGTAGCTAATGATCTGTCCGTTCCCCGTGGGTTCGCAATCAATTGCCCAGCAAATTTCGTCATCTTTTAAGTAGATGACGGCAAAGTTACTAGGTAGTTCAAACTCGGTTCGGCAGTACGCGGTGCTGTAACTTACATTCCCGCCATTATCTAATGTCGCATCATTGTTCTCAATTCCGCATATCTCTGAGCCGGCTGCTCCTCCGCCACCGCATACACTCAAGAAATCAACGAAATCTTCAGGTAGCTTTAAACCTAAAATGGTTTCGAGTTTTCTAATTTGCTCAGTAGTGGCAGGGCCGAGCCAGAAAGTTTCTTCGTCGGAGTTTTCGAGCTTTGTTATCAAATATTGATAGTTGTACATGATTTTTGCTCGCTCAAAGTCTTTGACTCGTTCTTTCCAATATGCTTTTCTAAATTTTGCATACTGTAATTCTAGCTTTGGGTCATTCCTGAAGCTGTCACCGTCTTCAATGGTGTCGTGAAGTTCTTTATGATATTCCTTTGACCAGCAAGCGGCCAGAGGCATCGCGCTGATACTCGGTCACCAACGCACTGCCGTCGTCGCCGAATTCAATTTTCTTCAGCAACTGCCCATTGAGGTCGTACTCTCAGGCCGTGCGACGACCGTCGAAGCCAGTTTCCTGTTGGATCAGTCCGTTTGAGTAGTCATCGAGTGAGCGCGTTGCGCTACACGGCGTCGTCATTGTTGTATGCCGTAATATTGGCTACAGTGATGTTTTTTGCTTGGCATATGGCTATACAATTATTTTCAAATTTGATTGTGACTTTATAATTTGAGTTTTCTTTCTCGATTTTTAAGGTGGTGGTGCCGCTAAAGTTGAAGTTTTCTACGTTAAATTTTTCTATGTCTATTATGTAGAGCTGAAATTCATATTCATTGTAATTCTTTTCCAGCCACTTTTTAGGAGCTGTTTGCTCTATTTTGCTGGATAATTTTAAGCATATAGAGTTTCCGTCCAGCATGACGTAAGACGTACGCATGCTTGAGGGGGAATATGTTTCTCCGAAAATAGATGTCCACTGTTTTTTGTTCGATATTGATGATGTCCACATTTTAGATCACTCAAAATACGTAATGATTGGCCACACTTCTTAGAAGGAGTGTTTTGGTTCGATCAGCATTTCCAGTTTCGGGGTTGTATTCTCTAACATTAAAGTGTGGTTTGCGCGATGCATGTGTAGAAGGATATTCTTCGTGCCCATGCGAGTGTTCCTGGATGACGACGCGTTCATTGTCAATGATTTCTATAATGGTACTCTCTCGTCATCACGGTATTGCCTTGAGCACCACGTACGAAATCGGTACCCCCATTAGGAGCCTCCTTGGTAAGAGCGATCCGTTTCACGTCAGTTGGTTCTGTTGTCGTTGTAATTTTCGCATCATGTTTGCGTCTTGGAAGGCGGCTCTTCGGAATTCATAGAGTTTATCACCCCTTTTGAGTTTCTTTTGCTCGGTCCATCCAGTCAAACCCCGCGGGTCAATCCAACCTACGGGGTTAGGTACGTACAGCTGTTCAACCCACCGATAAGTAGGATCGGATCCGACGCCAAAAACTGTCTACTACTTTGATTGTAGTAGCGGTTCCGGTTGTAATGTAACCCTGTCTCGGCATTGAAATACTGACATTGGAAGCGCAGAAGATTATCAATCTCCCTGACGTCCAGCGCAGCGAGGTTACCGTAGGCACGGTACTTCGCGGACCACATGATCTCGCCGCTTTAATCAGTGAGTTCTTGCGGTGTCCCAAGTTGATCAAACTGATAGTAGAAAGGCCTAGCTTTACGTGGGCCTTCGCCATCAAGCATTGCCGATATTAAAATAGATCTGTGCCCTTTGCCCCGTACCCTTTGTCGTCCCAGAGGTCACGACTCCGTTGCCTGAGTGTTACGAGGCGTCTCACAAAAATTAATTTCGCCTTCGCTACTAATACAGCCAATGACTCCAAGGTCGCCTGAGAAAAAATAAGTGTGTTGAGGAATCTCCGAAAATAACCAGAAGGTTTTTTTGAGGTTGACAACTCTTATCTTGTATGAGTTCTCAGTGAGAGAGTCGCCAATAAAAATTATTTCGGAGATGTTGAGATCGGTTATTTTATTGGTGATATCCATAAAGGCTTGATCCGCATCATTTCTAATGTAGCTCAAGCTGTTGGGGAATGAGCCCCAGGCGATCTTTGATCCGGAAAATGGAAATGCTTTGTTGATATTTAAGATAAAATTGACGTGCGCTTCGCTTTTCAGTTTTTCGAAGTTGATATTGGAGTCCGATAGCTATTTTTCAAGTTCTTCGTCGAAATAACTCATTTTTTAAATGCCTTACGCCATTTTTATTTTGCTCAGAGTTTTTTCTAGTACTTTATCAAGTTCTACCCAGGTTTTAGCATTTTCGCTGTAAATGGGCGACTCCCAGTTTTGATTTGAGATTAGTGAAGTTCTAAAGGAGCCATCTTCGCTGAATTCTGGGTACCATCCAATATCTATTATTTGCTCGAGTGGCAGTGATGCCTGTAAAAGATCTTCCTTCAATTCGTCGATTATAAGTGTGATGTCGGATCCAACTAGGTTGGAGATATCATCGAGAGTTATTTTACCGCCGAGCGTGATTATCTTCTGAATGTTCATGGCTTATTTTTTTCTTCTTGGTTGATTTTTTGAAGGCGTCTTCAGATATTGGATGTCCATGAATGGTGTTCGCACTCAGCTTCACCCTCGTATACCGGAGTAAAAGGGGGCGTATTTATTTTTGCGTATTTCTTCGCCGATCTGAATTGAGCGAAAAATAAATCTGTCATATTTTTTATTCTAGGGTTTTTAATTGGTCGCAGATTGAAATATAGCAAAAGGGCGAAAAATTTTTTCATTATCTTCGGGGGCAGTGGAAAATAAAACTGTTCCCTTTAACCGCTGTCCAGAAACTGTAAGCGTCAGGCGGGCGCGGATTGCATCTATATAAGCAAAATCCGTTGAGATTTATATGTTTGAAAACTAAGTTAGTGTTTCCAAAATTTAATCCCTTCCATGTGGCGCTCAATGTCATCCATATCATCATCTCCAAGTGTTGAATCAAAATTCTTGCTTATGATTTTTCTTATTTTGGCAAGGCGTTGGGTTACTCCTTCGTTATCAATGAAATCAGTGGTGGCTTTTTGGTAGTCTTCGATTGGTTTATCGGAGTAATAGCTGCCCATCTTGTGCAGTGAAATTAATATGAACTCGATATCTGCAAGGACTTCGAGAGCATCTTCTCCGTTAAGTACTATTTTTTTGTTGGTTTCTAACATTATTTCCGCCGATTAAATGTGGGGTTTTCGAGCGTCACATTTCCTATGATCGTAAGCTCCATTGTGACGTATCTAGGGTTCTTGCCCCATTCAAGTTGAGAGTCGGGCACATCTGTTTCGATGTAATCACTGCCGCGCCCTCTGCCAATTTGATACTTATCTTCAGCCTCGAGTTGGCTCAAAGGCTTTTTATTGGCAGGTTCTACGTAGACACGATTGTTATCCTGCGCTTGGATTACACCATCATTCTCGATGCCAGTAGAGCCCTTTCTGTTGGTGTAATGCCGGACTCGAGTTGTGCTTTCTCCGTGTGGTGCGGGAGCAGGGGCGGTAGGTCCGCCTTCATTGGCTCTCGCTTTTTCTGTAGGGTTACCGACATTACCGGTAGATTTTGATTTTTTCTTTGGGCACTCACTATTCAGCCCTAACGGATCCACCCACCCCGTAGGTTTAGGCACGTACTGGTAGTTGTTCAATCCGCCCGCAAGCTTTATCGGGTCCGGCGTCAAAAACCGTCCAGTGCTCGGATTGTAGTAGCGATGCCGGTTGTAGTGTAGGCCCGTCTCGGCATCGAAATACTGACCTTGGAAGCGCAGCGGGTTATCAATCTCGCTGACGTCCAACGCAGCGAGGTTGCCGTAGGCGCGGTACTTCGCGGACCACATGATCTCGCCGCTTTAATCAGTGAGTTCTTGCGGTATCCCAAGTTGATAAAACTGATAGTAGAACGGCTTAGCTTTATATGGGCCTTCGCCATCAAGCATTGCCGATATTAAAATAAATCTGTCCCCTTTATCCCGCACTTTGCTTTAAGTTTTATGCTGATTTTCATTCGAGAGTCAATGTGTCACGAGTTCGAAATTTCTATTATTTATACTTGGTTTGTTTAGGTGTAAAATTTCGATAGCGATAGGGTGGAGGTTGTTCAGAGGGTCGGCTACATTTTATTTAAAAAATTGGTGTTATTTTATTTTTTCATATGTTGGTTGGGTGGAGGAAGGTTTTTTTTGCAATTATATCTACGAATATCGGGAGTCTTTGTTTCGTTTGCTCAAGTGAGATTAGTATTATTGATTCTCCCATTTTTAATACTCCACAACCGTCTTCCTCAATAACGATTAACTCTGCTGTGATGTATGTGTGGCATATGTCGAATGATATCGAAGGGATGTTTTTTTTGGAGGGGGTCAGGTTTTCTCCCCAAATAAAATTATCATCGATATTGATTTCGACGTCATATATTTGATTTTCTTTAGGGGGTGAGCCAATAAATACTGAAAAGCCTTTCCCATAGGGTGTTGAATACTCGACAAGTATTTCGTTGGCTGTGCTTTTGATTATGCTTGATATCGTAATGTTCATCTATTTTGCTCCCAGTGGAACCCGTATTACTGTGTTGTCGACATTCATTACATTATTTATTAGATCTAATGTCCAAGTTTCTTCATGGTAATGATGTTTATTCGGTTTGCTATTCATTTCGTGGCTGCCATACCGAATACTTCTCTTGCCGTCGGCAGATACAATTCTATCGTTGTCTGGTAACCCAGTCCTAGGATGAATATTTGTATACGGCCCCTCACCTAAGAAATCTTCCCATCGTTTTACAGCATCTTGTGGTTTTACTGGCTTACTTCCATAAACCTCATTGTGATATCCCTGACCGATAGGCGGTGGTTCTGGGGGAGCAGAAGGTCCAGCATCTTTGACTGTGTTTCCCGAAGTAGACCCAGGGGTTCCACCTTGCGGTAGCTTTTTATCTGCGTCAGGGCAGTTACCGCTCAACCCCAAAGGATCCACCCACCCCGTAGGGTTAGGCACGTACTGGTAGCTATTCAAACCGCCTGCAAGCTTGATCGGGTCCGGCGTCAAAAACCGTCCAGTGCTCGGATTGTAGTAGCGATGCCGGTTGTAGTGTAGGCCCGTCTCGGCATCGAAATACTGACCCTGGAAGCGCAGCGGATTATCAATCTCGCTGACGTCCAGCGCAGCGAGGTTACCGTAGGCGCGGTACTTCGCGGACCACATGATCTCGCCACTGTAGTCGGTGAGTTCCTGCGGAGTGCCCAGATGATCGAGCTGGTAGTAAAACGGCGTGGCTTTGCGCGGGCCTTCGCCATCGAGCATCGCCAATGGACGGAAGCTGCCGGGCTCATAGATGTAGCTGCGGTAGCGGTTGTCGGCGCTTTCAGCGATCAGTCGTTCGCCTTGCCACAGGAACTCCGTGGTCTGGCCGTCGACGGTTTTTTCGATGCGTCGGCCGAAAGCGTCGTATTTGTAGGACGCGGTGCTGCCACCCGGCAGGCTGACGCCGATGAGACGGTGCTGGCAGTCGTAGCGGTATTCGGTGACAAGTTTCTGCCCGGCGCCGCGACGTTCGCGGACGAGGTTACCGTAGGCGTCATAGTCGTAATGGCGGTCACCCTGCATCAGCAGGCGGTTGCCTTTGACGTTGGCGAGGTTGGCGGTGCCTTCGTTGTTCTGACCCAGCAGGTTACCCGCTGGGTCGTGGGCGAAGCTTTCCGGTGTGGCGCCGCGCACGCTGATCAGGCGATCAAGCGGGTCGTAGTGGTAGCTGCGATTGCCTTTGCGGCTGTCGTCGATACCGGCGAGATTGCCGTTAGCGTCGTAGTTGTAGCGACGCTGAAACAGGTTCTTGTCTCGCTGGCCGACGGTGTGGGCTTGCAGGCGGCCTTGTTCATCGTATTGGTATTGGCTGAGCAACAAGCCTTGCTGGCGCTGTTGTTCGCGACCGGCGCTGAACTGGTGAGCGGTCAGACGTGAGCCGTTGAGGTCGATGCTGCTGAGCAGACCGCCGGGGTGGTGACGGTAGTCGAGTTTGCTGCCATCCGGGAGGCGGCAATGGCTCAGCTGGCCGACGCTGTCGTACTCGTAACGCAGGGTGCCCCAGCCTTGGTGTTCCTCGATGAGGCGGTCTTGCAGGTCGTACTTGTAGGCGAGTGGCCAATGGCCGTCGTCGACGTTTACCAGACGACCCAGGGCGTCGTAGTTGTAGTGAATTTCTTCGCCATCGGCGAGGGTTTTTACCAGCAGACGGCCAGCGGTATCGCGCTGGTATTCGGTAACGAGTTCGCTGCCGTCATCGCCGAATTCGGTTTTCTTTAGCAACTGCCCGTTGAGGTCATATTCGTAGGCCGTGCGACGACCGTCGAAGCCAGTTTCCTGCTGGATCAGGCCGTTCGAGTAGTAATCGAGCTGGTAATGCTCGCCGCGCTCGTTTTCGATGTCAGTGAGCAACAGACGCGAGTTGTCGTAGCGGTAGCGCAGTTGGCTGCCGTCCGGATTGATACGGCGGCTTACCAGGTGCAGGTTGTCGGCGTATTCGTAGCGGGTTACACGGCCGAGTTCGTCCCGTTCGGCGGTGACGTTGCCATAGGCGTTGTAGGTGAAGGCACGTGTTGCGCCGCCCGGCAGCGTGACTTGTGCCAGACGGTTGGCCGCATCCCACTGGTATTGGGTGATGGCGCCGGACTCTTCCTGGCGGGTGATCTGACGACCCAGTGCGTCGTAGCGATACTTGCGTTGACCTCCGTCCGGCAGGCGCTCTTCCAGTAACTGCCCGAGGTTGTTCCAGCCGAGTTGATGGCGGCTGCCGTCGGGGTGGCGGATCTCCAGCAGGCGACCCTGGGCGTCGTAGCTGTACAGCGTGGCATTGCCGTCCGGATCGATTTGCTGGGTGATGTCGCCCTGACGGTTGCGTTGGTATTTCCAACGGGCTTTGCCGCGATGAACATCGCTGACGAAACCATTGATGTATTCGTACGTGGTGGCTTCGTCTTCCGGCGGGATGACGGCAGTCATCAGTCCGTTGTCGTCGTATCGGTATTCGGTAACGGCCCCCAACGGATCCTTTTCTGCGATCAATTGGCCTTTGTCGTTGTACGCCTTGAGATGTTCGGCGCCGTCTGGATCAATCTTGCTGATCAGCCGTGCATGGTCGTCGTGGGTGTAGACCTCTTCGCTGCCATCGGCGTTGGTTACCGTTACGCTGCCTTTATCGTCCCAGGCGTAATGCGCTTCCATCTGCGAGAAATTGGCCCAGTGACGGATGCAGCGAGACAGTTTGCCTTCGTTCTCCCACTCCCAGTAGAAGGCCGCGCCACCTGCCAGTTGCCGCTCCAGAATCACGTGCTGATCGTTGTAGCGATAACGCTCGGCTTCGCCGGCTGCGTTCTTCGCTTCGATCAGACGGTGCTGTGCGTCATAGTTGTACGTCACCAGCGTTTGAACGGTGTTCCAGGCATCTTCCAGGTTGTCCGCTGGCAGGAACTGTTGATAGTCCACAGCGATAATGTGTTTGCGGTCGTAACGCAGCAGCAGTGCGCGACCGGCACCGTTATCGAGGCGTTTGATTCGACCATGAATATCGCGCGTAACGTGCAGCCGATTGCCATAGCTGTCGCTGATGGCAATCAGGGTGGCGCCTTTGCTGTTGAAGCGGAAGTGGTAGAACGATGGGCGTTTGCCTGCCTGCGCCAGAACCAGTTCTGATGGATCGTCTCCGAGAAATATCGCGGCCTTCGACAGGCTGTTGGTAATTGCCGGACGTTGTTCGCTTGGGAGGGGGAAGGGCGTTGCGCGGTTTTCGTGGTCGGTCCAGATGACTTCGTCGCCATTGACCTCGATGCGATGCGCCAGAGCATGACTCCAGCCATAGCCCAGACCACAGTCGATTTCCACCGCACTGGTTCGGTAGAGGCGTGTCCATTCAAACGGCAGCAGGCCGTCAAGTTGGCCGTCGGTCAGGGTCAACAGCTCTTCACCGGTCACCATCGAAACCGGGCAACCGTTGGTACAGGTATCGGCGGCGGGCTCTGCGCTTTTATCGGCGTGAGTCTTCGCCTGTTTGGACGCATCGTCAGCTATTTTGCCATCCGCGAGTTTTGCGTTTTTCTTCCCGTCAAAACGCAACTCCGAAATACCGTTTCTAACCTTCGCCGCCACGCCTCGTGCCGCAACAGCGGTGTACTTCGCGACGTACTCCATAAAGCCATTGATGATCTTGAACAGCGACTTCACGAAACCGATGACTGCGTTGATGACCAACTCACCGTACTTCTTCAGTCGGGCGGCGAGGTAGATAACTCCGGTGCCTTCGGCCGCGATGGTCAGTACCACACCAATCACGATGTCGATCGCGATGCCGACGACCATTGCCGTGGTCGCTTTCGCTATGTCGCCAGCCATCTTCATTGGCGGTAAGCCTGCCAGCCAGATCACTGCACTGCGTACCAGCAAAAACAATGCGGCTTCGTCACTGGCCAGCAACATGGCCTTTTTCATGATGTCCGGCGAGCTTTTGGCAACCTTGATCAGCTCGTCTGCTCCGGTGCCGAGATCTTTCGCAAACTTTCCCGGATCCTGCAGAATATCGAGCACCTGATTGATGCCATCCCACACGCCCTTGATGGCCTCCCAGCCACCTTCAAGAATGCCGGTGCCAATGGCCATCGCGGTGCCCGAGGTGGAAAGGTTCGACCATTGTGGCTTGAACCCTGCCCACTCTTTACGCAGGAAACCTTCGAGGTCTGCGGTCACGCCACTGTATGCGCTGAAGAGGGTGTCAATCTGCGCTGGCGTCACTTCGTTGTGAACGCGGATCTGGTAATACTTGCCGGGGATACCTCCGGTCCACGCCGCCTTGCCTTGAGCGTCGAGTTTGACTTTGCTGATTGCACCGCCTTCCACGGCGACGATTTCAACTTCGATATCACCGACAGGGATGTCGTAGACCGACTCGAATTTACTTTCGATCAGCAGCGGGCCCTGGAGCGGACACTGAGCCACGTTCGAGGAGAAATCACCGTCGGTCATGCTCACCGATTTACTGGTGTCGCCAACCTTGATCACACGCTCCATGCCTAGCAGTGAGGGCAGGTCTGCGGCTCGACTGGCCTTGTCGGCGGCTCTCGCGTACCAGGTTTTGGTTTGTTCCTGATACAACTTCAGACTGTCCTTGAAGGTGTTCAGTTGGTTGTCAACAAAGGCAACGCGATCCATCAGCCTTGCTCCAGAATCAGGTGGTTTAACAGTGCTTCTTTAAGGTTTTTCGGCGCATCCGGGCGGCGCACGAAACGGCTGACTTTCAGCTTCAGGTTGTTCTCTGGCCAAGCGTTGTATATGTCCGGACGTTCTTCTTCGAGCCATTGCAGGAGATTGCCAATCAGTGTCGAAGGGTTTTCCTTGGTCAAACTGTCCAGCAACGGCTTCGGCACTTCCCACCACGGCCAATCCTTCACCTTCGGCAAAACCCGTGTCCCAACCTCCAGCGTTTGCCCGTTAATCAGATACCGCTCAAACACCGGCAGTACTTCTCCGGCCTTGTCTCCCAGCCCCTTCAGAATCGGGTAGATATGCCTGCCATCCCAGAAGCGGAAAAACACCTCAGTCCCGTCAGGCATCTTCACTTGTGTCAGGCTGCGCAGGTGCTCGAACACGTCGTTCGGTTCGGCGCGTGAGACGGCCAGCCAGCCCCAGTCGAGGGCGTCGGTTTCGGCGATCCAGGGCAGGAATGCCGAGTTCGGTTTGAGTTCGGTGACGTAGGGCATCACCGGTTGCCAGGTGGAGTAGGGCGTGCCGCCCCAGATCGGCAGGAGCTGGGCGGTGGGTTCGGTCAGGTACAGGGTTTTCAGCGCGTCGGCATCGCTTGCTGCGCTGACGATCAGGTACAGGCGCTCGCCAGTTTGTAACGGCTGTTGTGCCAGCCAGTCCTTGGGTGTCAGTCGATCAGATGGCACAGGCACCTGCCTTGCATTTTTCGCATTCTTCGCAGAACGGCGCGTTACGTTTGAGGGTATTGATCTGGGCCGGGGTCAGGACCTGGCCGGCTTTGTCGGCGTCGGCTTGTTTCAGCACGCCGGGCATCAGCGGGGCGGCGCCGGTGCCGCTGCCGGGGCTGCCGCCGGAGTTCATGTTGATCACCGGGCCGCTCATGGTCACGCCGCCGGCGTCGATCTTGATGAAGCTGCCGCCGCCGATCAGGGTCAACTCGGCGCCGGCTTCGAGCACGACTTTCATGCCGCTGCTCAGGTGGATTTCCTGGCCGGCGTCGATGAATTGGCCGGTGCCGATCTTGATGTGCTGGTTCACGCCCACGGTCAGGTGGTCGTTGGCGCGGGCCTCGACTTTGCGGTCGGCGTAGACGGTGTGGTGTTCTTCGGCCTTGAACTCGGTGTAGCTGTTCTGCTCGACGGTGTCGTGGCGTTCGTTGCCGACGCGGATTTTCTGGTCGTGCTCGATGTTTTCGTCCCAGTCGCGCTGGGCGTGCAGGTAGATCTGCTCCTGACCTTTTTTGTCTTCAATGCGCAGTTCGTTGTAACCGCCACCGCCCATCGAGCTCAGGGTCTTGAAGGTGCTACGGGTCTTGTTCGCCGGCAGCGCGTAGGGGACGGTGTTTTCCTTGTGGTACAGGCAGCCGCTGATCAGCGGTTGATCGGGGTCGCCTTCAAGGAAGGTGACCAGCACTTCCATGCCGATGCGCGGGATAGCGATGCCGCCGTATTGGGCGCCGGCCCAGGCGCTGGAGACGCGCAGCCAGCAACTGGTCTTGTCGTCAGCCTGGCCTTCGCGGTCCCAGTGGAATTGCACTTTGACCCGGCCGTACTGGTCGCAGTGGATCTCTTCGCCTTTGGGGCCGGTCACCACGGCGCTCTGACTGCCGAGGATGCGCGGTTTCGGGTGACGCAGGGGTGGACGGTTCGGCACGTCCCACGGGGTCGCCTGAAAACGGTTGCGGTAGCCCTGATGGAAATCGTCTTTCAGCGCGGTGGTGTCGCTGGTCACCGATTCTTCCAGCACTTGCGGCTGTTTGCCTTCGTGCAGGACTTCGGTCAGCAGCCACAGGTCGTTCCATTTGGCTTTCGGGTGCTCGGTCAGGGCGAGGAAATGGCCGCTGACGAGCAGTGGCTGGTCGCTCTTGCCTTCGGCGAGCTGGAAATCGCTGCGGTGGCGTTCGAGGGCGCGTTTGGCCAGGTGCTTGCCGCGCTCGCGATCGATGAACCGGCCCGGGTAATCGTAGTCTTCGAGGTCGGGCAGGGCGTCGCCACGGTTTTCGCTTTCCAGCGTCAGGCGTGGTTTTTCGAAGTCGTAGTCGCGGCGCGTGGTGCGGCTGGTGCGGGTTTCCAGGCGCAGGTCGAAACGCTTGATCACCGGGTTGCTGGCGACCATGCCGGAGTCTTGCTGGTAGGCCACCGGCTTGAGTTTCGGGAACACCGTCTGGTCATCGCCGAACACCAGCTTGTGCGCCGTGGCGCTGTGCTGGAAGTGGTAGTGGATACCTTCTTCCTCGCACAGGCGCTGGATGAAATGCAGGTCCGATTCATCGTATTGCACGCAGTAGATGCGTTCGGGATAGATCGAACCGGTCTTGAATTCGTAGGCGTTGCTCTGGATGCCGTGCTCTTCGAGGACCATGCCGATGATTTTCGGCACCGTGAGGTTCTGGAAGATGCGTTGGTTGACGCGGTGCGCCAGGTACGACAGTTGCGGGCGCAGGGTCACCGAATAACGGGTCAGGCGTTTGCCCGAGTCACCTTGCGCGGCGCGATAGATCTGGCCGTGGATGCCGCTGCCATCGGGCGACAGCTGCAGGAAGGCCGGTTTGTGCAGCAGGGTTTCGAGGTCCAGCGACGGCTGCTCACTGACCAGCTCCACCTCAAACACAAAAGGCTGGCTGATGGCTTCCCGGCCGGTCAGGGTGAATACCTGAAAATCGGCGGAGAGCCCTTCGATGGTCAGGGCAAAGTGGGTTTCATTGGCCGGCGCGAACATCCCTTGTTCCTCGTGCTGTACAGCGGCGTTCGTCGACTACCGCCAGGCGGATCAACGCACGCGAAATTCTGGAGGGGCGTAAACAACATCGACCAGCAGGGCTGGTCGATGCTTGTAACGATCAGCCGTAATTAAACGACTGGAGCACGCCAGTCATCGGAACCCGAAGTACCGGATACTTCGTGGGTCCAGGTGATTTTGCGGTAGGTGAACTGCACTTCTTCCAGGTGGGTGAAGTGCGAGTTGCCTGGATCCTGGCAGTTGTGCATTTTGTTGTTGATGGCGACGATGATCGCGTCTTCCAGTTTGGTGGTGTAGTAGTGCTCTTGAGTACCTTGAGCAGAAGTACGGTACCACTGGATAACGATTTCGCTCATGCGCTCGCCGGAGGTCAGAGCGGCTTGCAGCAGAGGCGAAGCCTTGTCGTAGACCTTGGTGATGATCACTGGCTTGTGAACGCGCTGACCGGTTGGCTGACCGGATTGTGGGTCACGCGGGATGATCACGTCGTGGCTGAAAGCCTGAACCATAACCTGGTCTTCGTGGCCTTCCTGGTAGGTGTTGCCAACGGAGTCGGCGGTGAAGGCGCCGGCAGTGATCAGGCCTTGTTTTTCGCCGGTAACCGACATGTACGCTGGTGTTGCCATGGGGTGCTCTCCTTGCGGATAAATTTAGGGTGCCCGGGAGGCGGAATCGCCCGGTGGGTGCCTGACTGTTATCAAGGAGCGTGCCAGGTTTGTTGAAGGTCCCGGGAACCGGGGGTGGAGCGGCTCTGGACTGCGGTTGGGACGAAGTTTTCTGCGCAATCGAGGTCGAAAGTGCGCAACTTCTTGCGCAGTACTGCGCAAGAAGTTGCGCACTTGGCTGCGAGCCATGCCAATCAAGGCCTGTAGCGTGATCGGCGGTCGTTTTCGCCGGACAAGTGCGCAAGAAGTTGCGCAGTAAGGCCAAGTGCCAGTTTCGAGCGGTTGAAACGATCCGCCTGCATCGAAGGTCAATCACTCACGAGCGCGCCGAAGGCGTACGAACATTCCCCACATCGAGTGAGAGCGACATGAAAATCCTGATGGTTTTAACGTCCCACGATCAATTGGGTGATACCGGCAAGAAAACCGGTTTCTGGCTGGAAGAATTCGCCGCGCCGTACTACGTGTTCAAGGACGCCGGCGCGCAACTGACGCTGGCCTCGCCCAAGGGCGGCCAGCCACCGCTGGACCCCAAGAGTGACGAGCCTGACGCACAGACCGCCGCGACCGAGCGCTTCCGCAAGGATTCCGCCGCCCAGTCGGCACTGTCCTCCACGGTTATGCTGGACACGGTGAAGGCTGCCGACTTCGATGCCGTGTTCTATCCCGGTGGGCACGGCCCGCTGTGGGACCTGGCTGAAGACCAGCATTCCATTGCGCTGATCGAAGCGTTTTATAACAGCGGCAAGCCAGTTTCAGCGGTGTGCCATGCGCCTGGCGTGTTGCGCCATGCCAAGGACGCGGACGGTCAGCCGCTGGTCAACGGTAAGCAGGTGACCGGTTTCAGCAACAGTGAAGAGGAAGCGGTAGGGCTGACCAACGTGGTGCCGTTTCTGGTGGAGGATGAGCTCAAGGCCAAGGGCGGGGTTTTCTCCAAAGGCGCGGACTGGTCGAGCTACACCCGTGAGGACGGGTTGCTGCTGACGGGGCAGAATCCGGCGTCGTCGGAAGAGACGGCGTTCGCCTTGTTGTCGCGACTGCGCTGATAGCAGCACTTGATTCTGTGGCGAGGGAGCTTGCTCCCGCTGGAGTGCGCAGCGCTCCCAAAACAAGGGCCGCTTCGCAGCCCAGCGGGAGCAAGCTCCCTCGCCACGGTCAGCTCAGTTTCAACCGCAATGCTTGGGCGCATTCTTCAATCGAACGCCGCTGCGTCTCGGCATACAACCCCAGTTCATCAATGGTCGAACGCCCCAGCGCCTGTTCGAACGCCTGACGGTTCGAGTGTTCGCCGTAGTGCGTTTGCGCTGCGTCCCCAAGGTTCGACTGAAAAATCCCCGCGGCACTGACCGGCAGGAAATCTTCGTACACCAATGGTTCGGCTTTCACATGACCGTCGCGGAGCAAATCCTCCAGCGATGCTGACGAGAGACTACCCGCGGCCAAGCCTTTTTCCGTAGGGAAGTAGCGAAAGTACGCCAGCTCCTGCTCACGCATACCGTCGACGCTGTCAGGAAATTCGCCAAAGTGCCGGGTCATCAGTGCGTTGTAGCGCGCGGCATTGCCTTCGTTGGGGAAGTCACCCAGTTCATCGCGCGCGGCATTCAGCAGGCGGTCATACAGCGCCCTGCCTTTGGGCGTCAGCGCCGCACCGCGTTGTTCGATCTCGCCGAAACGCGCGCTGTGGCTGCCGTGGGTGTCGTGCTGGTCGGTGAAGGCGATCGGCTCGTCCAGCGCCTTGAAACTGGTCTGGCGCAGCAGGATCGGGCATTGCCGGCGCGGCGGGCCTTCGATCACCGCTTTCGGGGTGATGCCGTGCACCGGCATTTGCGCCTGGACGATGTCGATGTCCAGCGTGCGCGGGGTCAGGTGATTGATGTGCGGGCCTTTGAACGCCACCACGTCAGCGATCAAACGGTGTTGGGCGCTGAGGGTCTGGTACTGCGCGGCGGTGACAGTCGCGCTGTGATGCCAGCGAAAGGTCTCCAGTGCCTGCAGGACAAATTCCGCCGCCTCATGCTCATTCAAACCACCGGCCGCTTCGGCTTGCTCGATCAGCTTCAGCGCCTGCGGGGTAAAGATCGAACGCTGGTTCAGCACCGCTTCGGCAAAGGCGCGCAACTCGGGATCTTCGATCAACTCCAGCCTTAGCAACGAGGTGAATACCCGAAACGGGCTGACCTGCAGCGCCGCTTCATGCACCGCGCGAAATGCCGTGGAGTGCACCGGCACGCCCGCCGGGGTCAGGTCGTAATAACCCACCGGTTGCATGCCCATCACTGCGAACAGGCGGGCAAGCGTTGCCAGCTCTGTGCCGGTGCCGACGCGGATGGCGCCGTGGCGCTCCATGTCCAGGCGCTCGATCTCGCCGGTGCTGCGCAGTTGTCGGGCGATGTGCGGTTCGCGGGCCAGCACCTCGCGGTTGGTCTGTTCCACCAGTTCCATCAGCGCGCCGTACAACGGCACTTCTTCGCGGTACATGTCGGACATCGCTTTAGAGAAGCGTTGGCGGATCAGGTCAGGGCTGACGAAAGGCTGCACGGTCATGAAAAAAATTCCTGCCACGGTCACGTAAAGGATGGAGGAAAAGATCGCAGCCTTCGCCGGCGGCGGCAAACGAAGAATCCTACGAACTTCATTCTGCCAACGACTGATCCACCAGTTCGATCCAGTGCATCACCTGCGTGCGTCCGGCGCCGGCCAGATGATTCTGGCAACCGATGTTGGAGGTGACAATCAGCTCCGGGCGTCCGCTTTCCAGGGCGTTGAGGCGGTTGTCGCGCAGTTGCCGGGCGAGGGCCGGTTGCGTCAGCGAATAGGTGCCGGCCGAACCACAACACAGATGGCCGTCCGGCACTGGGGTGAGATTAAATCCGAGACGGGTCAGCACCGCTTCCACCGCGCCGCCGAGTTTCAACGCGTGTTGCAAGGTGCAGGGGCAGTGCACGGCGATCCGTCGTTGGGTCGCGGCGCACACCTGTTCCAGCGGTTCCTGCGCGAGGAGCTGCACCAGGTCCAGCGTCCGCTCGCCGATCTGCCGCGCCTTGGCGGCGTAGCGCGGATCCTGTGCCAGCAAATGCCCGTAATCCTTGATGAACGCCCCGCAACCACTGGCCGTCTGCACGATGGCTTGCGCGCCGTTTTCCAGGTGTGGCCACCAGGCGTCGATGTTCTGCCGGGCGCGGTCGAGGCCCTTGGCCTGGGCGTCGAGGTGGTAGTCCAGCGCGCCACAGCAACCGGCTTCTGTCACCGGGGTGACGCTGATCCCCAGCCGATCGAGCACCCGCGCCGTCGCGTCGTTGGTGTTTGGCGACAGGCCCGGCTGTACGCAACCTTCAAGCAGCAACACCCGACGCGCATGGCGTGGCGCAGGGCGCGAGCCAGATACCGGCGCGCGTTGTGGCAGTTTGCTTTCGAGGATTTGCGGTAACAGCGGCCGGAACGTCGTGCCGACCCGCAGCAAGCCCTTGAACACCCCGGGATTCGGCGCCAGTGCGCGCAAGCCCTCGCGCAACAGACGTTGGGCGGCGGGGCGCGGCACGGCCTTGTCGACCACTGCCCGGCCGATGTCGAGCAGGTTGTGATAGTCGACGCCGGAGGGGCAGGTGGTTTCGCAGTTGCGGCAGGACAGGCAGCGATCCAGATGCAGTTGTGTCTGCTCGGTGGCCGGTGCGCCTTCGAGAACTTGCTTGATCAAGTAGATGCGCCCACGCGGCCCGTCGAGTTCATCGCCGAGCAATTGATAGGTCGGGCAGGTCGCGTTGCAGAACCCGCAATGCACGCAGGTCCGCAGAATTTTTTCCGCCTCGGCAGCACGCGGCAGTTGTCTGGCTTGTTCGCTGAGGGTGGTTTGCATGGCTAGAACTCCGCGTACATCCGGCCGGGGTTGAACAGCCCTTGCGGGTCGAGTTGCGCCTTGAGTTGCCGGTGATAGCGCAGCAATGCCGGGGCCAGCGGCTGGAACGGCGTGTCGCTGGCGCCATGGGTGAAGCAGGTGGCGTGGCCGCCGAGTTCCTGGGCGAGCATCTGAATCTGTTCATGATCGGATTTCAGCCAGCGTTGCGCGCCGGCCCAGTCGATCAACTGCTGGCCGGGCCAGTCCTGCGGCCCGAGATTATTCGGCAGCGACAGGCGCCACAGCGGCATGCCTTCGTCAAAAAATGCCAGGCGGTGTTCGTTCAAATCGCGCCAGAACACCGAGTCCAGCGGTTCGCCGCCGAGCCGTTGATGGGCGGCAGTCACCGAGCCTTCGCCGCCTTCCAGACGCAGGTACAGGCTTTGCCCATCGTGACAGGCGCCACTGATCGGCAAGGGTTGCTGGCCCCATTCAGCCAGTCGGGTCAGTGCTCGGGCGCAATCGAGGTCGAGGCGAATGCTCAGGCACTGGCGCGGTTTTGGCAGGACTTTCAGCGAGACTTCGGTGAGCGCGCCGAGGCAGCCGAAACTGCCGGTCAACAGGCGCGACAGGTCGTAGCCGGCAACGTTCTTCATCACTTCGCCGCCGAAACGCAGGTGCTGGCCGAGGCCGGTGATCACCCGGGTGCCGAGGACAAAATCGCGTACCGAGCCAGACCATGGCCGCCGTGGCCCGGACAGTCCGCAAGCGATCATCCCGCCGACGGTGGCGCTGTAGTCGAAGGCCGGCGGCTCGCACGGCAGCATCTGCCCGGCCGCGTCGAGGACGTCCAGCAACTCGCGCAACGGCGTACCGGCGCGCACGCTGACCACCAGCTCCGTCGGTTCGTAGCGCACGATGCCGCGGTGCACGCGGGTGTCGAGCACTTCGCCGGCCACCTCGCGACCGAGAAACGCCTTGCTGTTGCCACCCTGGATTTTCAGCGGGGTGGCGTTGGCCAGGGCCTCGTTGACCTGATCGAGCAGGGCGCTGCTGGCGTCGACGTCGGCCATCAAAAACGCTCCAGTTCGGGGAATGGCAGTTGTCCGGCGTGAATGTGCATCGCGCCGAATTCCGCGCAGCGATGCAGCGTCGGAATGTTCTTGCCGGGGTTGAGCAGGCCTTGCGGGTCGAACGCGGCTTTGACCGCGTGGAACAGGCTCAGCTCAGCGCTGTTGAATTGCGCGCACATCTGATTGATTTTCTCGCGGCCAACGCCGTGCTCACCGGTAATGCTGCCGCCGACCTGCACGCACAGTTCGAGAATCTTCCCGCCCAAGACTTCTGCGCGATGCAGTTCGCCGGGCTGGTTGGCGTCGAACAGGATCAACGGGTGCATGTTGCCGTCGCCGGCATGGAACACGTTGGCGACACGTAAACCGTACTCGGCAGCGAGGCGAGCGATGCCTTGCAGCACGCCGGGCAACTCGCGACGCGGGATGGTGCCGTCCATGCAGTAGTAGTCCGGCGACAAGCGGCCGATGGCCGGAAAGGCGTTTTTGCGCCCGGCCCAGAAGCGCACGCGCTCGGCTTCATCCCGGGCCTGCCGCACCTCGCTGGCGCCGGCCTGAAGCATGACGTCGCGGACCCGCCGGCAATCATCGTGAACGTCGGCTTCGACGCCATCAAGTTCGCACAACAGGATCGCCTCGGCATCGACCGGGTAACCGGCGTGAATGAAATCTTCGGCGGCGCGGATCGCCAGGTTGTCCATCATCTCCAGGCCGCCGGGGATGATCCCCGCCGCGATGATGTCGGCCACGGCGCGGCCGGCCTTTTCCACCGAGTCGAAACTGGCCAACAGCACTTTGGCGACCTGCGGTTTGGGCAGCAGTTTGACCGTAACTTCGGTGATGATCCCCAGCAATCCTTCGGAGCCGGTGAACAGCGCGAGCAAATCAAAACCCGGCGCATCGAGGGCGTCGCTGCCCAGGGTCAGGCGTTCGCCTTCGATGGTCAGCACTTCGATCTTCAGCAGGTTGTGCACGGTCAGGCCGTACTTGAGGCAATGCACGCCGCCGGCGTTTTCCGCGACGTTGCCGCCGATCGAGCAGGCGATCTGCGACGACGGATCCGGCGCGTAATACAGGCCGAACGGCGCCGCCGCCTGGGAAATCGCCAGGTTGCGCACCCCGGGCTGAACCCGCGCAGTGCGGGCCGCCGGGTCGATATGCAGGATGTTGTTGAACCGCGCCATCACCAGCAGCAGGCCTTTTTCCAGCGGCAAGGCGCCGCCCGACAACCCGGTGCCAGCGCCACGGGCAACCACGGGTACGTTGTGTTGATGGCAGAGTTTGAGCAGCGCCTGCACCTGATCGAGTCGCCGGGGCAGGGCGACCAGCATCGGCGTGGTGCGATAGGCCGAAAGCCCGTCGCACTCGTAGGGCTTGAGTTCGTCTTCGCGCCAGAGCAGGTCAAGATCCGGGATGGCGTGCTGCAGGGTTTTCAGCAGTTCAGCCTTGTTCACCGCCGGTAGCGGGCCATCGAGGCGTTCGTCGTAGAGAATGTTCATTCCGACCTTCCGAATCTTTGTCGCCGGGACGGTTTGTTGTGGCGAGGGAGCTTGCTCCCGCCGGGCTGCGCAGCAGACCTGAGAGGGATGCCGTGTCGAGGCAGGCAAGCCGTATTCGCTGGATTACGGCCGCTTCGCGCCCCAGCGGGAACAAGCTCCCTCGCCACGATCCCGGCAGTGGGTTTCATCGCTGATTGCCCAGAAACTCCCGATACAACCGCGCGGTATTCCCCGGCTGTTCAACCATCGGCATGTGCCCGACGCCGTCCCACACGTCGACCCGCAGGTTGGCAATACCCTTGCTCCAGATCGGCACGCTGCTGACGTCGATCAAGCGGTCCTTGCGTCCCCACAACAGCAGCGCCGGGCATTTGATGTCGGCCAGTTTCGGCTCCATCGGCGGGCTGGCGCGAAAGTCGCGGAAGATCTCTTCCAGCTCATCGCGCTGGCGTTCGTAACGCTGGGCGATCGCGTCCAGTACCAGCCCGGGCACCCACGGTGGCGAGGCCATGGTCATCGCATAGAACTGGCGAAACTCTTCCCGGGAATTGATCAGAAACGGGTTATGCCCGCGCGCCAGATGCCGCTCCATGTCGCTGGCCTGCGGTGCGGTGACGCCGGCCGGGTCGATCAGCGCCACCGAGGCGATCCGCTCCGGGTAAGTCGCCGCCAGCCATGCCGCGATGTAGCCGCCCATCGAGTTGCCGATCACGTGCACTTTTTCCACGCCACAGACGTCGAGCAACTGGATCATGCGCTTGGCCTGCAGCGGAATGTCATAGCCACCACCGGCCTTGAACCCGGTTTCACCGTGGCCGGCGATGTCCGGAATGATCACCCGGTACTGCCGGACGAAATGCCGGGCGAAGCGCAGCCACAGGTTCTTGTCGGCGCTGTAGCCGTGCAGCATCAGGATCGCGCTGGCCGCTTCATAGGGGCCGCCTTGCCACGTCGATACGCTCATTTCAGCGATCGGCACCTCGATTTTATGCAGCTTATACAGCTTGGCTTCGAGGGCCGTACTCAGGTCGTACAGCCAATGGCCGACCGCCGGGTAACTCAACCAGCTCCAGGCGACGAAAACCGCGAGAGCGACAAACAGCAAAAGCATCGACGTCTTCCTTTTACGTGTTCAGGACAGAATGTGGTCAGCCGGTTTCAGCGCCCGGGTCAACCGGTAGTAGCTGAAACTGAAGCCCGGAAATATCGCGATCACATGACCGCTTTTGCTCTGATACCAACTGTGACAGCCGCCGGACTTCCATACCGTGCGTTCCATCTCACGGTGGATCATTGCAGTGTAGGAACGTTCCGCTTCGGCGCGCACCTCGATGCTGTGCAGGCCCTTGGCCTCAAGGGTGTGGATGCAATCGAGGATGTAGTTCATCTGCGCCTCGATGATGAACAGCGCCGAGGTATGCCCGATGCCGGTGTTCGGTCCGGTGACGATAAACAGGTTGGGGAAGTCCGGCAGGCTGGTGCCCAAATAGGCGCGCGGGTACTGCGCCCAGACATCCTTGAGCTGTACGCCGTGCTTGCCGGTCACCGGGTAGGACACCACGCCGTCGGTGGCGTCGTAGCCGGTGGACCAGACAATCAGGTCGACCTCAATGTGCTGGCCGTCCGTAGTGGTGATTCCGCTTTCATCGATTTCGGCGATGCCTTGCTCACGACTGTGCAGCGTGACATTAGGCCGGGTCAGCGCCGGGTAATAGGTGCTGGAAAGCAGGATGCGCTTGCAGCCGATGGTGAAGTCCGGGGTGAGTTTTTCGCGCAACAGCGGATCCGGCACCTGTTGCTTGAGAAAGCGCAGCGCCTGACGCTGGACCAGGTGAATCGCCGGTCTGGAATATTTGAAGGCGATCACCCGGGTTTCGAATTGCCAGTAGAGCAGCCAGCGCAGCAGCTTGTACGCCGGTTTCAAGCCCAGCAACCAGCGCTGAAAGCGCCCGAACGTGCGATCGGCCCGAGGCAATACCCAGTGCGCTGTGCGCTGGAACACATGCAGGTGCCCGACCTCGGGGGCAATCGCCGGAATCACCTGCGCGGCACTGGCGCCGCTGCCGACGATGGCCACGCGTTTACCCCGGTAGTCGTAGCTGTGATCCCAGTTGTTGGTATGAAAAGTCTTGCCCTGAAAGCGCTCCAGGCCGGGGAACGCGGGGATCACCGGTTGGCTCAGCGGGCCGCTGGCATTGATCACGAACTGCGCGTAGAAGACTCCGCGGCTGGTCTGCACCGCCCAGCGCTTTTCCGCCTCGTGCCATTCAATGCGTTCAACATTGGTTTGCAGCTCGACACGTTCGCGCAGGCCGAAATGCTCGATCACGTATTGGGTGTATTGATGCAGTTCGGCCTGGGCGGCGAACATCTGCGTCCAGCGATACGGCGCGAACGACAGCGAATACAGCGGCGAAGGCACATCCACCGCTGCGCCGGGGTAGGTGTTCTGACACCAGGTGCCGCCGAAAAAGTCGCGCCGTTCCAGCAGGCGGAAATCGTCGATCCCGGCCTTGAGCAAATTGACCGCCGCACACTGGCCGCCAAATCCGCTGCCGATGATCAACACTCGGTAGGTCTGCATGGGCCTCCTTCTTATAGTCGTTTTTCCGTTTTCATCCTTTCAGGTATAGCTAAATATTTGCCCTGTGCGCGGCGGCGATGCCCCGGTATTCAGCGGCTGGCCGGTGATGGCTATTTAATCGCTGCCTGTTAGACTTCCAGCACATCCGTCTGACGGTGTGCGCAGGTTCCGTTGAGTGGTCGAGGCCCTTATGCGAAACAAGGGGGGAAAGGGACTTTCACTGGCCAGGAGGCTTTATACATCGCGAACCCTCGGCCTGGTGCTGGGGCTGTTGTGCGTGAGCGCGGCGATGTACCCGCTCGAGCCGCCGCTGTGGGTCTGGGCGCTGATGTTGTTCAATGGCCTGCTCTGGCCGCATCTGGCGTTTCAATGGGCCCGTCGTGCCAGCGTTCCCTACCACGCCGAACACCGCAATCTGTTGGTCGACGCATTTATGGGCGGCTTCTGGGTCGCCGCTATGCATTTCAATCCGCTGCCCAGTGCTACCACGATCTCGATGATGGCGATGAACAACGTTGCCATCGGCGGACTGCGTTTTCTCGCGGCGGGCCTGGCGGCGCAGATCCTCGGCATCGGTGTCGGCCTGGTGGTGTTCGCCCCGGCATTCATCCCGCAAACCTCACCGTTGCAGCTCTACGCATGCCTGCCGTTGCTGATGCTGTACCCGTTGGCGCTGGGCTGGATCTGCTTTCGTCAGGCCTACACGCTGGGCCTGCACAAGCGTGAACTGCTGGCGCTGAGCCGCACCGACAGCCTCACCGGGCTGCTCAACCACGGCGCCTGGAAGGATCAGCTGGAAGTCGAGTTTCAACGCTGCCGCCAGCAGAAGCAGGGCGCGGCCATCGCGTTGATCGACATCGACCATTTCAAGCCGATCAACGACACCTACGGTCACGTCGCCGGCGATATCGTGCTGCGCCAGTTGAGCAAGATGCTCAAGCAGAATTTGCGCGCCGCCGACGTGGCCGGGCGTTACGGTGGTGACGAATTCTGCGTGATCCTGCCCGACCTGCCGCTGTTCAACGCCGCCCAGGCCATGGAAGCCTTGCGCGAACGTTTCGCCACCTTGGGTTACGAGCAGAACCCGGCGCTCAAGGTCAGCCTGAGCATTGGCCTGGCCGCCTACGATCCGAGCCATGGCGACGCGACCCGGTGGCTCAACGATGCCGATCAGGCGCTGTACGAGGCCAAGGCCACCGGGCGCAATCGAGTGATCTGCAACAGTGATGATCGGCCGAAACACGAAGTGCTCGATTCGGTCTGACTGCCCACCACAATTCCTGCAGGTGTTCGGTGTCCGCCGCAGAGATGTCGCATCCGGTATAGAGCCTTGCGCCGATGTCAGGTACGGTTTAATCCCCCCCGACGCGAAACAAGGATCGATTCATGACGTTCTCATTTTCCCGCTCCCTGCTGGCCGCCAGCCTTGGCCTGTCCCTTGCCTTCAGCACCGTCAACGCCTTCGCCGAACCGCACAAGCAAGTGCTGGCCGACGCCGAGCAGTATCAACCCGAAGCGCTGAAACTGCTGGAACGGCTGGTCAATATCGACTCCGGCTCCGGTTATGAACCGGGCTTGAAACAGGTCAGCGAGATCGCCATCGATGAGCTGAAAAAACTCGGCGCGACCATCGAGCTGGTGCCCAATACCCCGGAAAAATCCAACCACGTGCTGGCGACCTTCAAGGGCACCGGCAAGGCAAAAATCCTCTTGATGGCGCACATGGACACGGTGTTCAAGGAAGGTTCCGCCGCCGAACGCCCGTTCCGGATCAAGGACGGCCGCGCCTACGGGCCGGGGGTGATGGACGACAAGGGCGGCATCGTCGCCGGGATCTACGCGCTGAAAATTCTGCAGAACCTCGACTTCAAGGACTACGCGCAAATCACCTTCCTGCTCGACGCCAGCGAGGAAACCGGCTCGGACGTCGCCACCGACCTGATCAAGAAAACCGCCAAGGCCCATGACGTGACCCTCAACCTTGAGCCGGGGCGTCCGGCCGATGGCCTGGTGGTGTGGCGCAAGGGCAGTGCGACCGCGCTGGTCGAGGTCAAGGGCAAGGCTGCGCATGCCGGGGTGGCGCCGGAGCTGGGGCGTAACGCGGCAATGGAGGCGGCGCACCAGATTCTGCAACTGGGCAAACTCGGCGACGAGGCGAAGAAAACCACGATCAACTTCACCGTGCTCCAGGCCGGCGATCGCACCAACGTGATCCCGGATCACGCCAGCGCCAAGGCTGACGTGCGCGCGGCGGTACCGGAAGAGTTCGACCGGATCGAGAAAGACCTGGCGCGGGTGTCGCAGGACAAGCTGATCGCCGAAACCGAAGTCACCACCAGCCTCAAGCGCGGCCTGCCGCCGATGCCGCAAACGGCGGAGTCGGATCGCTTGATGGCCATGGCCCAGGGGATTTACGGCGAGATCGGCCGCAAGCTGACCGAGGAGGGCAGCGGTGGCGCGGCGGATGCCAGTCTGTCCGCCGGGGTTGGCACGCCGACGCTGGACGGTTTCGGGATTGTCGGCGGCAATATTCACACGCCGGAGGAATACGCCGAAGTGGCGAGCGTGGCGCCGCGGATTTATCTGTTGTCGCGGATGATCATGGAGTTGGCCAAATAGGCACAGCTTGAACAGTGTTCAGGGATGAAGCGACAGGCCCCATCGCTGGCAAGCCACCCGCAGTGGATCTTCAGTGAACGCAGTCTCTGTGTTCGACACAGATCAAATGTGGGATCGAGCCTGCTCGCGATGGTGTCGGCACAATCAATAGCCATACAGCCTGATCCACCGCCTTCGCTGGCAAGCCAGCTCCCAGAGTGTTGGGTGGTGACCACCCATCGATGGTCTGCCAAATAACCTGTGGGAGCGGGCTTGCCCGCGATGGCGTCAGCCCGGCCAACACGTCACTCCTTGACGCTCATGTATTCCTTCGCCCACAGGATGTAGTCCTCAGGCTGGGTGTAGGTGTGCGTCAGCTCGGTGGCGCTCAGGTCCGAGGCCTGGGTGAAGATCTGCCGCTGTTCGCGCAGGCTGTCGTAGGTGGCCTTGATCGCCGCGAAATACGCGCCGTGACCGTCGATGGTCACGCGCACGCCCAGTTCGGCCAGGCGTTTGTCGTCGCGCAGTGCCGGGTTGCCGTAGGTGACCAGCATCAGCGGCACGGTCAAGTGTTCGGCAATTTGCTCGAGCTGATCGAAGTCCTGAATCCCGACCATGCAGATGCCGTCGGCACCGGCGGCCTGGTATTGCTTGGTGCGGCTGATGATTTCCTGGTTCGGCAGGATGCCGGCGTTGGTGCGGGCAATGATCGCCATTTCCGAATCGACCCGCGCTTCCAGCGCCGCGCGGATCTTGCCGACGCCTTCGGCGACCGAGATCAGGTCGGTGGATTTGCGGCCGAATTGTGCCGGCAGCAGGGTGTCTTCGATGGTCAGGGCGGCGACGCCGGCGCGTTCCAGTTCGACGATGGTGCGCATCACGTTGAGGGCGTTGCCGTAGCCGTGGTCGGCGTCGGCGATCACCGGCAATTGGGCGACGCGGCCGATGCGGGTGGCCTGTTCGGCGAATTCACTGAGGGTGATCAGGGCAAAGTCGGGGGCGCCCAGTACCTGCAACGAGGCCACGGAGCCGCCGAGGATCCCGACTTCAAAACCCAGGTCGGCGGCTATGCGCGCGGACATCGGGTCGAACACCGAGGCGGTGTGGTAGCAGGTGTCGGAAGCCAGCAATTGACGGAAGTTACGGCGCAAATCTTGATGGGAAAGCCTGGTCATACGAGTTCCACCAATACAAAGGAATGGAACGGCTTGAGCAAAGGTGTCAACGCCGAAGAATGAAAAGGCTATCACGCGAATGGGTCAGGGTTCATGACGAATTTGCGAGTGAGGCGTTGATGACGGTTCCAGCGGCTGAAAGGTTTCATCTGCAATCAGCGGATTTTCAGTGGCAGGGCCCGAGATCAGGCCGCTACCGCCTGTTGCTGTTGCCTGGGCAGCAGCACCGCGCGCACCGAATTGCCCGGTTGCAATTGCAGGCGCTTGGCGGTGAGGCGGTCGACCACCAGGGAATTGCCGACCTGACGACCCGCGGCCACGGTGATGCGGCAGTTTTCCAGGCGCCGGTTGTGGATCAGCCATAACGGCGCCTGATCATCCGGCGTGCCCAGGCTCAGGGTCAGCGCCAGGCTGTCGCGCACGGTACGAATGCTGCCGATCGGTGCTTCGATCACCGGGCCGCCGTCGAAGATGTCGATGTAGCCCTTATGGGTAAACCCTTCTTCGCGCAGGATCTTCAGCGCCGCTTCGGTGTTGGGATGCGGTTGGCCAATGACCGCTTGTGCCTGTTCGGTCAGCAGACAGGTGTACAGCGGCTGGCGCGGCATCAGTTCGGCGATGAACGACTTGTTGCCCAGGCCCGACAAGTGGTCGGCGTGGCTGAAGTCCATCTTGAAAAAGTGCCGGCCCAGGCTGTCCCAGAACGGTGAACGACCAAGTTCATCGGCGCTGCCGCGCAGTTCGGCGATCATCTTCTCGCCAAACAACTGCGGAAACTCGGCCACGAACAGCAAGCGTCCCAACGACAGCAGCCGCCCATTGCTGCCATGGCGATGGTCGTGGCTGAGGAACAATGAGCACAGTTCCGACTGGCCCGTCAGTTCGTTATTGAGGAACAGCGTAGGAATCTGTCGCGAAATGCCCAGATCCGGCGCCGAACTCACGGTCAGGCCAACCCGGTAGTTGTACCAGGGCTCACGCAGGCCCACCGCCCCGGTCAGGGCGCTGACGCCGACCACGCGCAGGTCGTCGTCTTCGAGCACGAACAGATAATCGGCGTCGGCCCGCTCGACCTGCTCGGCGAACGCGCGCTGAGCCCAGCGCACCCGATGGGCGAGGCGGTCTTCATTGGCCGGCAGGGTGGTGAACCCCGGGCCGGCCTGTTGCACCAGGGTCATCAGCGCTGGTAGATCGCTGACTTTGACCGGACGGACGATCATGCGGTAACTCCTTGTACGCGCCTGTTCGGGCACTGTCGTTGGGTGTGCAGCCGGGCGTGGTTCACAGGGCTGTCAGCCTGATCGTGCTGCCATCGCTGATATTCAGCGCCGCACACAGGTCCGGTGTGAGCGACAGCGGTTGATCGGGCTGGTAATCCAGATCGGCGACGATGGCCCGGAAGCCCTGTAGTGCGTCGTTGCTCAGCAGATAGCGGCCCCGGGCGTCGATCTGCGGTTGCTGGCGCACGGTGGCAGTCTGGCTGAGGGCTATCGAACGGATGTTCGCGGTGCGCGCATACAGGGTCGGGCCGGCGTCGAACAGGTCGATGTAGCTGTTGGTTTCAAAGCCTTCACGTTCGAGGATGTCGAAGGCTTCCTGGCCGTCAGGGTGAATCCGGCCGATGCATGCCTGCGCCGCCGGGGGCAGCATCGGCACGTAGATCGGGTATTGCGGCATCAGTTCGGCGAGAAAGGTGCGGCTCTGCAGGCCACACAGGCGCTCGGCCTCGACGTAGGGCAGGTCGAAAAAATGCTTGCCCAGGGCGTCCCAGAACGGCGAGTGGCCGTTCTCGTCGCTGTAACCGACGATTTCGGTGATCACCGCATCGGCAAACCGTTGTGCGTGGGCGGCGATGAACAGCAATCGCGCCCGCGACAGCAATTCGGAAAAGGCGCTGCGCACCAGCGCGTTGTCGATGTGAAAGCCGCGCAGCAAGGTGTGGTCGTTGAGGTCGTGACACAGCGACAGCGCCGGCACGCCGTGCTCGATGTTCAATTCCCGCGAGGCACTGGTGAAGTGGCGGTTGCGCAGGCTGTAGAACGGTTCGTTGAAACCGGCAGTAGCGAGGATCTCCGAGCAGCCGACCAGCCGTTGTTGCTCGAGGTCTTCCAGCACGAAGAAGTAGTTCTCAGGGCCTTGCGCCTGAATGTCGCTGTCGAACGAGGCGCAGGAGCCGGTGATTTTTTCGCGCAGGCGCTCGCTGTCGTCCGGCAGCGACGTGACGCCGACCAGACTGTCGCGGGCCAGTTGCTGCAATTGCGGCAGGTCGGTTGGCTCGACTGGGCGTAAGACCAGCATGGATGCACTCCTGTATCAAAGGGTTCGGTGATCCCCACCGAACCTGACTATCACTGTCGGTTGCCACGCTTTAAAGCGGCGGTCGCCTGATTTGTTGTCAGACGCCGCCCTTTTTCTTGTCAGCCATTGCTCGGGTCAGGCAGCGCGGTGCTGGCGCCGAGCTTGTTCAGGAAGAACAGGTACACCAGGCCCAGGGCGATCCAGATCAGACCGAGTTTCTGCGCATCGACGCCCATGTTGTACATGATGGCGGCGACGATGATGAAGCCGATCACCGGGCAGATCAGATGGCGTACGACCTGACCGGATTTCTGCCGACGCCAGTAGTAGTTGATCACTGTCAGGTGCAGCAGCATGAAGCCGCTGAGGGCACCGAAGTTGACCAGCGAGGTCAGGGTGTCGACCGAATTGATGAACAGGTAGCAAATCACCAGCGACAGCACCGCCACCAGGTAAATGCTCAGGTACGGGGTGTTGTGCTTCGGGTGCACCTTGGCCAGCACTTTCGGCAGCTTGCCGTCGCGAGCCATGCCGAACAGCAGGCGCGACACGGCGGCTTGCGAGGTGATCGCCACCGCCACGCCCCAGGCCAGCGCGGTCGCCACACCGGTCAGGGTGGCCAGCCAGCTGCCGGCGGCAATTTCGGCGATTTCATAGAACGCGGTGTCGGCTGACTTGAAGCCCATGCCGGCCGCCAGATCGGTGGCGATCCAGGTCTGCACGACGAAAATCGCGCCCATTACCACCAGGGTGATCAGCGCGGCTTTGCCGACGCTTTTGCCCGGGTCGCCTTTGATTTCTTCCGCGAGGGTCGAGATCGCATCGAAGCCGAGGAACGACAGCACCGCAATCGACACCGCTTGCATCAGCAGGGCGAAGTTGAACGTTTCCGGGTGATACAGCGGCGCCAGGGTCAGTTCGCCGTTGCCCCCACCGTTGTGCAGGGCGTTCCAGGCGTAGAACAGGAAAATCCCCAGCACCACCAGTTGCGCCAGCAGGAAGATGATGTTCATCCGTGCGGTGAAGGTGATGCCACGCAGGTTGACGAACGTCGCGCTGACCAGGAACGCCAGAATGAAGCCGACTTTCGGAATGTCCGGGTACAGATGGTTCAGGGCCATCGCTGCGTAGACGTAGAGCAGCGGCGGAATCAGCAGGTAATCGAGCAGCATCAGCCAGCCGGCGATGAAACCGACGTGCTGATTGAGGCCACGTTGCGCGTAGGAATATACGGAGCCGGCAATCGGAAATGCCCGCGCCATGCTGCCGTAGCTCAGCGCGGTGAACAGCATCGCGACCATGCCGATGATGTAGGCCAGCGGCACCATCCCGGGCGCCTCGGCATTGACGTAGCCATACACGCCGAAGGGGGCGATGGGGATCATGAAGATCATCCCGTACACCACCAGGTCGGTCAGTGTCAGGCTACGTTTCAACTCCTGTTTGTAGCCAAACTCTTCTATTTCCATGAAGCGAACTCCTTGTCAGCCTATCCAGCGTTTTTAGTTGTTATGTCGATCCGTCGGTTACAGCGTCAGCAGTTTTAACAGCATTGGTTACAGCAGGGGCGCCAGGCGCTCGGCCCACAGCGCGGCGGCTTCGGAGCTGCGCAGCAGATCGTTGCGCACCTCGATCAGCACCGACTCCAGGCCTCGGGCATCGCCGTGCACCGGCACGGTCATGTCGCCCAGCGGATCAATCCGGTACGGCTGGTTGCCCGCGACTTTCAGCGGGTACTGGCCGAGGCCGTTGATCACCCGCTGCGCATAGGCGCTGGCCTGACCGAACAGCACGCCGACTTCCAGCGAGCGCGGCTGGCCGTAATACACCGGGGTAAAACTGTGAATCCCTACGACCCGCACCGGCTGGCCCTGCGCGACGCGCTCGTCGATCAAGGTCTGCAACTGGGCGTGAAACGGTTTGAACAGCTTCTGGCGCCGGTATTCGCGGGTGGCCTCATCCAGGTCGCGGTTGCCGGGCACCTGATAAATCTCGCTTTGCGCCGGGATGCTGTCAGGGGCATGCCGGGGCCGGTTGAGGTCGATCAGCAGCCGTGAATAGTTGGCGCTCAACAGCGTCGCCCCAAGTTTTTCCGACAGCGCTTCGGCCAGTTGCAAGGCACCGATGTCCCAGGCGATGTGTTCGCGCGCGGCTGCATCGTCCAGGCCCAGATTGTTCAGGGCTTCGGGGATGTAGCGGCTGGCGTGCTCACACACCAGGATCAACGGATGCGATGCATCTTCGCGGCTCAGGTTGTAGACCGGGCGGGTATACAACCCCAGCTCGGCGGATTCAGTACAGGCGTGCATAGTGCTCACACAGGTCAGCGGGCGAGAGCTGTTCCGTCAGCGCCAGTTCCTCGGTTTTAAGGGCGTGATAAGTGTCGAGCAACGGCTTGGGCAGCCATTGGTTGAAGGCTGCACTGTCACGCAGGCAATCCAGCGCCTGGGCCAGCGAGGCGGGCAGGGCAACGATGCCCCGGGCCTTGCGTTGCTCGTCGTTGAGTGAATCGGGAATTTCATCAGTGATCGCGTTCAGCGCCAGACGCTGTTCGATGCCCAGCCGTCCGGCGATCAGCAGCGCGGCCATCGCCAAGTGCGGCGAGGCGGTGGCGTCCATGGCGCGGAATTCCAGGTTGTACTGCGCCGCCACGGACTTGCCGCCCAGGCTCACGGTCGGGCAGATACGCAATGCCGCTTCGCGGTTCTGCTGCCCCAGGCAGGCGTAGGACGCGCTCCAGTGATGTGGCTGCAAACGCTCGTACGACACCGGCGTCGGCGCGGTGAACGCACACAGCGCCGGCAGGTAATGCAGGACCCCGGCGGCCCAATGCTGGCCGAGGGTCGACAGGCCGTTGCTGGTGCCCGCGTCGTAGAGCATCGGCAGGCCTTGCAGATCGAGCAGGCTGATGTGCAGGTGCACGCCGTTGCACACCGCGTCGGCCTTGGTTTTCGGCGCGAAGCTGACGTCGACGCCCATTTGCCGGGCGATTTCGCGGGTGATCTCGCGCACGTTGACCGCGCGATCCGCCGCTGCCACGCCGCGGGTCGGGCGGCAGGTGATTTCGTATTGATGCTTGCCGTATTCGGGCAGGAACATTTCCGGCTCGACGCCGCCGGCGCGCAGGGCACTGAGCAGCCAGCCGCCGAATTCGGCGCCCTGACGCTGGGCTTCGAGAGAGAACGCCAAGTGTTCGGCGAAGCCGGCATGCAGGTTGAATTCGTGTTCGAACGCGGCGTTGACCTGCAACCCGAGGTCGTCGCGATAGCGCTCGATTTCATCGCGCAAAAGCGTGCGCGGGCAGGCGCTCCACGGGCGGCCATCGGTTTCGCGGATGTCGCCGTGGATGAAGTCCAGCGCCGGGGCTGCAGCGTCCGGGCCGTTGCCGACGGTGACGCGGCTGGCAAGATCGGGGATCAGCCGCAAATCGCCATAAGCGCCCCACGGGTTGCTCGAGGCGATGATGTCCTGGGGCGTCAGCGCACTGTTGGCCGGCACCCAGCCGCAACCGGCGGCTTGATAATGCTCCAGCTCGTCGGTGGGAAACGAGCGGCCACGGGTGATGCCGATCAGGTCGGTGGTGACGATGGTGGTCATCGGCAACGGCGTCAGGCGTTCGCTCATGGGCGCATCTCCTGCAACCGGCCGAGCACGGTTTGCGTGTCGGTGATCCAGCAATAGCCCTTGATCGCGTTCAGGCAGGCGTCGTGTCGCGCCTGGGTGTAGGTGGCACAGGCGTCTTCGACCAGCGTCACCAGATAGCCACGGTCGGCGGCGTCGCGCACGGCCATGTCGACGCATTGGTCGGTGACGATGCCGGCAATGATCAGGTGACGGGTTTCGAGGTTGCGCAGCACGTAATCGATGTTGGTCGAGTTGAACACCCCGGACGAGGTTTTCGGCAGCACGATTTCGTTTACCACCGGGGTCAGGTCGTCGATGATCCGCGCCTGCTCACTGCCCTTGGGCAGGTGCATGTCCGACAGTTTGTGGTCCAGCGAGCGGTCGCGGCCGTCGGCGGTCAGGCTCTCGATGATGGTGTGCAGCACGTTCTGCCGCGCTTCGCGAAAGGCGCTGAGCAACCGGCGTTGATTAGGCACCACCTGCATGTGCGCACGGGTCAGGAAATATTCGGCGTCCGGGCCGTCGAGGTGCGGGTCGAACTGCGGTTCGAGCCAGGCACGCTGCATGTCCACCAGCAACAACGCGGTGTGGTCGGTGACAAACGGCAGATCCCGCGGCGAGCGGTGGGGAAGGCTGAACATCCTTATTTATCCTCCAGCAGGTGGGTGTTGAACTCATTGCGCATGGCATCGATGCCTTCCAGGCGATCGGCCAGATCCGGGCTGCGCAGGGTCAGGCAGGCAATCAGCGCTTCGACCTGGGCCAGCGCCGGCACCATGGTGTCGAACGGCGAGGCCGATTCCACCGGGGCGCTGATGATCAGGTCAGCCAGTTCGCGCAGCGGCGAGGCATAGATGTCGGTGAACAGCACCACCCGCGCGTTACGGCTCTTTGCGGCACTGGCCACGCGCAAGGCCTGGGTCTGGTAGCGGCGATAGTCGAACAGCAGCACCACATCCTGACGTTGCAGATCGAACAGCCGGTCCGGCAGTTGCGCGTTGTCTTCCAGGGCAAAGCAGCCGGGCCGCAGCAGGCGCATGTGATTGAGCAGGTAGTTGGCCATCAGGCCGCTGAAGCGTCCGCCGAAGCAGTAGATCTGGTGCCGGGTGTCGAGCAGCCAGTCCAGCAGAATGCGCACGTCTTCGGGCTGGGTCAGGGCCTGGGTTTCCACCAGTTGGCGCTGACTGTCGGCCAGATAATGGCCCCAGGCATCGTCCTTGTTCAGCTGCGAACGCGGCTGCAACAGTGTGCGTGGTGACCGCAGGCGGTGGTCCATGTCGCTGAGCAGGGCGTCCTGAAATTCGGCATAACCGCCGAATCCGAGCTTCTTCACCAGCCGCACGATGGTCGGATCGCTGACGCCGGCGTGTTCGGCCAGACGCGCCATCGGACCCAGGCCGTTGCGTGGATACTGGTCGAGCAGCGCGCGAATCACTTTGCGCTCCGACGGCGTCAGTTCCAGGCCGGGATCGGTGATCAAGTCTCTTAGAGGGGGCATCCGGGCTCCTGCTGGATGAAGGGGGTGTCGAATTTGTTTCACAATTCGCTAAAACAGTATTTATGTAACTCAGGTTACATGTCTAGTGAATTTTTACCGGTAGCGATTCAGCGTTTAAATAACGTGAGAGGCCTGTGTAACAAGGGCTACACCGATGTCGCTGGTCTTTGTAGTCCATTGCCCATCGGCGTGTAAGACATTGCCGTTTTTTCACCTTCAGCAGGTTGGAAGCCGAGGTTTCGAGCTCACCCGCGCGGCCCGGTTTGCGGCACAATTGCCGCAAGACCGGCCGTTTGCAGCCGATTCAACGATATTCAGCGAGTGCAAACCCTGTGCAATCCACCCGTTTGACTTTGATTTGCCATGCTCGAACCGTCGCACAGAAATTGTCGCGTTTTCCTACGAACGAGCCTGTTGAAAATCAGCCATTGGCGCTCGAAGTGCTGGCGAAACAGTTCGCTAGCGCCACGCGTCTGCTGTGCGGGCCGGAATTGCGCACGCGCCAGACCGCCGAGTGGTTCGGTGCGGCACCGCAAGTGGACGAAGCGTTGCGCGATTGCGATTGGGGGCGCTGGCACGGGCAAGCGATCAAGGAGCTGCAACTGAGCGAGGCCGAGGCCTTGCAGGCGTGGATCAACGATCCGCAGGCGGCACCCCATGGTGGCGAATCAGTGATTCAGCTGGGCACGCGGGTCGCGGGATGGCTGCACAGCTTGCAGGCCACGCCGGGACACGTCGTGGCGATCACCCATCCATTCGTGGTGCGCGCTGCGTTAACGCAGGTGGTGCAGGGGGCTGCGTTCAACGCCATCGATGTCGAACCGCTGTCAGTGGTCGAGTTGCGGTTCAACGGCATCTGGCGGCTACGCTTGCCGGGTATCGATCTTGCGGGAGCACAGTGATGAAACGACTGCTGGTCATCGGCATCGGCGCGGGAAACCCCGACTACATCACCATGCAGGCGGTGAAAGCGCTTAACCGCGTGGACGTGTTCTTCCTGATGGACAAAGGCCAGAGCAAGGACAAGCTGCTCGACCTGCGTCGTGACATCTGTGAACGCTACATCACCAATCCTGGCTATCGATTCGTCGAAGCCCACAGCCCGGAACGCGAGCGTGGCGACGTGGACTACACCCGTGCGGTCGAAGATCTGAACCGCGCCAAGCAGGAGACCTTCGAACGGTTGATCAATGAGGAACTGTCCGACGCTCAGTGTGGTGGTTTCCTGGTCTGGGGTGACCCGGCGCTGTACGACAGCACGATACGCATCCTGCGGGCGATTCTGGCCTCGGGCCGCTGTGCTTTCGAGTTTGAAGTGATCCCCGGCATCACCAGCGTTCAGGCCCTGGCCGCGCAACACAAAGTGCCGTTGAACAGCATCGGCCAGCCGCTGGAAATCACCACCGGCCGGCGTCTGGCGGCGGGGCAGGTGAGTGACACGGACAGCCTGGTGGTGATGCTCGATGCCGAAGATGCCTACCGCCATGTTGCGGATCAGCAGACCGAGATTTACTGGGGCGCCTACCTGGGCACGCCGGATGAGATCCTGATCAGCGGCAAGCTCAAGGACGTGGCGCAGCAGATCGAGCGAACGCGCAAGGCGGCGCGGGCCGAGCATGGGTGGATCATGGATACCTATTTGTTGCGCAAGCCCTGATCTGTTTGGCGTCGGCGCGGGCCTCATCGCGGGCAAGCCCGGCTCCCACAGGTTTCCGGGGTGAAATAGATTTGTATGCACGACGCAAAACCTGTGGGAGCTGGCTTGCCAGCGATGGCGTCCTTAAGGTCAACGTCAGGAAATCGCTTTGACCCCTCGCCCAAACCGCTCCCGATACACCGACGGCGGCACCCCGACCACCCTGCGAAATGCCACGCGAAAACTTTCCACCGAACGGTAACCACAGCGCAGGGCAATCTGTTCGGTGTTGTGTGCCGTGCTTTCCAGCAGTTCCCGCGCCCGGGCCAAGCGTTCGTGTTGCAGCCAGGCCTTGGGCGATTGTCCGCTGGCCTCGCTGAAACGCCGCAGAAAGGTGCGCTCGCTCATCGCCGCTTCGCTGGCCAGATCACGCACTTCCAGCGGCTGGTGCAGGCGCTCGCGGGCCCACTGCATCACCCGCGACAGGTCGTTGCGCGGCGTCGGGCTGACCGGTGTGGGAATGAACTGCGCCTGCCCGCCGGTGCGTTGCGGCGACATCACCAGTCGTCGCGCAACCGCATTGGCGACCTGAGTGCCGAAGTCCCGAGCCACCAGATGCAGGCAGGCATCGATCCCGGCGGCGCTGCCCGCCGAGGTGATCAACTGGCCGGAATCGACGTACAGCACGTCCGGATCCACCGCAATCGCCGGGAAGCGCCGCGCCAGTTCATCGCTGTAGCGCCAGTGCGTGGTCGCGCCGTGGCCGTCGAGCAAGCCGCTGGCGGCCAGCACAAATACGCCGGAGCAGATCGATAACAGCCGCGCGCCCTGGGCGTGGGCCTGGCGCAATGCTTCGAGCAGGGCCGGTGGCACCGGGGCTTCACGGTCACGCCAACCGGGAATAATGATGGTGCGCGCTTGCGCCAGCAGCTCCAGGCCGCCGTCGGCCAGTACGTGAATACCGCCCATGGCGCGCATCGGCCCTTGATCAACGGCGACGATGCGATGCTCGTACCACGGAAAATCGAATTCCGGCCGCGACAGGCCGAAGATCTCCACGGCAATCCCGAACTCGAAGGTACAGAGGCCGTCGTAGGCCAGAATCGCGACCAATCCAGGTGAATCAGGCATTTGGCGGAAAATTCCCGGTGAGTGTCTTGCGCGCCACTGTAGCGCCAAGTGCCGGCCCGATAAAGTCTGTTCATACCTCAACCGATGTAGGAGCCACACAGCATGACCAGCCTGGTTCGCGAAATTCCTGCCGCGCCGTCGGCCATTGCCCTGATGCACTTCAGCAACCGTCTGACCTTTGAAACCGATTGTTCCGACGTCTTCAGCAGCCAGGAGGCCGGTAACGTCGATTTTGTGCTGGTCGATGTGCGCGGTCCGCTGGCGTTCGAACGCGGTCATGTGCCGGGCGCGATCAACATCCCGACCCGTTGGCTGACCGCCGAGGGCCTGGCGGATTATTCGAAGAGCACACTGTTTGTGGTCTATTGCGCCGGCCCGCACTGCAACGGCGCCAACAAGGCGGCGGTGAAACTGGCGGCGCTGGGCTACCCGGTCAAGGAGATGATCGGTGGTGTGACCGGCTGGCTCGATGAGGGCTTTTCACTGAGCGTCGAACAGCCCGCCAATACCCCCATCGCCTGCGAATGCTGACTGTTTTGCAGGCACTGCCGCAGGCTGCGATCTTTTGCCTTTGTTTTTAGAATCAACAGCAAAAAGATCGCAGCCTGCGGCAGCTCCTACATGAGCACCAGGCAGCCTTTTTGAGGGTTTGTCCTACAGCCTTTGCACCATGTCGGCGCACCGTTGATCCCGGTCAACGCGTGCGCCGATTTTCTGTAAGTATTTGTCGCTTAAAAACAATTTGCCCTGTGCGCGCCGCCATAGACTTCCGGCCACTTCGGTTTTCGCTGCTCAATGGCCATGACCGAACGCCAATCGAAAGCTGCCAATAAAAGCCTCCGCACACAGGAGTAATAAATGAAGAAGCTAGTGATGTTCGGTGCCCTGGCACTGTCGATGTTGTCCCTGACCGCTGTGGCCGCAGACGCCAAGCCGATCCGCCTCGGGATCGAAGCCGCTTACCCGCCATTCTCGATGAAAACCGCTGACGGCAAACTGACCGGGTTCGACGTCGATATCGGCGATGCGCTGTGCAAGCAGATGGACGTCAAGTGCGTGTGGGTCGAGCAGGAGTTCGATGGCCTGATCCCGGCACTGAAAGTGAAGAAGATCGACGCGATCCTGTCTTCGATGACCATCACCGACGACCGCAAGAAAAACGTCGATTTCACCATCAAGTACTACCACACCCCGGCGCGCTTCGTGATGAAGGAAGGCTCCGGCGTGACTGACCCGCTGACTCAGCTCAAGGGCAAGAAAGTCGGCGTGCTGCGCGCCAGTACCCACGACCGTTACGCCAGCGACATGGCCAAGGACGCCGGGTTTGAAGTGGTTCGCTACGGCTCGCAGCAAGAAGCCAACCTCGACATGAAATCCGGCCGTCTGGACGCGATGCTGGCCGACTCGGTCAACCTGAGCGACGGTTTCCTGAAGACCGACGCCGGCAAAGGCTTCGAATTCGTCGGCCCGACCTACGAAGACGCCAAGTACTTCGGCGGCGGTGCTGGCATTGCGGTACGCAAGGGCGATACCGAGCTGGCCGAGAAATTCAACAAGGCCATCACCGAAATCCGCGCCAATGGCGAGTACAAGAAAGTCCAGGACAAGTACTTCGACTTTGACGTATACGGCCATTAATACGCTGTAGGAAAAAAGTGGCCCCGTTTGCGCGGTGGCCACTTTTTTTGTGCTCTGATTCATAGGAGAACTCTGTAGGAGTGAGCCTGCTCGCGATAGCGGTTTAACATTCAGCCACTTTAGTGCCTGACAAACCGCTATCGCGAGCAGGCTCACTCCTACAGAGGATCTGCGTGATCCAGCCATTCAGGAGTTTTCTCATGCAACGCATCGACCATGTTCTGCCCTGGAGCCACTTGGGCAGTGAGCGTTCCCTCAGTGTCTTTCGTTACGGCGCGGGCAGCCGCAAGGTCTATATCCAGGCCAGCCTGCACGCCGACGAGCTGCCGGGCATGCGCACCGCGTGGGAACTTAAACAGCGCCTCAATGAGCTTGAGCAGCAAGGGCGTCTGCAAGGCGTGATCGAGCTGGTGCCGGTGGCCAACCCGATCGGTCTCGACCAGCACCTGCAAGGCAGCCACATGGGCCGCTTCGAGCTGGGCAGCGGCAAGAATTTCAACCGCGCGTTTGTCGAACTCAGTGCCCCGGTGGCCGCGCGGATCGGCGAGCGGCTGGGCAGCGATGCCGAGGCCAACATTGCGCTGATCCGTCAGACCATGGGCCAGGTGCTGGATGAGCTGCCAGCCCCGGCCTCGCAACTCGAAGCACTGCACCGCCTGCTGCTGCGTCACGCCTGCGATGCCGACATTACCCTCGACCTGCATTGCGATTTCGACGCGGCGATCCACATCTACGCGCTGCCGCAGCACTGGCCGCGCTGGCAATCGCTGGCGGCGCGACTGAAGGCCGGCGTCGCGCTGTTGTGCGAAGACTCTGGTGGCAGTTCGTTCGACGAATCCTGCTCTTCGCCATGGTTGCGTTTGGCGCGGGCGTATCCGAACGCGGCGATTCCCCCGGCCAACCTCGCCACCACCCTGGAACTGGGCAGCATGGGCGACACCCGGGTCGATCAGGCGCAGGCCAATTGCGAAGCGATTCTCGGCTTTCTTGCCGAACAGGGATTCATCAGCGGCGAATGGCCAGCGGCGCCGCAGGAGTGCTGTGAAGGCATGCCGTTCGAAGGCACTGAATACCTGTTCGCCCCGCACCATGGCGTGGTCAGCTTCCTGCGCAATGCCGGGGAATGGGTCGAGCAGGGCGATGCGCTGTTCGAGGTGGTGGATCCGCTGAATGACCGCCTCACCACCGTCCGTGCCGGCACCAGCGGGGTGCTGTTTGCGATCGATCGCGGGCGTTATACCCAACCGGGGATCTGGCAGGCCAAGGTCGCTGGGCGTGAGCCGATTCGGGTGGGCAAGCTGATCAACGACTGAGTCCAGGCCTCACGCCGTCCAATGTAGGAGCTGCCGAAGGCTGCGATCTTTTTGATCTTGCTCTTAAAAGTCAAAGTCAAAAGATCGCAGCCTGCGGCAGCTCCTACAGGGGTGGGGCAGGTTAAGTCTGTTAGGCTCCACCGATGACCCCTGCATCCCGCGAAGGAAGGCTCTATGTTGAAGGCATTTGCCCTGTTAACCCTGCTGGTGTCCAGCGCCGTCCACGCGCAAACCACGCTGCAAAGCGACTTGCCATTGAAGTACATCGAACAGGTTCACCCAGACGCGAACAGCCGGCCGCTGGTGATTTTCCTGCACGGTTACGGCAGTAACGAAGCCGATCTGATCGGCATGAAGTTCCAGCTCCCGGCGCAGTACAACTACCTGTCGGTGCAGGCACCGCTGGCGTTGGGTGAGGGGCGTTTCCAGTGGTTTCGCAAGAAAGGCGAAGGCGCCTACAACGGTGAGACCGATGATCTGAAGGCCAGCGGTCAGAAGCTGCGGGAGTTTGTCGCCCAGGCGGCGAAGAAATATCACGCCAGCCCGGACAAGGTGTACCTGATCGGCTTCAGCCAGGGCGCGATGATGACGTACGAGGTGGGCTTGCGTCCGCCCGCAGCAGTCGGCGGCATCGCGGCGTTGAGCGGACGGCTGTTGCCGGTGTTGAAAACCGAGCTCAAGGCCGAGCAGCCACCGTTGCCGCTGAAGATCTTCATCGGCCACGGCACCGCCGATGATCGGGTGCCGTACCGCGACGGCACCGAGGCCAATGCGCTGCTGCAAAAACTCGCCTACATCCCCGAGTTTCACGCCTATCCCGGCGTCGGCCACAGCATCAGTGCGGCCGAACTGCGGGATTTGAACGCCTGGCTGCAGCAGCTCAATCCCTAAGGATCATTTGTCCTTGAGGATGGTTTTCACCAGCGCATCGTGACCGCGCTTGTCGCTGACCCGGGAAATCACCTGGACCAGCGCCATGCGCTTGCCGGACGCGGCGAGCAGGGTGGTGTTGAGGGTCTGGCCGCCGCCCTGGGTGGCGGTGCTGTCGACCTGACGCACACCGAGGCCACTGCTTTTCTGGGTCAGGCTTTTTTCGCTGAGCTTGTTGAAGTCCGGCAGGGCCTTGCGCTGGTCATCGATGAAACTCGCCAGGCTACCGTCGAGAAATTCATTGTCGTTGTCCTTGACGCTGGCGCCACCGGCGATCTGGTTTTCCGCCGCGATGACCACGGTCTTGGTGGCCTGGTTGGTGTACATCGTGCCCTTGGCACCGGTCGGGCCGGCCGGCAACGGGTCGGCGGTGAAGCCTTTGGGCAGGACGAACGTGAACTTGCCGTCGAGCATCGACACGCTGTTGGCCGGGGCTTTTTCCTTGGCCTTGGCCGCCTGGGCATTGAGGGCGCCGAGACCGGCGACCGCCGCCAGCAACAGGACGACGGCTTTCTTGCTGAGCAATGACATGTGAATCTCCGAGGGATGGTCGCGCCAGGGCGGCGATGATCCCACGGAGCGTGCATGGCATTCCAGCGCGGCCTGTCGCACAGGTATGGCGTCAGCCTTGGAGCTGTCGGCGTTTGGCCGGTGCTGGTCGGGCCAGCAGTTTGCGGGTGACCCCGAGCATCGCCACCGACACCGCGACAGCGGCGATGAATCCGCTGAGGCCCATGCTTGGCAGAGTCAGCGCCGACACCAGGCAAAACGTCGAGAACGAGTACATGCCGATCGCCGTCGCCCGCAGCAATGCTGCGGTAAACGCCGGGCCGCGGGTCTGTTGCGAGAACACCGCCATCACGCTGCCGAGCACCGGGAACACCGCGAGCAGGCCGCTCCAGCGCTCACCCACGGTGCTGGCAAGCATCGTCACCAGCAGCGTCAGCGCCGCTCCGGCAATCATCCGCCAGAGCAGTTTGTCCGACTTCGGCGCCGGGCCGTTCAGTGCAGGTTGTACGTGGGGGAACAGGTACGGCGCCGCCAGCAGGGCAGTCGCCGCCGCTGCGAGCGAAAACGCCAGCGACGGCGCAATCAGCGACAACACCAGCGCCAGCGCGGCCCACACGGACAGGGAAATCGTCAGCGCCCACGGCCAGTTCGCCCGCTGCGCCACCTGCGCATAGGTGGCGCAGAACGCGATCATTGCGAACATCGCCGACAGCGCCGCGACCGCCGATTGCGCGGCGAACAGTGGCCCTTGTTCGATGGCGAGAAAAAACAGAATCGGCCCGACCACCACCGGCAAACCCGACAGCCACCCGGCCACGCTCGGGCCCCAGCGCTTGCCGGCCAAGGAAATCAGCAATAGAAAACCGGGGATCAGAAGCAATTTGAGCATCAGCACGCGGGCGGCCTCGGGCAGGGAAGTGGCCAAGGTAACCGATTGGCGCATTGATCGACAATTTTTGTATACAAAGCCCTGAGCCGATATCCGCTATGCTCTGGCTATGAGGGTTTACCGGGAGTTGATGCCGCGATGAGCAAACCATCGAAGTTGCTGCGGGGGTGTTGTGGCATCGGCTTGTGGGCGTTGTTGCTGACGCCGACCTGGGCCAATTGGCAGGATGCCGTGCCCGGCGCGCAAATTATCGGCACCGGCAATTTCAGTGTGTTCGGCTTCGACGTCTACAACGCGCGGTTGTGGAGCGCGGCACGCCCGTTGTCCATCGAAAAGCCCTTCGCCCTGGAGCTGATCTACCAGCGCAAGATCTCCCGCGATGATCTGGTGCAGGCCAGCGTTGAAGAGATCAAGCGGCTGGCGGGCTCAAGCGTCAGTAAGGCGCAATTGGACAAGTGGCAAGGGCAAATGCAGCAATCGTTCGTCGATGTGCAGGCCGGCACGCGCATCACCGGGGTGTATTTGCCGGGGCAGGGTGCGCGGTTTTTTGTCGGTCAGCAGTTACAGCACGAGATTGATGACCCGCAATTTGCCCGGGCGTTTTTTGATATCTGGCTGGATCCGCGGACCCGTAACCCCGAGTTGCGTAAGCAGTTACTGGGTGTGAGTCGTTAAGATCAAAACATCGCAGCCTGCGGCAGCTCCTACAGTGCAACGCATTCCAATGCAGGAGCTGCTGAAGGCTGCGATCTTTTGCTCTTCAAGGGTTCAACTGAAACGTCTAAGCTGCGACTTTCCGACTTGTTTCTGGATGTGTGCGTGAAATTCAGCTTACCCAAAATCGCCACTGCGCCGTTCTGCCCGCCGGAAGTGGCCGGCAGTGTCGCGGTTGACCCGAACGCCTCGTTCTTCAAGCGCGTGCTGCGCTTCGCCGGTCCCGGCTTACTGGTGTCGATCGGCTACATGGACCCGGGCAACTGGGCGACCGCCATCGAGGCCGGTTCGCGTTTTGGTTACAGCCTGCTGTTCGTGGTGTTGCTGGCGAGCCTGGCGGGGATGGTCGTGCAGTGCCTGTGTTCGCGCCTGGGCATTGCCACCGGGCGCGATCTGGCGCAACTGTCCCGCGCGCGCTACAGCACGCCGACCGCACGCCTGCAATGGGTGCTGGCGGAAATCTCGATCATCGCCACCGACCTGGCCGAAGTGCTCGGCTGTGCCTTGGCCTTCCACTTGCTGCTCGGTTGTTCGCTGACCTTTGGCATCGCCCTGACCGCCTTCGACACGCTGCTGGTGCTGGCCCTGCAGAACCGTGGTTTCCGCCGCCTGGAAGCGATCATGCTGGTGTTGGTGGCGACCATCGGCGTGTGTTTCTTCGTCGAACTGGTGCTGATCAAACCTTACTGGCCGGACGTGTTCGCCGGCTTCAAGCCGTCGCTCTCGGCGATCAGCGACGCCGCACCGTTGTACCTGGCGATCGGCATTCTCGGCGCGACAGTGATGCCGCATAACCTCTACCTGCACACCTCGATCGTGCAGACGCGGATGATCGGCACGGACCTGGCGAGCAAGCAGGATGCGGTGAACCTGGCGCGCATCGACACCATCGGCTCGCTGGCCCTGGCGCTGTTGGTCAACGCGGCGATTCTGATTCTCGCGGCAGCGGCGTTTCACCAGTCCGGGCATACCGACGTGGTTGATATTCAGGACGCCTATCACCTGCTCGACCCGCTGGTCGGCGGCGCGCTGGCCAGTGTGCTGTTCGGTGTGGCCTTGCTGGCGTCGGGGCAGAGTTCGACCTTCACCGGGACCATCGCCGGGCAGGTGATCATGGAAGGCTATCTGAACCTGCGGATTCCCTGCTGGCAGCGGCGTTTGATCACTCGTGGGCTGGCGCTGATCCCGGCGTTCATCGGCGTGTGGCTGATGGGCGACAACGCAGTGGGCAAGCTGCTGGTGTTGAGTCAGGTGGTGTTGAGCCTGCAACTGCCGTTTGCGCTGTACCCGCTGATCCGCATGACCAGCGACAAGCAACTGATGGGGCCGTTTGTGAACCGGCTGCCGACCCGGGTGCTGGCGTGGGGGTTGTTTGCGCTGATCAGTGGGGCGAATGCGTGGTTGATTCTGCAGATGGTGGTGTGACTGAGGGTTTTGTAGCGTCTGAGCTGGCCCTATCGCGAGCAGGCTCACTCCTACAGTTGTAACGTGTTTCCCTGTAGGAGTGAGCCTGCTCGCGATGGGGTCGGCCGATTCAAAGAAAATTCTGGATAGATAAAAAAACACCCGGTGCAACGCAAGTCGCACCGGGTTTTTGTTGCCAGCGAGCAGCGGATGTCGTGGATCCACCGCCCGCTGTGAACTCGGGGGTTAAGCGCGTTCCAGCGCCAGCGCCACGCCCTGGCCGCCGCCGATGCACAAGGTCGCCAGACCTTTCTTCGCATCACGCTTGATCATCTCGTGCAGCAGGGTCACCAGCACCCGGCAGCCCGACGCACCGATCGGGTGACCGAGGGCGATGGCGCCGCCGTTGACGTTGACCTTGTCCAGATCCCATTGCAGGTCTTTGGCCACCGCCAGCGATTGCGCGGCGAAGGCTTCGTTGGCTTCGATCAGGTCCAGCTGGCCGATGTTCCAGCCCGCCTTGTCGAGGCAGCGACGGGTGGCCGAGACCGGGCCGATACCCATGATCGCCGGGTCAACACCGGCATTGGCGTACGCGGCGATTTTTGCCAGCACCGGCAGGCCCAGGGCCTTGGCTTTTTCGGCGCTCATCAGGATCACCGCAGCGGCGCCATCGTTCAGCGACGAAGCGTTGCCGGCGGTGACGCTGCCATCCTTCTTGAACGCCGGGCGCAGTTTCGCAAGGGATTCGGCGGTGGTGTCGCCGCGTGGTTGTTCGTCAACCTTGAACGCCAGCGGGTCGCCTTTGCGCTGCGGAATCAGGATCGGGGTGATCTCATCAACGAAGCGACCCGCCTCGACGGCAGCCGCGGCTTTGCGCTGCGAGGCGGCGGCGAAAGCGTCCTGTTGCTCGCGGCTGATCTCGTACTTGTCGACCAGATTTTCCGCGGTGATGCCCATGTGGTAATCGTTGAACGCATCCCACAGACCATCACTGATCATGGTGTCGACGATTTGCGCATGACCCATGCGCAGACCGGTGCGTGCGCCCGGCATCACGTAGTTGGACAGGCTCATGTTTTCCTGACCTCCGGCGATGATCACCTCGGCGTCGCCGCAACGGATCGCCTGCGCGCCCAGATGCAGGGCTTTCAGGCCGGAGCCGCAGACCTTGTTCAGGGTCATGGCTGGCACGGCGTGGGGCAGGCCGGCCTTGATCGCAGCCTGACGCGCCGGGTTCTGGCCGGCGCCGGCAGTCAGCACCTGGCCCATGATCACTTCATCGACCTGCGCACCGTCCAGACCGGTTTGTTCGAGCAACTGGCGGATCACCGCCGCGCCCAGATCCACCGCGGACACCGAGGCCAGTGAACCCTGGAAACTGCCGATGGCGGTACGGGTGGCGGCAACAATTACGACGTCTTGCATTTTCGAATTCCTCACTGGGCAGCGAACTGCATTTCCGGTACGTGATCCGGGACGATCAGTTTACCAGCGGTTTTGGCGACGATTTCCTCGACGCTGACGCCAGGTGCGCGTTCCTTGAGGACAAAAGCGCCATTTTCGATTTCCAGGTAGGCGAGGTCGGTCAGCACGCGCTTGATGCACCCGGCGCCGGTCAGTGGCAGGCTGCACCTGGATAACAGCTTGGACTCACCGTCCTTGGACGCGTGGGTCATGATCACGATGATGTTGTCGGCACCGGCCACCAGGTCCATGGCGCCGCCCATGCCCTTGACCAGTTTGCCGGGAATCATCCACGAAGCGATGTTGCCTTCGACGTCGACTTCGAACGCGCCCAGCACGGTCAGGTCGACATGCCCGCCACGGATCATCGCGAAGGATTCGGCGGAGTTGAAAATCGACGCGCCGATGCGGGCGGTCACGGTCTGTTTGCCGGCGTTGATCATGTCGGCATCGATGGTGTCTTCAGTCGGGAACGGACCCATGCCGAGCAGGCCGTTTTCCGATTGCAGCATGACTTCCATGCCTTCGGGAATGTAGTTGGCGACCAGGGTCGGAATGCCGATACCGAGGTTCACGTAGAAGCCGTCCTGCATTTCGCGGGCGACGCGCTGAGCCATTTGTTCGCGGGAAAGTGCCATGTTGTTGTTCTCCGTCTGGGCTTGAGTTATTTGCGGATGGTGCGCTGTTCGATGCGTTTTTCGAACGTGCCGCAAATGACCCGGTCGACGTAGATGCCGGGGGTGTGGATCTGCGACGGATCCAGCTCGCCGGGTTCGACGATTTCTTCGACTTCGACCACGGTGATCTTGCCGGCGGTGGCGGCCAGCGGATTGAAGTTCTGCGCGGTGTGACGGTAGATGACGTTGCCGAAATGGTCGGCTTTCCAGCCTTTGACGATGGCGAAGTCGCCGGTGATGGACTCTTCCATCAGGTACTTGCGCCCTTTGAATTCGCGCACTTCCTTGCCTTCGGCGACCGGGGTGCCGACGCCGGTGGCGGTGAAGAAGGCCGGGATGCCGGCGCCGCCTGCGCGCATTTTCTCGGCGAGGGTGCCTTGCGGGGTCAGGATGACTTCGATCTCGCCCTTGAGCAGTTGCTCTTCGAACAGTTTGTTTTCGCCGACGTAGGAGGCGATGACTTTGCCGATCTGGCGGTCGGTCAGCAGCACACCGAGGCCGAAACCGTCGACGCCGCAGTTGTTGGAGACCACGGTGAGGTCGCGGGTGCCCTTGCGCTTGATCTCGGCGATCAGGTTTTCCGGGATGCCACACAGGCCGAAGCCGCCGGCGATCACGGTCATGCCGTCTTCAAGACCTGCCAGAGCTTCCTCGTAGGAACTCACGCGCTTGTCGAAACCTGCCATATGCACCTCTTTTATTGTTTGTCGGGCGGCTGGCTAGCCGAATGACTGGAGTGTCTCGCTGGAGGATATATTTGTTAAGTTGATTTTTAAGGTTGATTAATAGATAAAACTCAACAATAGATTCCGTTTACCTGTAGGAGCTGCCGCAGGCTGCGATCTTTTGCTCTTGTCTTTCAACGTCAAACGATCGCAGCCTGCGGCAGCTCCTACAAGGATCAAGGCGTATTCAGTATGACCATCAAACAGATCCGCGCCTTTCTAGCCGTCGCCCAGAGCCTGAGCTTCGCCGTGGCCTGCGAGCGCCTGCACCTGTCGCAGTCGGCGCTGAGCCTGACCATCAAGGCGCTGGAAGAGGGGCTGGGCGGGCGGCTGTTCAGTCGCAACACGCGCAACGTCGCGCTGACCGCCGAGGGCGAATCGCTGCTGCCGCTGGCCCGGCGTCTGATCGCCGACTGGGACAACGCCGAAGACGAAATGCGCCAGCGCTTCAGCCTGCAACGCGGGCGGGTGACGCTGGCGGCGATGCCGTCGTTTGCCGGCAACCTGCTGCCGCCGATTCTCAAGACGTTTCGTGCGCGCTATCCGAACGTCAACGTCACGGTCAACGACGTGATCAACGAGCAAGTGCTGGAAATGGTCCGCGACCGGCAAGTGGAGCTGGGCGTGGCATTCGAACCGATGCAGAACACCGCGCTGACGTTTACCCCGCTGCACATGGACCGCTTTGTCGCCGTGGTGCCGCGGGATTCGGCGCTGGCCGGGCGCCGCGACATCGACTGGCAGACCTTGCTGCAGGAACCGTTCATTACCCTGCAACGTCCGTCGACGGTGCGCGTGATGCTCGAAGAACACTTGCAGGCCCGAGGCATGAAGCTGCCGGTGGAGTTTGAAAGCCATCAGCTGGCGACGGTCGGGCGCATGGTCGCCAGCGGGCTGGGGGTGAGTGCGGTGCCGGCGTTGTGTGCCGAGCAGATGCTGGAACTGGGTGCCTGTTGCCTGACCTTGAACGACTCGGTGGAGCGGGCGATTGGTGTGTTGACCGAGCCGGGCAATGAGCTGTCGGCAGCGGCGCAGGCGTTGTTCGATATTCTCAAAGCCGAACACTGAACTGCGATCCCATCCCTGTAGGAGCTGCCGCAGGCTGCGATCTTTTGACGTTGTTTTTAGAAGCAAGATCAAAAGATCGCAGCCTGCGGCAGCTCCTACAGGGGGCGTGCGGATTCAGGTGGTCAAGTGTTGCGCCAGCAACGGCAGCAGCTGTTCGCACGACGCCTCGATCTTCAAATCCAGCAAGTCATCGGCGCGGGTCTTGCCCAGGTTGATCGCCATCAACGGCTTGCGGCGATCGGCGATCACCCGGCACAAGCGAAACGCCGAATACGCCATCAACGACGAGCCCACCACCAGCAATCCTTCGGCATTTTCCGCTGCAGCCATGGCCCGAGCCGCTGTCGGCGGCGCCACGTTCTCGCCGAAGAACACCACGTCCGGCTTCATCCGCTCGCCTGCGCAATACGGGCACTGCGGGGTTTGAAAGCGTGCTTCGAACGCCGGATCGAGCAGCGTATCGCCGTCCGGCGCCTGCACCGCATCGACTCCGGCCAGGTACGGATTCTGCTCGACCATCCGCTGCTGAATGTCATCGCGTGCGCTGCGCTGACCGCAGTCCAGGCACAGCACGCGGTGCAGGCTGCCGTGCAGTTCGATCACATCCGGACTGCCGGCCTGATCGTGCAGGGTGTCGACGTTCTGGGTGATCAATCCGCTGATCTGCCCCTGGCGCTGCAATTGGGCCAGTGCGGTGTGCGCCGCATTGGGTTGCGCCTGACGCACCCGCGGCCAGCCGAGCATGGCGCGCGCCCAGTAGCGACGACGGGATTCGGGGGCGGCGAGAAATTCCTGATACATCATCGGCTGCCGACCCCGACGCACACCTTCACTATCGCGGTAATCCGGAATGCCCGACGGCGTGCTGATACCGGCGCCGGTCAGCACCACAAAGCCGCCATCGGCCATGGCCCGGTGCAGGGTGTCGAGGTGTTTGCGGGTCGGGCTGTCGAGCATGGTCAGCACTCCGGGGCAGATGAATGCCTTGCAGGTTAGCACTGACCTTTGTGGCGAGGGAGCTTGCTCCCGCTGGACTGCGCAGCAGGCCTGCCTTTGTGGGCGTTTCGCAAGCGCCCTCGCCACAGGTGATCGCGGTGAGCTATTTGCGTGCCTCCAGAATCAGATTGAACGGCGTCTGCGTCGCCCGGCGAAAGTGCTTGAACCCGGCCTCGGCAAACACCTTGCGCAAACGCATTTCACCGGCCTGGGCACCGAGACCGAGGCCAACTTCTTGCGACAGCGAATTCGGTGTGCAGATAAAGGTCGACGCTGCGTAAAACAGCCGTCCGACCGGGTTGATGTTGTCGTCCAGCGCGTCGTTGGCGAACGGCTCGACCAGCAGCACCGTGCCGTCGTCCTTCAACGACTCGTAGGCATGCCGGGCCGCGCCGACCGGGTCGCCCATGTCGTGCAGGCAGTCGAAGTAACAGATCAAGTCATAGTCGCCGCCCGGGTAGCTTTTGGCGGTGTCCTGGAAGAATGTCGCCCGGCTGCTGACCCCACCTTCTTCGGCGCGCTGAGTAGCAACGGTAATCGACGGGGCGTGGTAATCGAAGCCGACGAAATTCGAGTTGGGAAACGCCTGGGCCATGATCACCGTCGAAGCACCGTGACCACAGCCGATGTCGGCAACTTTGGCGCCGTGTTCGAGCTTCGCGACGACGCCTTCCAGTGCCGGCAGCCATTCAGCGATCAAGTGACCTTTGTAGCCGGGGCGGAAGAAGCGTTCGGTGCCGCTGAACATGCACGGATGATGATCGCCCCAGGGCAGGGCACCGTTGCCGCGCATGGCCTTGACCAGTTTGTCCTTGTCGTGGAAAAACGACGCCACCACACCGAGCCCGCCGGCGACGTACACCGGCGAGTCCTCGACGGCCAATGCCAGCGCCTGTTCTTCCGGCAGGCGAAACTGGCCATCTTGATGCTCCATGTAGCCGGAGGCAGCGTGGGCGCTGAGCCATTCACGCACCAGTCGGGGGTTGCAGGTGGTCTTTTCGGCGAGGGCTTGCGCGGTGATCGGCTGACTGTCGGCCATCGCCCGATACAGCCCGAGTTCTTCGCCAACGATGACGTTCGCCAGCATCGCGGCGCCGCCCATGTCGTTGACCAGTTTGCCCATGAATGCGTTGAGTCGGGCCTCGTCCATCACATGTGCTCCTCAAACAGGATCACAGTCCGGCGGCGTTGAAGGTCGAGGCATACCCCACCGGGCGGTGGTCATGGATGCGGGCAGGGCGATGGTTGCGTCCTGCAGCCCCCTCGACTGGGTCATCAGTCAGTCTAGCCGGGCCGGGGCAACCTGCAGGGTTTGTGGCTCACGTTATTTCCCTTGTGGGCCAGGAGCGTGGCAATTTCAGTTCAGCACACAAACCACCGCCCTCGCGATTGCTCAGGGTCAGCGAACCGCCGAGGGCCATCGCCAGTTGCTGGGCGATCGCCAGTCCGAGGCCGGTGCCGCCGGTGCTGCGGTTGCGCGAGTTTTCCACGCGATAGAACGGCTCCAGGACCTTTTGCAACTGGTCTTCGGCAATGCCCGGTCCGCGATCCATGACCTTGATGGTAAGGCCCGCGCCGGTTTCGACCTGCAATTGCGCCGCCCCGGAAAATTTCAGCGCGTTATCGGTGAGGTTCACCAGCACCCGGCGCAGGGCTTGGGGGCGGGTGTCGATCACTGCCGCGCTCTTGCCCTGCAACTGCACGTCCTTGCCCATGTCCTGATAGTCGAACACCAGGCTGTCGAGGAACGAGTCGAGGTCGGTGCGGCGGCTTTCCTCGGTCGAGCCGTGGATGCTGCGGGCGTACGCCACGCCTTCGCGCACCAGATGCTCCATCTCGCCGAGGTCATTGCACAGTTTGTCTTTTTCCACCGAGTCGTCCATGAACTCTGCGCGCAGCTTCATGCGGGTGATCGGGGTTTGCAGATCATGGGAAATCGCCGCCAGCAGTTGCATGCGCTCTTTCAGATACGCGGCGATGCGCGCCTGCATTGCGTTGAAGGCCCGCGCGGCGTGCGCCACTTCCGTCGGGCCTTGCTCATCGAGCATCACCGGGTGCGCGTTGGGATCGAGGGTTTCCACCGCGTTGGCGAGGCGGGCAAGGGGGCGGATGGCAATGCGCACCGCCAGCCAGGTGCAGGCGATCAGCAGCGCCAGTTGCCCGAGCAATACCCCTGGCAGCCACGGCGACAGCGGCGGCATGGCCGGACGCACATCGAGGGTCACCGGGCTGCCATCGCTGAGGCGAACATGGGCCTGAAAGTGTTTTTTCTCCCCGGCAAACCGAGTGAAGGTCAGCGGATGGGCACCGCCGATCGCGGCGGTGATCGAGGTCACGGCCACCGGCACCTCGTCGGCATCGGCGTCGAGCGGTGCACCGGCTTCGCCGTCGCTCAACAGATAGTCGTAGTTGGTGCGGGCCAGTCGGCTCAGCCAGGCGGGGCGTTCCTGCATGGGCAGGCGGTCGAGGATCGCGATCGAAGTCGAGACATCGCTTCGCATATTGCCGAGCATGGTGCTTCTGGCACTCTGGAAACGCTCGTAATACTGCGCGCCGAACGACAGCGCCTGAGCGAGGATCAGCCCGACCAGAAAGATCAGCGACAAGCGCGACGCCAGGGTGCGCGGCCACTGCAGTTTGAGGCTCATGCCGAGGCCCCGAGGATTTCTACCGGCAACGAGAACACATAGCCCTCACTGCGCACGGTCTTTATGTAAGCCGGTTCGCGGGCGTCGTCGAGCAGACGCTGGCGCAGGCGACTGACCAGCAGATCAATGGAACGGTCGAACAGATCGGCCTCGCGACCTTGGGTCAGGTTGAGCAACTGATCGCGACTGAGCACCCGCTGCGGGTGATCGAGGAACACCCGCAGCAAGCGGTATTCGGCGCCACTGAGGGCGACCAGCGTACCGTCCTGATCCAGCAGGTGTCGGGCCGAGGTGTCCAGTTGCCAACGACCGAAGGCCAGCAGGCGACCGCTTTCGGTGACCACCAGGTTCGGCGGCAACATGCGCGTACGGCGCAGCACGGCGTTGATGCGTGCCAGCAGTTCACGGGCGGCGAACGGTTTGGTCAGGTAATCATCGGCGCCCATTTCCAGGCCGATGATGCGGTCGGTTTCATCGTTGCGCGCGGTGAGCATCAGCACCGGCGTGGCCTTGTGCTTGCCCACGCGCAATTCGCGACACAGCTGCAGGCCATCGTCACCGGGCATCATGATGTCGAGCACGATCAGGTCGACGGTATTGGCTTCGAGAAAGCTGCGCATCTGCCGGCCATCGGCAACCACGGTGGTGCGCAGGCCGTTCTTTTTCAGGTAATTGCCGACCAGCTCGCGGATCTCGCGGTCGTCGTCGACGATGAGAATGTGATCGACATGTTCCATCGGAGAACCTCTATCAAAGGGCGATGCCGTGCAGTCTATCGAGACTGTTGCGGTTCGCCTGCCCGGGTTTGTATTGCAGTGTATCTGGCGCAACGCCGGATACACACCAACGCAAAAGCGCGAGTTTTCCAGGGCTTTGTATCGCTGTGTATCTCCGGGCGGCGGGGATACACAGCGAGTCATACCGAGCGTTTCCAGACACACACGCGATACCTCGGGCGCCTCAAATAGGCGCCATCGAGGCCCACACCGATGGCCTCGGCCCAAACCCCTACATGCCCCGAGGAAACCGCCATGACCAGCAAATCCGTGATCGCCGCCTGCCTGTTCGCCGCCCTGAACATTTGCACCCTGTCGGCCCGCGCCGAAGCCGATGCCAGCCCGCACACCTACACCTACGGCACACACCTGGACGTGCAGAAAGTGCTGTCGATGACCCAGGACACTTCGGTGACCTGCGGCATTGTCGATGCGCGCATGACCTACCTCGATTCGGCGGGCGAGACCCAGGTGCTGGATTACCGCAAATTCGCCGACGGCTGCAACAACGAGAACTGAGTGCTTATCGGCATCGACCGTCGCTGGCCATCCCTCTAAATGGCTCACAGGTCGCGCACCATGAGCCATGGGTCGTTGTCCCCGGCGCGGAAGTGCTCCAGCAGTGTCCAGCCGCGCTGACCCCGACGGTGTTTCGAGGGCTTTACAAAAGCTCGCCATTCATCGGCCCGGCGCCCGTTTTAAAGGCTCTTCGGACGATTGGCAGGGACGCCGGCGACCCTCCACGCGATAGTGAGTTGGCCAGTCCACCCACCTGCTGCGGAGCATGATTGATGAGCACCCCCATTGATCTGACGGGCCTGAAAGAACGCCAGAAAGTCGCCTGGGCCAGCGGCGACTATGCGCTGATCGGCACCACCTTGCAGATTGTTGGCGAAAACCTTGCCGAGGCCTGCGACCTGCGCTGCGATGAAGAGGTGCTGGATGTCGCCGCCGGCAATGGCAATGCCACCCTCGCAGCGGCGCGCCGGGGCTGTCGGGTGACCTCCACCGACTATGTCGCGGCGCTGCTGGAGCGCGGGCAGGACCGGGCGCGGGCCGAGCATCTGGACGTGACTTTTCAGGTCGCCGATGCCGAAGCGTTGCCGTTTGCCGATGACAGTTTCGATACGGTGCTCTCGACCTTCGGCGTGATGTTCGCCCCGGACCAGCCCACCGCCGCCACGGAGCTGGCGCGGGTCTGCCGGCGGGGCGGGCGGATCGGTCTGGCGAACTGGACACCGGAAGGCTTCGTCGGCCAGATGTTCAAGGTGCTGGGTCGCCACGTGCCACCGCCCGCCGTGGCCCAGCCGCCATCGAATTGGGGCACCGAAACGTGGTTGCACAGCCACTTCGACGAACGCCAGTTTTTGCTGCAGGTGACGCGCCGCAGCTTCAACTTTCGCTATCGCTCGGCGGCGCATTTCATCGACATTTTCCGCCACTGGTACGGACCGGTGCACAAAGCCTTCGCGGCGTTGCCACCGGAAAGCGCCTTGGCGCTGGAGAGTGATCTGGCGGATCTGTTGAACCGCTCGAACCGGGCAGGCGAGGGCTCGCTGGTGGTGCCGAGCGAGTATCTGGAGGTGGTCATTACCAAGCGCTGAATGGCGGAACAGCGCCAAACCCTGTGGGAGCGAGCCTGCTCGCGAAGGGGGTGCGGCAGCCGAATATTGCTCTGCTGACACACCGCCATCGAGAGCAGGCGCAAGCCTGCGGAAAACGTTTCAGTCTAAGATTTCGGACACTACGCCCGCACCGACTGCTCGACCGCCTTCACGGATCGCGAAACGCAGACCTCGCTCCATTGCGATTGGCTTGGTCAGTTCAACTGTGAGTGTCACATTGTCCCCCGGCATTACCATTTCACGGTCCCCTGGCAATTCGATCGATCCGGTTACGTCAGTCGTACGAAAGTAGAACTGGGGTCGATAATTATTGAAGAATGGGGCATGACGCCCGCCTTCATCCTTCGACAATACATAAATACTGGCGGTAAATTTCTTGTGAGGCTTGATTGATCCTGGCTTAGCCAGCACCTGGCCACGTTCAATGTCTTCGCGCTGGAGCCCGGCCAGCACAACGCCGGCATTATCCCCTGCCTTGGCCTGATCCAGCCGTTTGCGGAACATTTCGGCGCCAATGCAGGTGGTTCTTATCGTGTCCCGTAGGCCGACTATTTCCATTTCCTCGCCAACGTTGATAACACCCCGCTCAACGCGACCCGTCGCCACAGTACCGCGATCTGCAATCGAGAAAACATCCTCCACAGGCATCAGAAACGGTTTAGTTTCAGCTTTCGGGGCAGGAGAAAAGGTGCGCTGCATTTCGTCCAGCAGTTTCCTCACGGCACTGACGCCCATCAGACCCTGACCCTGGCCATTCAACGCCATCAACGCGGAGCCGCGTATGACGGGTACGTTGTCATATTGATGGGCACTGAGCAGGGTTTGTACGTCGACTGCTACTTTGTCAGCCTGAGTGTCACTGTCGCTTTCCCAATGGTTCAGGAAAACCACGATGTTTGAAACACCTGTCTGGCGTGCCAGCAGGATGTGCTCGCGGGTTTGCGGCGTTGGCCCATCTTTGACCGAGCAAACGAGGATTGCTCCATCGAATTGGGCTGCCCCGGTGATCATGTTTTTTACGTAGTCCGCATGATCCGGACAGTCCACATGCTCAAAGTAGAAACTGTTCGTTTGGTACTCTACGTGCGCAGTGTTGATGGTAATGCCGCGAGCTTTTTCCTCCGGTGCAGAGTCGATATCGCTGTAAGCCTTGGCTTGCCCACCAAATGCATTGGCGCAGACGGTAGCCAATGCGGCAGTCAGTGTGGTTTTACCGTGGCCTTTTTGTCCGAGGGTGCCGACGTTGATGATGGGTTTGTCAGTCTTGGCGACCATGATGATGAGCTCCCGTGAGTAGCGGCTAATCGAATTTTCGATTTCACGGTAGCGAGTTCAGCGTAACGGCGGCAGCTGTCAAAGTTGACAGTTGACGGTGATTCAAGGAGTGACTATGAGCGCCACTTAACACCGACTAATCAGCTGTTTTAATTGCGTTCAGCGCTAAATGGAAAGTGTTAGTAGTGAATGAGTCTAGAGGCATGATTAAGCATCATGGAGATCCCCCTGTGGGAGCGAGCCTGCTCGCGAATGCGCTGTGTCAGTACAATGAACTACTGACTGAATAAACGCCTTCGCGAGCAGGCTCGCTCCCACCGGGATGGTGTCTGGCTGCCCCGACCTATTTCACCTGCGACCGATCAAACCACTCCAGCGCCGTGCGCCAGATGCAGATCCCCAGGAAGTAAGCCGACATCAGCAACCACAAGCCCATCACCAGCGGGTTGATCACCGGGTGGTTGAGCACCAGCGACAGGCTGCACAGCAACCAGATCGCCGTCACCGCGATGTTGATCGGCATGAAGCGGCGCACGCGGAACGGGTGCAGGAATTTCATCCGCGTCACTGTCAACAGCGCCAGGCCTATCACGGTGAGGAAGGTGATCCACGGCCCCGGGCCAATGATGTACAGGCATAGGGCGACCACGTTCCACGCGGCGGGGAAGCCGACGAAATAGTTGTCCTTGCTCTTCATATTGACGTTGCAGAAACAGAACAGCGACGACACCAGAATCAGCGACACCGTCAGCAACAGGGTGTAGTCGGGCAGGGGAATGTAGCGGTAGATGAACAGCGCCGGGATGAACACATAGGTCAGGTAGTCGATCACCAGATCGAGGATCGAGCCGTCGAAACTCGGCAGTACCGATTGCACATTGACCTTGCGTGCCAGCGCACCGTCGAGACCGTCGACGATCAACGCCACGCCGAGCCACATCAGGCAGTGGGTCGGCTGGTTTTCCAGCAGCGCGAGGGTTGCCAGGAATGCAGTGACTACGCCGGTCGCGGTAAAGCCATGGGCGCCCCATGCTTTGAGCCTGGCGATGTGTACGGTCGATATCACAGGGGCGTTCTCCAGAAAAATGAAGCAAGCCGGGTATCACCCTTGGGCAAAGGGCGCCGGCAAACCGGGTCGGGGTTGCAGTTATCGACCGGTTTGGCCGGGATAAGGTTCACCACCTTTGAATCTTAGCTGGCTGTACAAAAAATACCTTGGCGAAATCCGCCGGTGTCGGCCAGACGGTGCTGGCGCGATGGCTGCGGCGGTCTATCGTTGCCTGACGCAGTCAATGCCAACGCCTGAGGACAAGATCATGAATACCAGCGATTTGCTCGAACAACTGCTGCGGGGCCAGGCCTCGACGGGACAACAAAGTGGTACCCCGGCCGGTGGTGGTCTGGGTGGGCTGGGCGGCTTGCTCGGTGGTCTGCTCGGCGGCGGTGCAAGTGGCGGCGCGGCGCAGTCCGGCGGCTTGGGTGGGCTGGGTGGCTTGCTCGGCGGTCTGCTCGGCGGCGGTAGCAGCGGTGGTTTGGGCGGCGCGCTCGGCGGCGCGCTGGGTGGCGGTACACAAAGCCGTTCTGGCGGTACCAACTACGCGGCGCTGGCCTCACTGGGGATGATGGCGTTCCAGGCGTATCAGGCCTGGCAACGCAGTCAGGCATCGGCCGCACCTCAACAGATTCCGCAAACGGCCAATCTGCTGGCCGGGCCCGAGGTCGAGGAACACAGTCACGCGGTGCTGCGAGCGCTGATTGCGGCAGCCAAGGCCGACGGTGAGATCGACGCCCGGGAGCAGCAGATGATCAAAGGTGAAATCAGCAAGCACACCGACGATCCGCAACTGCAGCAGTGGTTTGAAACCGAAGTCGCCAAACAGTTGGAAGCGGCCGAAGTCGCGCAGGCCGCCAACGGCGATCAGGGCATGGCCGCCGAAATGTACCTGGTCAGTGTGATCATGGTCGACGACCAGCAGGACGCCGAACGCAACTACCTGGATGAACTGGCCGCCGCACTGAAAATCGACCCGCAATTGCAGGTGCATCTGGAGCAGCAGGCCAAGGGGACTGTTTAAAGCAGAATCAAAAGATCGTCCGCACGCGGCCCGAACCTGCGGCAGCTCCTACAGAGGATCGGCGGTTTACTCCAGATACCTGTAGGAGCTGCCGCAGGCTGCGATCTTTTGCTCTTCAGAGCCAGATTGCGTCCCACAAAGGGTAATCACCCAATCGCTGCACCAGACCAGCCCGCAATGGATTCATGACGATATATCGGGCAGCCGCCTTCAAATCTTCATCGCGACGCAAGGCCCTGTCGTGATATCCACGTTGCCATAGGCCGCCCTGTCTACCGGACATCAAATTGATTGACCGGCAACTTCTTGCCTTTACACGACACATCAATTGCGCCAAAGACCCTCGTTTCAACTCGACCAGCCAATGCAGAGGGTCCGGCATGATCACCCAAGCCAAAGATTCAACCAATCCTGCCTCATCTGCCGCGCGCATCTGTGCAACCAACAATCGTCCGATTCTCCAGTCGGTAAAAACCGGCCGACGCTCTTCAACCACCGCCGTCAGCAAATAAACCCGCCCAACCTCCGAATAACGTCCCTTGCGCAAACTGCACGCTGTTGCAGCCTCAGGCATTCCATTGCCCCCCGTGATCATCGTCTTGGAACACTAGCGTTTCCTAGGCCAATCGCGAATCCAGCTCATTACACGATGTAAATGTAGGAGCTGCCGAAGGTTCGGGCCGCGTGCGGACGATCTTTTGATGTTCAAAAATCAAAAGATCGCAGCCTTCGGCAGCTCCTACAGGGGTCAAGTGATCGAATGAAAGAGAATTGGCGCTAATCAGGCCGTCCGTCAGGGCAATTTTCATGTCGATTGAATTTTTCTCCGTGGCGGTTGCTCTGCTGCTGTAGAGGCGTGAAACAACGCCCTGACAGGCCAACCGACCGAGACCCCTGACATGAATGCCCTGACTTCCCTGCAAGCGCCGAGTGCGCAGCAACAGCCGATCATTGCTGCTGGTGATCTGCGGCGTATTTATGAGGCGCTGCTGATCGAGGATCAGCCTGAAAATCTCGCGCAGGATTTTCTCAGCGAACAGTTGCAGCGCGCCGCGCAGTTGCCTGAGGCGCTGCCGCAGGATCCGTCTGCCTGGCAAGCCTGGGTCGCCGAGCACTGCACCGAGGTTGCCCGGCAATACGCCGACTATTTGCAACAGCGTCAGGCTGGCGGGCCGCGCCAATACTTCAGCAACAAGGCGCACGCGCTGTACTTTCTGCAAGCGGTGGCGCCGACCAAACTGGTTGATGGCGCGTGGCTGTACGGCTTGCTGGCGCAATGGCGCGACCCGCGTTTCGACGGATTGTTGTGCACCTATCTGGAAGAACTTGGCGACGGCAATCCTGCGCAGAACCATGTGGTGATCTACCGCAAACTGCTCGCCGAGCACGGCCTGCAGGACGCCAGCGCTATCGCCGATGAACGCTACCTGCAAGGCGCGTTGCAATTGGCGCTCGGCGCTTGTGGCGAGGCCTTGCTGCCGGAGGTGATCGGCTACAACCTCGGTTACGAACAATTGCCCCTGCACTTGCTGATCAGCGCCTATGAACTCAGCGAGTTGGGCATCGATCCGTACTACTTCACCCTCCACGTGACCATCGACAACGCCAGCACTGGCCATGCGCAAAAAGCCGTGCAGTCGGTGCTCGACCTGCTGCCGCTGGAGGCCGATCGTGGCGAATTCCTGCGCCGGGTGTCGCTGGGGTATCGACTCAATGACCTGGGGCAGGGCAGTCACGCGATCATCGAGGGTTTTGATCTGGAACACGAAGTACTGGCGATGCTCGAGCGCAAGCGTCCGTTCGGTCAGCACATGCACTCGGACTACTGCCGCTTCGAAGGCAAAACCGTCAATCAGTGGCTGGCCACCCCCGAGCAGTTGCCCGGGTTCCTGCAGGCGATGCAGGACAAAGGCTGGATCAAACGCAACGAGGACCCGCAGGCCAGCCGCTTCTGGCAGTTGATCGACGGCGACGGTGCGGCGATGTTCGGCGTGTTCAGCCCGTATGAAAAACAGCTGCTGCACGACTGGATTGCTGGCGACTGGACGCCATCCGACCAACGCAAGGCGCCAAGACGCAGCCGTCAGGTTGCAACCCCGGACGCCGCCGTCCCCGAACACGATCCCGATGTGCAACGCCTGAGCGCCGCCCTGCAAGGTCAGGACGGCCACGCGCAGATGGCAACGCTGATCCCGTGGTTGTCACCGGCCCGGCATGCCCACCCTGCAGGGCTGCTCGCAACCCGTCGCTTCATCGAACTCAAATCCAGCCTGCGCTAAGGACATTTTCATGAATCAGGAAGAACAACTGTCTGCCAACGATCTGACACTGCTGCAACTCGGCCGGCGCTTGCAGGCCGACGGCTACCGCTTCATCACGCCAACGCCGTTGACCCATCAGCGGGTCAATCAGCGTGACGAAGGGCAGGTGGCCGATACCCTGCGCGATGTGTTTGGTTGGTCGCGCCCGTTCGAACCGGGGCTGTTGTCTGCTGACGAGCAGCGGCAATTGCAGGAAGCCCAAGTGATCGATGTTTACGACGGCCGCTTGAAGAGCCGGGTGCGCTGGTCGAGCCTGGATGACTTGCTCTTCGTTCACTCCGGGTTTCCCACCGATGCTGCCGATTCGGTGTTTTTCGGCCCGGACACTTACCGTTTCGCGCAACTGATTCACGCGCATCTGCAACAGAGCTTCGCGCCGATTCAACGTGCCGTGGACATCGGCTGCGGCGCGGGTGTCGGGGCTATTCTGATTGCCCGCGCGCGGCGTGAAGCCGAGGTGCTGGCGGTGGATATCAATCCCGCTGCGCTGCGCCTGACCGCAGTCAACGCGGCGTTGGCCGAGGTTGCCAACGTCCAGGTGCAGGCCAGCGATGTGCTGCAGGGCACCGACGGCAGCTTCGACCTGATTGTCGCCAACCCGCCGTTTATGGCCGATCCGGCCGGGCGCGCTTACCGCAATGGCGGTGGCACGCTGGGTGCCGGATTGTCGTTGCGCATCGTCGAGCAGGCGCTCAATCGGTTGGCGCCCGGTGGTTCGTTGCTGCTGTACACCGGCGTGGCGATGGTCGATGGCCGCGATCCGTTTTTCGACACCGTTGTGCCACGGCTGGACTCGGCGCGGTTCGGCTGGACCTATCGCGAGCTGGATCCCGACGTGTTCGGTGAAGAATTGTTGAACCCCGGTTACCAGCGTGTGGACCGGATCGCCGTGGTCGCGCTGACCGTGACCCGCATTGGCTGACACAAGGCAGGTGCGCCATGAACAGGAACCTCGACGACTACAACCGCATGCGCGATTTCTCGGCGACCTCCGAACCCGCCGCCGTCAAGCGCCGTGGCCGCAGCAAGGCCACTGAACATGCGCTGCAGTTCTGCATCCAGAAGCACGACGCTTCGCACCTGCATTACGACTTTCGCCTTGAACTCGATGGCGCGCTGAAGAGCTGGGCGGTGCCCAAGGGGCCGTCGCTCGACCCCAAGGTCAAGCGTCTGGCGGTGCATGTCGAAGACCATCCGCTGGATTACGCCACGTTCGAGGGCAGCATTCCCGAAGGGCATTACGGCGCCGGCGATGTGATCGTTTGGGATCGTGGCGTGTGGATTCCGCAGGAAGACCCGGCCAAGGCCTACGCCAAGGGCAAACTCAAGTTCGAGTTGCAGGGTGAAAAACTGTCCGGGCTCTGGAACCTGGTGCGCACGCACATGCCGGGCAAGAAGGAGAACTGGTTTCTGATCAAGCATCAGGACAGCGCCGCGCGCCCGCAAGACGATTACGACGTGTTGAGTGCAGAGCCGAACAGCGTGCTCAGCGAGCGCACCTTGATCAGCCAACCGAGGCTCGCCGCCGAGCAAGCCAAACCGCTGAAAAAAGCCCCGGCCAAACCGCGCAAAGCGGCGTCCGGCACGCTCACCGGTGCGCGCAAGGCCAAACTTCCGGCACAACTCAAGCCGCAGCTGGCGACTCTGGTCGACAGCGCACCTGGGGGGCAGTGGAGCTACGAGATCAAGTTCGACGGCTACCGGATCATGGCGCGCATTGATCACGGCGAGGTGCAGCTGTTCACCCGCAACGGCCACGATTGGACGCACAAGCTGCCGCAACAAGCGCAGGCACTGGCCGAGTTGAGGCTGGAATCGGCGTGGCTGGACGGCGAAGTGGTGGTCACCAACGAACACGGTGTGCCGGACTTTCAGGCGCTGCAAAACGCCTTCGAAGCCGGGCGCAGCGGCAGCATCATGTTCTACCTGTTCGACATGCCGTATCTCAACGGCGTCGACCTGCGCGAAGTGCCGGTCGAGGAGCGCCGCGCGGCGCTGTCCACGGTGCTCGGCGGGCATGAGCAGCCGTTGCTGCGCTTTTCCGAAGCCTTCGACGAAACCCCGGACGCGCTGCTCAATAGTGCCTGCCAGATGCAGATGGAAGGGCTGATCGGCAAACGCCTCGGCTCGCCCTACGTGTCGCGGCGCAGCGGTGACTGGATCAAGCTCAAGTGCAAACATCGGCAGGAGTTCGTGGTTGTCGGCTACACCGATCCGAAAGGCGCGCGCAGTGCGTTCGGCGCGTTGCTGCTGGGCCTGCACGATCGCGACAGCGGCGAGTTGCGCTACGCCGGCAAGGTCGGCACCGGGTTTAACGAAACGACGCTGAAAAGCATCCTCGCCCAGCTCAAGCCGTTGCAGGTGAAGAAGGCCGTCGTGGTCAATCCGCCGAGCGGCTTCGACGCCAAAGGCGTGCACTGGCTCAAGCCGAGCCTGTTGGCGGAAGTGGCGTTCGCCGAGATGACCAAGGACGGCTCGGTGCGCCACGCCGTGTTCCATGGTTTGCGCAATGACAAACCGGCCAAGGCCATTACCGAGGAGCGAGCGACCCCCGTGAAGACGTCAGCCAAAGCCAGTCCAGCGAAGAAAGCAGCTCCATCAAAAAAAGCCGCTTCATCTGCGACGAAAGCCGAGGCGGCGCCGTCGCAGCTTGGCCTCGCCAGCGGCAAAGTGCGCATCACCCATCCCGACCGGGTGATTGATGCGGTCAGCGGCACCACCAAGATGCAACTGGCCGAGTATTACGCCAGCGTCGCCGAGTGGATCCTGCCGCAACTCAAGGAGCGCCCGGTGGCGCTGGTGCGAGCGCCGGACGGCATCGCCGGCGAACTGTTCTTTCAGAAAAACGCCGAGCGCCTGGCCATCCCCGGCATCACCACGCTGGACAAGGACGTCACCGGCCAACCGGTGATGCTGATCAACAACGCCGAAGCGCTGATTGGCGCGGTGCAGATGAGCACGGTGGAACTGCACACCTGGAACGCCACGACGGTCGATCTGGAAAAACCCGACCGCTTCGTTCTCGATCTTGACCCCGACCCTGCGCTGCCGTGGAAAAGCATGGTCGAGGCCACCGCGCTGACTCTGACCGTGCTCGATGAACTGGGGCTCAAGGCCTTTCTCAAAACCAGTGGCGGCAAGGGCATTCACCTGGTGGTGCCGTTGACCCGCAAGCATGGCTGGGACGAGGTCAAGGACTTCAGCCATGCGATCGTCAGTCACATGGCCAAGCTGTTGCCCGAACGGTTTTCCGCAGTGTCCGGGCCGAAAAATCGCGTGGGGCGAATCTTCATCGATTACCTGCGCAACGGTCTGGGCGCCACCACCATTTGTGCCTACGCGGCGCGCACCCGCGAAGGGTTACCGGTGTCGGTGCCGTTGTTTCGTGAAGAAGTGGGGGAAATCAAGGGTGGCAATCAGTGGAACATCAGCAACGTCCATGAGCGCCTGAACGAGGTCGGCGACGCGCCATGGGCCGATATGAAGAAAACCCGCCAGAGCATCACCGCAGAGATGCGCAAGCGGGTTGGCATGAAGAAATGATCAGGTGTCGCGCAGCAAGTCGTGGGCGTTGAGCAGTTCGAAGGCAATTTTCGGTTGATTGTTCAGCCCTCGACGAATGGCCGCCGGGATGGCTTTGCGTGTCTTGCGGCACAGCCCCGGCAGTTCCTCGATCTGAATCTCGATACCCAGCATGCTGCGCACCTCATGAAACCCCGGGGCGACTTCCACGCGCATGCCCAACTGCTCGTACATACGCGTTTGCAGATGCCGCAGATCGGCGAGGTCTTTGAGTTGCTCAAGACGTGCGAGGAGGATTTTTTCCTGGTCGCGGGTCAGACGCAGGATGCGCAAGTCCGTGCCGGGCGTTTCCAGCAACGATTCGCGCCCGCAATCGCAGGCGCCGGGCGGGCAGGGTGAGCGCAAAGGCGCCACAGGCGCAAGAGTCGTCATGGCCTCCATCATAGAGGCCGTCAGACCGTTTTGCCTATGCGCCTTCGGCAGCCGTCCATCGGCCGCCGCCTGCGTGACCGTTACTGATTCAGACCTTCGTAATGCACCAGAATCGCATTGGCGAGGTCTTCATCGCTGGCGTTCAGCCCAGGATTGTCGTGGCGCACCTGTTGCAGCACCGATTCAAGATAAACCCCACGGATGGCACCGCCGCTGGCGACAAACGCAGACAGGTCGTCACGGGCCGGAATCACCATTTTGTGATCCTTGAAGGTCGAGTACAGCGAAGCCGAAACGCCCGCCGAGGTGGCGACGTCTCCGGCATCAACACGAGCCAGGGCCGAGCCGACAGGAAGGCAGAGCAGGAGAGAAGAAACGAGCACTAACTTGCGCATGACGGTGTTCCTCCACAAGCGCGAAGCAAAAAGGAAGGACTGCATAATGTGAGAGGGGCGCTGCGTGTCGGAGTTCCATCGATGCTGAAGGATACTTGCTGAAGCGCTCGGCTGCGGCGCGTTTGCACAAATAGGCTTAACTGAAACCTCACAGGCGCATTCACGCGAGCCTCAGGAGGAACCCACGGTGTCAATCAAATTGCGTTTGTTGTTGCTGATTGCAACCAGTCTGCTGACAGCGCTGATCGTGAGTCTGGTCAGCTACGTGGGGAATACGCGCATGTCCGGCGCGGTAAACGACAACGCGGTGAGCATGACCGCGCTGCGCAATCACATGGAAGCCGACATGATGCACGATGCGCTGCGCGCCGATGTGTACTCGGCGCTGCTGGTGGGCCTGGGTAAAAGCACCGGCACGGCGGCCGAGGTGCGGGATTCGATCAACGAGCACGCGACACACTTTCGCGAAGTGCTGGATGAAAACCTCAAACTGCCGGTCAATCCGCCGCTCAAGACGGCGTTGGAGCAGATCAAACCCAGCCTGGACACCTACATTGAGGCGGCCGAGCGCATCGTCGGCCTGGCACTGGACAACCCGGACAGTGCGCAACGGGAATTGGGCACGTTCAACGCCGCGTTCAGTCGGCTCGAAGAGCAAATGGCGGCCCTCAGCGAGTTGATCGAAAGCAACACCCGCGACACCCGTCAAGCCACCGAAAGCGCGATCCGCAATGCCAACATCGCCCTCGCCGTGGTGTTGCTCGCCAGCCTGTTGCTGTTGTTGGCGCAAGGACGCTGGGTGACCCGCAGCATCATGGGGCCGCTGAAGTCCGCCAACCACATTGCCCAAAGCATCGCCCACGGCAACCTCAGCGAGCCGATCAGCGAACCTGCGGGCAAGGACGAAGCCAGTACGCTGATCCGCAGCCTGGCAACCATGCAACGCGACCTGCGCAACATGATCGATGTGGTGCGGCGCAACGCCCACGGCGTCAGCGGCATGAGCGAGCAACTGAGCCACGGCTGCCATCAGGTGGCCGACAGCAGTCAGCAGCAAAGCGTCGCCGCCGGCACCATGGCCGCCGCTGCCAGCCAGATGACCGCCAGCATCGAGGAAATCACCCGCCATGCTGAACGCGCGCTGAGCATGGCCAATCAGGCCGAGGCGCTGGCCAAGAGCGGCGGGCAAGTGATCCATCAGGTGGTCAGCGACATGGATGACATCGCCCGCTCGGCGCAGCAATCGGCACAGGTGATCCGCACGCTGGATCAGGAATCCGAAGGCATCTTCAACATCATTCAGGTGATCAAGAGCATTGCCGACCAGACCAATCTGCTGGCGCTCAACGCCGCTATCGAAGCGGCACGGGCCGGCGAGCAGGGCAGGGGCTTTGCGGTGGTCGCCGACGAAGTGCGCAGCCTGGCCGCCCGCACCAGCGCCTCAACCCAGGAAATCGCTGCCATGGTCGCGCGCATCCAGCACAGCACCCGCGAGGCGGTCAGCAGCATGGAGGCCGGCGTGGCCCAAGTCGACAAGGGCATGGCGGTGACGGCCGAAGTGGAACGGGCGATCCGCGAAATCCTCGACGCCACCCTCAGCACCACACAACTGGTCAACGACATCACTCGCACCATCGGCGAGCAAAGCCAGGCCAGCAACGAGATTGCCCATCAGGTGGAAATGATCGCCGGGATGTCCGAGGGCAACAGCAAGGTGATCGGGCAGACGGCCAATACCACGGATGAGCTGTCGAGTCTGGCGGGGGCGTTGGCGCTGTCGGTGGATCGGTTTCGGCTGTAAGGGCATGGTTGGAGCCCGGCCGGATGTGGTGTCCGGTCTGCCGTTATCGCGAGCAGGCTCGCTCCCACTTTGGAATGCATTTCCCCCGTGGGAGCGAGCCTGCTCGCGAAAAGGCCGGTCCTGGCCTGCACATTTTGCTAAAAGCCTTCAGCAAGCCGCTATTGAGGTCATGTTCAGCCCGGATCGGCCGATAAACGCCCAGAGCGGAAAAAGACTCTCAAGTCGGGAACAGACGCGCGGGTTTGCCCTGACGTGATATTCTTCGCGCCAACTTGGTTTGACCTAATTCGGTCTGCCTGCCTTTTGGCGGGCTGACGGGATCCCTGTCGCTCAAGTAGCTGAAGCCAATAATGATAAAAAGTCAGTTCAGAAGGGACATTAACTGAGGTCGATGCGGTACATCGGCCTTGTGTGCCCACCCGTCAAAATTGCAGTGTGAAGGTGCCCGCGACCCTGGCCTGAGTGTCGCGACAAAAGGCCCTCATACCCACAACAGCGGCGGGCGGAAGGCGTTTTATCATAGGTGCAACGGATGTTTAAGAAAGTGAACACAGCCTTGCTCGGGCTGGCTTTGGCGATGGGGATGTCGTCCGCCAATGCTGCAGAAGCAAAGAAAGTTGACGTCCTGCTGATCGGCGGCGGCATCATGAGCACCACCCTGGGTGTGTGGATCAATGAGCTGGAACCGAGCTGGTCGATGGAAATGGTCGAGCGCCTTGATGGCGTCGCCCTGGAAAGCTCCAACGGCTGGAACAACGCCGGTACCGGTCACTCGGCGCTGGCCGAGCTGAACTACACCCCGGAAGACGACAAGGGCAACGTAACGATCCCGAAAGCCGTCGAGATCAACGAAGCGTTCCAGGTGTCCCGTCAGTTCTGGGCCTGGCAGGTTCAGCAAGGCGTTCTGAAGAACCCTCGCTCGTTCATCAACACCACGCCGCACATGAGCTTCGTGTGGGGTGATGACAACATCAAGTTCCTGAAAAAGCGCTACGAAGCCCTGCAAGCGAGCCCGCTGTTTGCCGGCATGCAGTACTCCGAAGACCCGGCTGTGATCAAGAAGTGGGTCCCGCTGATGATGGAAGGGCGTGACCCGAACCAGAAAATCGCGGCCACCTGGAGCCCGCTGGGTACCGACATGAACTTCGGCGAAATTACCCGCCAGTTCGCCGGTTACCTGCAGACCAAGCCTAACTTCGACCTGAAACTGTCGAGCGAAGTCGAAGACATCACCAAGAACGCCGACGGCACCTGGCGCGTCAGCTACAAAAACCTGAAAGACGGCACCAAGACCGAAACCGACGCCAAGTTCGTGTTCATCGGCGCCGGTGGCGGCGCTCTGCACCTGCTGCAGAAGTCGGGCATTCCTGAAGCCAAGGAATATGCTGGCTTCCCGGTAGGCGGCTCGTTCCTGGTGACCGATAACCCGGCCATCGCCGAGCAGCACCTGGCCAAGGCCTACGGTAAAGCCTCGGTTGGCGCACCGCCAATGTCGGTTCCGCACCTGGACACCCGTGTTCTGGATGGCAAGCGCGTCATTCTGTTTGGCCCATTCGCGACCTTCAGCACCAAGTTCCTGAAAGAAGGCTCTTACCTGGACCTGCTGACCAGCACCACCACCCACAACATCTGGCCGATGACCAAGGTCGGCATCAAGGAATACCCGCTGGTCGAGTACCTGGCCGGTCAACTGATGCTGTCGGATGAAGACCGTCTGAACGCGCTGAAGGAATACTTCCCGAACGCCAAAGCCGAAGACTGGCGCCTGTGGCAAGCCGGCCAACGCGTGCAAATCATCAAGCGTGATGAAGCCGCTGGCGGCGTGCTGAAACTGGGCACCGAAATCGTTGCTGCACAAGACGGCTCCATCGCCGGCCTGCTGGGCGCATCGCCAGGCGCGTCGACCGCTGCACCGATCATGCTGAGCGTGCTGCAGAAAGTCTTCAAAGACAAAGTCGCGACCCCTGAGTGGCAAGCCAAGCTGCACCAGATCGTTCCAAGCTACGGCACCCAGCTGAACAGCGATCCGGCCAAAGTGGCACAAGAGTGGGCGTACACCGCCAAGATCCTCGAACTGCCAACGCCGCCGGTCATCGGTCAGGCTGCTCCGGCTGCACCAGCATCTGAAAAAGCTGAAGCACCGAAGGAAAACGCTGCACGTGACATGGCGCTGTAACTAGACGCCAGATACACAAAAGCCCACTGAACCGGCAACGGTCAGTGGGCTTTTTTTGAGCAATACAAATCAGTATCGATCTGTGCCAATTCACCCGTTCAAGGGAGTCTCCTATCGGCTATTTGTCACAGAAACATTGTCCATATGCGCGATAAGTATTCGCCTTTCTTCATGGATAGATAGGATCGTGCATATACCATTGTGAATAAACTGCATCACTTCCTGTCCTGTTGCCTCTGTCTTTTTTACAAGCTTCGCAAATACAGTAGAATTTGTGTTCCTTAGGTAATGGGCTCCCTTTGAGTTCATTTGGGGAGCCCGGGCTGCCTGCGGGTATCGATACGCCTGGCACCTGACTTTTTCCAACTTGGTCTTTGAATACCATTTTCATCTCTCCTTGTTTGTAGGCATCAATCATCTGACGAGAACCCGCATGTGCAGCGAATCCCAATGATTGAACCTCAGGTTAATCATCCTTCCTTTTTTATTAACCTGTAAAATCTGACAGTTCTTTATATTTTTTTTTCATTTCCGAATTAAGAATGAAAAGGTATCGGATATAAGTTTTTTAAAATATTTCATTAAATAGCCCACTAAACCAGTCACGGATCAGTGGTATTTGTTTCGCCGCCGTTTCTAAGCGGGCTTGGTGCTCACCAGATAGGCGCCAAGCCGCCGGCCCATCTCTTCGCCGAGGGCCTGCAACCCACTCAACGGGCGCACCATCACCTCAAACTCGACAATCTTCCCGGCCTCATCGAAGCGAATCATGTCGATCCCCTTCAACTCCTTCGCCCCCACCCTGGCACTGAACTCCAGCACCACATTCAAACCGTCGGCAGTCACCAGTTCGCGGTGGTATTTGAAATCTTCGAACACGTCGAACACGGTGTTGAGGATCATCGTCACCACTGGCGCACCGGGGTAGGGGGTGTGGGCCATGGGCGAGCGGAACACCGCGTTCGGCTCGAGCAGTTCGGGCAAGGCTTTGAGGTTGCCGGTACGGATCATCTCGTGCCAGTGCTTCAGGGATTCGGCGGCGTTGGGGTGCAGGTTCAGTTCGGACATTGACCACTCCTGGGATTGTTGTTGTTCTTCACGCGACGGCAATCACTCTAGTTCAAAGAGGCGGATCACGAACCTTTGTGTGCTGATCTGAATACCGGGCTATGGGCAGAGCGGATCAGATGGGCATCTGATCCGTATTTTTCTCTTGGATCTGCCTCTGTAACCGGTTCAGTCAGGCGCTCAGAATACCCCTGCAAATTCGGTCACTCGCGGCAGTGCTTCATCCCGAAGCGCCCGGTGCACCGCAAGCTCAGCATTAAGGAGAGCAGCATGAACAAGATGGCGATTTTCCTGGGTGGGTTTCTGACATTGACCATTCTGATCGGGATGCTGGCGACGATTTCTCCGGTTTGACGGGTAGCCTGAAGAAAACCCACCCACCCAAGTAACCGGTATCAGCCCTCCCTGAAGTGCCGACCTTCGGGAAACTCTGGGAGGCTGATCCCGGCAGAAATCCGCAGGCTCGCCCCTGTGTTTTCGCAGACACCGGACAACAGGCCGGTGCGAGCCCGCTGGCGAAAGGGCCCGCCGCTTCACTGCAAAAATCATGGCGCGCCAAACAGCATTGTCCAGTAAACCCCTTCATCACTGCGCGCCTCGCTGGCAAACCCGGCCCCCACCTGGGTAAACATCGGGTTCATCAAATTCGCACAATGCCCCGGACTGGCCAGCCATCCGGCCATGGCTTTGCCCGGTGAACTCTGCCCGGCGGCGATGTTTTCACCAATCTGTCGGCCCCGATAACCCGCTGCCCGGGCGCGATCTGCGGGCAGATCTCCATCAGGATCGCGGTGCGCGAAGTAGTTGCCGTAAGCCATGGCCTTACTGTGGCCCTGAGCCGCCGCGCCCAATGCGGCGTTCCAGCTCAACGGCCTCGCGGCGGCGAAACGCTGGCGCCCGCACATCCTTGGGCGCGCGCGGGCGGCGTTGACCTCGGCGAGCAGCGCTTGGCCGACGTTGCGGGTGTCGCCGACATGACTGTCGAGCACCGGTCGGGCCAGCACCACTTGCCATTCACCGCGGGAACGGCTGACGCCAATGTCGGCGTATTGGGCGTCGAGCAGCGCGGTGCAGTGGCTGTCTTGCAGCTGTTCAAAGGCTTCTTCGGCATCCCCGGCACCGATGATGCGGATACTGCGTACCGCCACTGCCGCATAACCCGCGGACTTCAACGTCTCGCGCAAGCCACCGCCGTAGCCATAGCCGATCGGCAGCGCCAGATTCGATTTCAACGACAGTGGCGCCAGACGTTGCGCCGGCCGACGATCGCAGCGTTGCGGATGGGCGCGGTAGTCGTTGATGGCGGCCACCAGTTGCCGCTCCTCGCTGGCGTGAGCGGTCTCGGTGAACAGTGGGGAAAGGATCAGCAGGCACAACGAAACGAAGCGGTATGGGCGAACGGTGTGGCGCATGGGACGGCAAGCTCTGGGAAAAGGACAGTGCTGAAGTGGGCGACCGCAGGGTGCGGCGCCACTAGGACTGGGCTTTTGAGACTTGGTTCATGCTGGCCAAAAGGCTTTTTTGCTGGGTTGATGAAGGGCGGGCCTGAATGTTGTGTTGCATGGACTGGCGCCTTCGCGAGCAGGCTCGCTCCCACAGGGAGCACGCATTGCCAAGGTGAGAGCGAGCCTGCTCGCGAAGCGGCCAGTCCAGGCAATGCAATAAACAGACATCAGCGATTGAGCACATCCCCCATCCACTGCAGATACTGCTCCCGCTCGGAAATCGAGTTATGCCCCGCGTCCGGCACCACCCGCAGCGTCGCCACGCCTTTGGGGAAATGCGCCAGCAGCCGCTGCGTGCTGTCCCGTGGAATCACTTGGTCATCGCTGGCCGCCAGCAGCAACGTCGGCACCTGGATGTGCGCGGCATAGCGGCCCGACTCGAAACGGTCCTTGAGCATCCACTGCACCGGCAGCCACGGGTATTGGCGAACGGCGATTTCTTCGAGGCTGTTGTACGGCGTCACCAGAATCAGCCGGCTCGCTGGACGCTGACTTGCCAGCCGTACCGCCACCCCGGATCCCAGGCTGCGCCCGATCACGGCAATCTGCGGATGGCTGGCGTACACCCGGTCGAACAGGGCCAGTGCATCTTCGGCGATCGCTTCCTCCGAGGGCGCGCCGCCGCTGCCGCCAAACCCCCGGTAGTTCATCAGGAACACTGCGTAATCGGGAAAGGCCTGGCTGAACGACGGCAGGTTGCGCGACACGTCCTCGGCGTTGCCGCCAAAGTAGATCAGCGCCTTTGGCCCGGCGCGTTCGCGAACGCTCACCCAGACATCGGCATCCGGCATCGACAGTTTCAGCCGCGAATCCGGCGTGGCGACGGCGCTCTCGGTCTGCGGGAAATAGATCAGCGAGCGCTGAAACACGAACACCGCCGCACACAGCGCCAGGTACAGCGCGACAATCAATGCGACGAGTGACAGGACGGTTCGGGACATTCGGCTAACTTTAACGGGACGCGCAGGTGCGTAAAGGCAGTGTAGTTCAGCGATAGGTGCTGATCGCCATGCCACACACCCTGCAACAGATCCACGCAGCAGGAGCACCGGCATGCGCCACACTGAGGGTTACTCGCGGCGCCGCCTGCTCACGCTGGCTGCCGGGGTTTCGGCGGTTTTCACTTTGCACCGGGCGTTGGCCACCGCCACCTCGCCGAACACTTCAGGAGGCCAGACCATGCAGACCCGCGCCATCCCTTCCAGCGCCGAATTGCTGCCCATGGTGGGCCTGGGCACTTATCGCGGCTTTGATGTCGCGCCGGGCGATCCGGCTTACAAGCCATTGCCGGCGGTGCTCGACGAGCTGTTCAGAAAGGGTGGCACGCTGATCGACAGCTCACCGATGTACGGCCGTGCCGAGCAAACCACCGGCGAGCTGCTGTCGATCCACGAACCGCGTTCCCCCGCGTTTCTGGCGACCAAGGTCTGGACCCGCGGGCGCGAGGAGGGCATCGCGCAGATGGAACACTCCTTCCGCCTGCTGCGCACCGAGCGCATCGACCTGATGCAGATTCACAATCTGCTGGACTGGCAGAGCCATCTGCCGACCCTGCGCGAATGGAAAGAACAGGGACGCATCCGCTACATCGGCATCAGCCATTACACGTCTTCGGCCTACGACGAAGTCGAAGCGCTGCTCAAGGCCGAACCGCTCGACTTCCTGCAAATCAACTACGCCCTCGATGATCGCAGCGTGGAAAAACGCATTCTGCCGCTGTGCCGTGATCGTGGAGTGGCGGTGATCTGCAATCGGCCGTTCGGTGGAGGCGGGTTGCTCGCGCGGCTCAAGGGCAAACCGTTGCCGGCCTGGGTCTCGGACGTTCAAGTCAACAGCTGGCCGCAACTGGCGCTGAAATACCTGCTGGCGAACCCGGCGGTGACCTGCGTGATTCCCGGCACCGGCAATCCGCGCTACATGGCGGATAACGCCGGCGCCGGGTTCGGGCCGATGCTCACCGATGCGCAGCGGTATCAGTTGATTGAGTGGGTAAAATAACAGGCCGCACCACGGCCCTCTCAGGAGCGAGCAACGTCGGTTTTTGCACAGATTATGCCGGGTTAAGCGTCCTGTTATTTCCAAACCCTCTAAGCAACTGTCAGATATGACAGTTGGCGAAGCCGTTGCTGCGAACAATCATGGAGATCCACGTTTCGATAGGGAAGAACCTCCATGAACCGGGTCTGCCGGATGTTGACCGGCGTTGTCGCGGCCTGGCTGTTGGCGGCCTCCATGAGTGCCTGCGCAGAGACAGCGGAGTACATCTGTCTGGGATATGAGCGCGGACAAGAGGCAACGGTGATCGCCAGTTCGACAGCGGAAGCCGTCGCGCTGGCCAAATCTTACTGGCGCAGTGCCGGGTGTTATAAAAAGTGATCGGCGCGATCAGTGGCGGTAGCGCAACGCCTCCAGCAACAAGGCAAACGCCGGTGCGGCCTGCCGCCGGCTCGGGTAGTACAGGTGATAACCGGCAAACGTCGGGCACCAGTCTGCCAGCACTTGCACCAGACGCCCGTCGGCCAGGTGCGGGGCAACGATGTTTTCCGGGATGTAGCTGAGGCCGAAACCGTCCAGCGCGGCGTCGAGCAGCGGGTAGACGCCATTCAGGGTGACTTGCCCGGACACCCGCACCTTGAGGCTTTCGCCGTCCTTCTCGAACTCCCAGGTGTACAGCCCGCCGTTAGTGGGCAGGCGCAGGTTGTTGCAGGCGTGGGCGGTCAGGTCTCGCGGCGTCTCCGGCCGGGTACGGCTGGTGAAGTAAGCCGGAGAGCCGACCACCGCCATGCGCATGTCCGGGCCGATGCGGGTGGCGATCATGCCTTGCGCGACGTCTTCGCCCAGGCGGATGCCGGCGTCGAAACCTTGCCCGGCAATGTCGACGAAACCGTAGTCGCAGATCACCTCCACGGCGATGTCCGGGTATTTCGGCAGAAACTCCTTGAGCACCGGCCTCAGCAGCCAGTTCAACGAATGGTCGGTGGCGCTGATGCGGATGCGGCCGGCCGGGGTTTCGCGCAGGTTGCTCAGGGCCGCCAATTCGACTTCGATCTCTTCGAAACGCGGGCCGATGGTCTGCAGCAAATGTTCGCCGGCCTCGGTCGGGGAGACGCTGCGGGTGGTACGGGTCAGCAGGCGCAGCCCCAGGCGCGCTTCGAGGGCGCGAATGGTATGGCTGAGCGCCGATTGCGAGACGCCAAGTTTGGCCGCCGCTTTGGTGAAACTGCGCTCGCGGGCCACGGCGAGGAAGGCGAGCAGGTCACTGGCGTTTTCTCGAAGCATTGATGAGTGTCCTGCATAAGTTTTTTCGAATTCTAGTCGATTATCTGAACAGTACGGCTCGCTAAAGTGCTGGAAGTTTTCCTGTAGGAGCTGCCGCAGGCTCGGGCCGCGTTCGGACGATCTTTTGACTTTGTTTTCAGGATCAAGATCAAAGATCGCAGCCTGCGGCAGCTCCTACAGGGAGGTCTCTTACAGATTTGGAGTCTTGTGATGAATTCAGTTGCTGCCAATGCGCCGTTCTCAGGCGTCACCGTCACCGCCAATGGTTCACAACCCTCGGCCAAAGGCCCGGCGGACTGGTTCACCGGCACCGTGCGTGTCGATGCGCCGTTCAAGGGCAGCGATGCCGCGCGTGTCAGCGGCGCCACGGTGACATTCGAGCCGGGCGCACGTACCGCGTGGCACAGTCATCCGTTGGGTCAGACGCTGATCGTCACCGCCGGTTCAGGTTTTGTGCAGGAATGGGGTCAGCCGGTTCGCGAAATCCGCCCCGGCGATACCGTGTGGATCGCGCCGCAAGTGAAGCACTGGCACGGCGCCGCGCCGACCACGGCGATGACGCACATTGCGATTGCCGAAGTGCTGGATGGCGAAGTGGTGGAGTGGCTGGAGCAGGTAAGCGCGGCGCAATACCCGCACTGATCCCTGTAGGAGCTGCCGCAGGCTGCGATCTTTTGCGCTTGTTTGAAGAAGCTAAAGTCAAAAGATCGTCCGAACGCGGCCCGAGCCTGCGGCAGCTCCTACAGGGGGGGAATCAGGTCATCGGCGGCAAAGAATCGAGAACCTTGTCCAGCGTAATCGGATACTCGCGCACCCGCGCCCCGGTGGCGTTGTAGATCGCATTCGCCACTGCCGCACTCACGCCGCAAATCCCCAGTTCCCCCACACCCTTGGCTTTCATCGGCGACGAAATCGGATCGGTCTCGTCGAGGAATACCACCTCCTGATGGGGGATGTCGGCATGCACCGGCACCTCGTACCCGGCCAGGTCGTGGTTGACGAAAAAGCCCAGCCGCTTATCCACCGCCAGCTCCTCCATCAACGCCGCGCCGACGCCCATGGTCATCGCCCCGATGACCTGACTGCGCGCCGCTTTCGGGTTGAGAATCCGTCCCGCCGCGCACACCGCGAGCATGCGCCGCACGCGGACTTCACCGGTTGCCGCGTCCACCGCCACTTCGACAAAATGCGCACCGAAGGTCGACTGCTGATACTGCTTGGCGAGGTCGGCGAACTCGATGCTGTCCTCGACCTCGACAGCGCCATCTTTCGCGGCATCACGCAGCGGCAGAGTCTTGCCACCGGCACGCACCTGACCGTCGACAAACTCGACATCGCTGCCGCTCAAGCCGAGTTTGCCGGCCACCGCTTCGCGCAGTTTCATGCACGCGGCATACACCCCGGCGGTCGAGCAGTTGGCGCCGAACTGGCCGCCGGAGCCGGATGACACCGGGAACGTTGAATCACCCAGGCGCACGCTGACATCCGCCAGTTGCACGCCCATCATCTCGGCCGCTGTCTGGGCGATGATGGTGTAGCTGCCGGTGCCGATGTCGGTCATGTCGGTTTCCACCGTGACCTTGCCGTCGCGCTCCAGGCGTACCCGGGCGCCGGACTTCAACAGCAAATTGTTGCGGATCGCGGCGGCGACCCCCATGCCGATCAGCCAGCGACCTTCGCGACGGCTGCCGGGTGTGGCGTTGCGCTGGTTCCAGCCGAATTTTTCGGCGCCGGTCTGCAGGCATTCGATCAGGCGCCGCTGCGAGAACGGGCGCTCGGTTTTCACCGGATCGACCTGGGTGTCGTTGAGAATGCGGAACTGGATCGGGTCGAGCTTGAGCTGCTCGGCCATCTCGTCCATGGCGATTTCCAGCGCCATCAAGCCCGGCGCCTCACCTGGCGCGCGCATCGAGTTGCCTTCGGGTAGGTCCAGCGGTGACAGACGCATGGTCACCCGGCGGTTTTCTGCGGCATAGAGCAACTGACTCGGCTGCGCCGCGACTTCGACCTTGCCGTCCTTGAGGTTGCCCGACCAGCCTTCGTGGGCGATGGCGCTGAGCTTGCCGTCCGCCGTGGCACCCAAGCGAATGCGCTGGATTGTGGCCGGGCGGTGGGTGGTGTTGTTGGCCATTTGCGGGCGGGCGAGGGCGACTTTCACCGGGCGGTTGGCCAGGCGCGCGCCGAGGGCGGCGAGGATCGCGTCGGCGCGGATAAACAGTTTGCCGCCGAAGCCTCCACCAATGTACGGCGAGACCAGGCGTACGTTTTCCTTGGGCAGGCCAAGGGTGGTGGCGATGTCGCCGACGCTCCAGGCGATCATCTGGTTGGAGGTCCACAAGGTCAGATGATCACCTTTCCACGCCGCCAGTGTGGCGTGCGGCTCCATCATCGCGTGGGACTGATCGGGGGTGGTGTAGGTCTGGTCGAATTGCACCGGCGCGGCGGCGAACGCCTTGTCGAAGTCGCCGTGGGTGACGTCGGGCAGTTCTTCTTTGTCTTCGACACCCTGGTCGCGCACGCTGGCCAGATCGAACTCGCCTTTGGCTGCGACGTAATCCACCTTGACCAGTTGCGCCGCAGCACGGGCCTGTTCAAAAGTCTCGGCGACCACCAGCGCCACGGCCTGATGATAGTGCTGCACTTCGGGCCCGGCGAGCAGCGGCGCCGAGTTGTATTTGCCCTTGCCGAGCTTGCCGGCATTGGCGGCGGTGACAATCGCCAGCACACCCGGTGCGGCTTCGGCCGCGTCGAGATCAATGTGGCTGATACGGCCCTTGGCGATCGCCGAGCCGACCATGAAACCGTAGGCCTGATGCTCAACCGCGTGGTGCTGCTCATAGGCATAGGGTGCCTGGCCGCTGGTTTTCAGCGGGCCTTCAACGCGGTCGGTGGGTTTGCCGATGACCTTCAATTGATCGATCGGGTTGGTGGTGGCGGGCGTGTCGAACTTCATGCTTCATCCCTCGCTTGCGCCAACACCGAGCCGAGCGTGCGCTCGACCAGGGTCAGTTTGAATTGGTTGTCATGGGTTGGCGTGGCACCGTCGAGCAGGCGCTGGCTCACGGCTTTTGCGCCGTTGGGCAGCAACGCGTCGGCGTCTTCGACCCGCCATGGTTTCGGCGCAATGCCGCCCACCGCCACGCGACCGCTGCCGTCCTTTTGCAGGATCAACCCGACCGATACCAGGGCAAAGGCATACGACGAACGATCGCGCACCTTGTGATAAATGTGCGTGCCGCCGACCGGGGCGGGCAGGGTCACCGAAGTGATGAACTCGCCGGGGGTGAGGCTGGTTTCGATGTTCGGCGTGTTGCCCGGGAGCTGATGGAAATCGGCGATGGCGATGCTGCGTGTGCTGCCATCGGGTTTGACCGTTTCAACCTGCGCATCGAGCGCGCGCATGGCAATCGCCATGTCGCTGGGGTGGGTGGCGATGCAGGCGTCGCTGACGCCGATCAGCCCCAGTTGCCGACTGACCCCGCCAATCGCCGCGCATCCGCTGCCGGGCTGGCGCTTGTTGCACGCCTGATTGACGTCATAGAAGTACGGGCAACGGGTGCGTTGCAGCAGGTTGCCGGCGGTGCTCGCCATGTTGCGCAACTGGCCGGAAGCCCCGGCGAGCAAGGCGCGAGAGAGCAACGCGTAGTCTTTGCGCACGCGGCTGTCGGCGGCCAGATCGGTGTTGCGCACCAGTGCACCGATGCGCAATCCGCCTTCGGGTGTGGCTTCGATTTGATCGAGGCCCAGGTGGTTGACGTCGATCAGGTGCAGCGGGGTTTCGATGTCGAGTTTCATCAGGTCCAGCAGGTTGGTGCCGCCGGCGATGAACTTGGCGCCTTCGACTTGCGCCGCCAGCGCTGCGGCTGCGGCGGGGGAATCGGCGCGGCTGTAATTGAACGGCCTCATGCCGGCACCTCCGCAACTTCAGTGATGGCTTCGATGATGTTGGAATAGGCGCCGCAGCGGCAGATGTTGCCGCTCATGCGCTCCTGGAATTCGCTGGCAATCAGTTGCGGTGCGTCGGTCAGGCTGGGGCTGACGTGGCTGGGAATGCCCTCGCGGATTTCCTTGAGCACGGATACCGCCGAGCAGATCTGCCCCGGCGTGCAATAGCCGCACTGGTAGCCGTCGTGCTTGATGAACGCAGCCTGCATCGGGTGCAAGTTGTCGGGCATGCCGAGGCCTTCGATGGTGGTGATCTCACGGCCTTCGTGCATCACCGCCAGGGTCAGGCAGGCATTGATCCGGCGGCCATCGGCGATGACGGTGCAGGCGCCGCACTGGCCATGGTCGCAGCCTTTTTTGCTGCCGGTCAGTTGCAGGTGCTCGCGCAGGGCATCGAGCAGGGTGGTACGGTTGTCGACTTCAAGGGCTCGGGGTTTACCGTTGACGTTGATCGTTACTTTGGCCATGGCCGGTTGCTCCAGACTGGCCGCGTAGGCCTTGAGGCTAATAAAAGGCGGCATTGCAAACGCAGTGGCGGTCACGGCACCGAGGATCAGGAATCTTCGTCGGGAAATCGTCATGCTTCGATTCCTCTCTGGCTTAATCAGGACGGCAGGGATAGAAAGGCCCAATCGGGCGCGCCGGCATGCTTGCCGGTCTCGTTCTTGGAATGACCTGCGCGGAGGGGAAAAGGTTTTTGCGGATTTGCGCTATAGAGTTATGCGCATGGCTCATCAATCTGCTGAGTGGCGCTGAGCTAAATGTGGGTGGGGCGGTGCGACGATTCGACTGGCTCCCGAAGGCGGTGGGTCAGGTCGTCTCTGGTCGAATGACATGGCGCTTTCGCGAGCAGGCTCGCTCCCACAACGCACACGCGTTCCGACTGTGGGAGCGAGCCTGCTCGCGAAGAGGACGTTACGACCGACTCAATGCCCGCCGACCACCATATGCGTAAACGGCGCCACGTACGCCTGCAACGTCACCAGCCCGCCCACCAGCGTCGCCAGCACAATCGAGTGGAAGAACACGTAGCGCAGAATCTCGCCCTCATGCCCATACCAGCGGGTGGCGGTGGAGGCGACCACGATCGATTGCGCATCGACCATCTTGCCCATCACCCCGCCGGAACTGTTGGCCGCCGCCATCAGGATCGGGCTGATGCCCAGCTGTTCCGAGGTCACCCGTTGCAGCCCGCCGAACAACACGTTCGAGGCCGTGTCCGAGCCGGTCAACGCCACGCCGAGCCAGCCGAGCAGGGTGCCGAACATCGGGTAGAACACCCCGGTCGCGGCAAACGCCAGACCCATGGTTGCATCCAGCCCCGAGTAGCGCGTGAGGAACCCCAGCGCGAGCATCGCGGCAATGGTGATCAGCGAAAACCGCACCACCCACAGCGTGCGCAGGTATTGCTTGAGCAACTGCGGGATCGAGTAGCCCATCAGCAGCCCGCCGACAATCGCCGCCAGCAGAATGCCGCTGCCGGTGGCGGTGAACCAGGTGAACTTGTAGATCGCCTCTTCGGCTTTCGGCGCCGGGACCACAGGCGGGACTTTCTGCACTTGCAGGTGCAGGGTGGTGAAGGTCAGCGCCGGCGAAAAAATCGGGTTGGCCTCGTTGAGCGGTTTGCCTTGCGGATCGAGTTTCACCGAGTGGGTCACCGGGTCCAGCGCCGGGCGCACGTCGAAAATGTTCTTGAAACCCTGGGTGCCCCAGGCAAACACGAACACGGTGAGGATGATCCATGGCATCCACGCGCGCATCACTGCGGGGCGCGCCTGATCACTGAAGGCAGCGCTGGCGGTGACTTTTTCTTCCTCGACCCGCGAGTTGTCGACGCGCCCCGACAGCGCGGCCGAGGTGTACACCGTCGCCGGTTTCCAGACCCGCAGAAACAGGGTCAGACAAGCCATGGAAATCAGTGCGGCGATCACGTCCACCAGCATCGGCCCGTGGTAGTTCGAGATGAGGAACTGCGGCACCGCGAAGCTGACCCCGGCCACCAGAATCGCCGGCCAGATTTCCAGCATCTTGCGCCATCCGGCAAACGCCCAGATCAACCAGAACGGCACCAGCACCGAGAAAAACGGCAGCTGCCGACCGACCATCATCGACAGTTCCATTTCATCCAGGCCGGTGACCTTGGCCAGGGTGATGATCGGCGTGCCGAGCGCGCCGAATGCCACCGGGGCGGTGTTGGCAATCAACGCCAGACCCGACGCGGCCAACGGCGAAAACCCGAGGCCGATCAGAATCGCCCCGGTCACGGCCACGGGCGTGCCGAACCCGGCCGCCCCTTCGAAAAACGCACCGAAGCAGAAAGCGATCAGCAATAACTGCAAACGCCGGTCATCGGTGATGCGTGCGAGGGAATCCTGCAGCACTTTGAACGAGCCGTTCTCGGTGGTCAGGCGGTGCAGAAAGATGATGTTGAGCACGATCCAGCCGATCGGCAGCAAGCCGTTGGCCGCACCGAACAGCGCTGCCGAACCGGCCATGCTCGCCGGCATGCCGAAGGCGAAGATCGAGATCAGCAGCGCCGATGCCAAGGCGAGCAGGGCGGCCAGATGCGCCTTTACGTGAAAGAACGCCAGCGCCGCGAGCATCACCACCACCGGAACGGCGGCCATGAGCGTGGAGATCACCGGATTGCCGAACGGGTCGTAGATTTGCTGCCAGACCATGGTCCACCTCTGCTTGTTGTTATCGAGGCGCAGGTCCGTTGCGTCGGGGGTGATAACCAGCAGTATAGGTGGCATTTCGCCGCCGTCCGGGTGCGGACGGCGGGCCGATCAACGGTCGTGGCCGGTCAGTGAATCCAGGTCCGTTTGTTGGGTGGTTTCAGGGGCTGCGTTCGCGCAACGGGAACGTCCTCGGCAATTAAAAATGAGCGCTCGCCCGGACGCTGGAATGCGCAGGCGCAGAGGCCTCGAGATCCAGCAAATGGGTGGCGAGTATGTCGCTCAGAAAGCGGAACTGATCGTTGATGCCGACCACTTCATTGCTGAAGTGATTGCTCGCGGCGGGCATCAGCACATCGTCGAAATCTTCGTTGAACACCAGCGCCTGCGCTTTGCGCGACACCACGTGCTGTTGGTAATAGTTGCTGCCAAACACCGGGAAACTGACGGAGAGTGTGATGGGGCGAATCATGATGGGTACTCCTCGTTGCGTCTCGGATGGGGTAATCGTGCCTCTGCCGGGCGGCGGGCGGAAGGCAATCGTGGCGATGGTGAATATCGACGGCGTTGATGGTTGAGACAGCGGGTGAACTCACTGCCCTTATCGCTGGCAAGCCAGCTCCCACAGAGATCTCCAGTGCGCACATATTTGATGAGCATCCGAAGAACCTGTGGGAGCTGGCTCGCCAGCGATGGCGGCGGCACATCCAGCCTCCCGGAAACTGACACACCTATACTCAATGCTGTCTCCCTCCATTCAAGGACGCCACCACCGTGAACCTGCGTGCGCTGAGCCTTGCCGCACTGTTTCTGCTGGCGGGCTGCGCCTCCTCGGCCCGGGCCCCGGTGGCGCCGCCGGCCGTGGTGGTGTCGCCGGCGACCTGGCAACAGATCGACCGCGACATCGTCAGCGCCTCGCAACAGTCCACCGAGCAGGTCAAGGTATTTGCCCGTGGCTCGATGGAACATTGGCGCACTCGCGTCTATCAGCAAACTGAAGAAAATTTCATCCCGTGGTTCAGCAGCTACTGGACCCAGGAATGGCTGTCGATGAAGGTCAGTTGGTACACGATCAACGCCGGCGGCGAGCAGGATGCGTCGGCCAAGCGTCTGGCGAGCTATCTGCTTGAGCAATATCAGGAAAGGGTGTTGGCGCCGGTGGCGGTGGAGATCGATCCGGACGCGATTCTCGGCCAGGCCACGGCGTTTTATGCGCAACTGATGGCGCAGCAGATGCCGCTCATCGCCCAGCGTTACGGCGTGCCGCTGGCTCAGCTTAACGGGCGTCTGCAAAAGGTTCCGGCCATCGCCCTCGGGCCGCCGCCGGCGCGGGATGCGTCGCTGTATCAGATCATCAGCACCGAACCGCTGAACACCTTGCCGGCGTACGCCGCGCTGATCGACAAGATCCACACCGAGGGCGGCAGCAAGGGGATCGCCTCGACCGACGCCGGCATGGCCCCGGTGGCCAAACGCGCCAGTCAGCGGATGGAAGCCGAAATGGCCCCGCGCGGCGCGGCCAGTGCCGTGGCGGCTGCGGCGGGCAAGCTGGTCGGCGGGGTGATCTCGATCGGCGTGGCGGGCATCCGCGCGATCCTCCAGGCCAATGACCGGCCCGACAGCGAAGCGCTGATCCGCAGCAGCCTGGGCGGCACCTTCGACAAGGCCTGGGCGAAATTACTGCAGAACCCGAATACCGGGGTCATGGCCGCTACGCTGCACATCGCCGGGCAGGTCGAAGGCCGTCTCGGCGGGGGCGAGCAACCGCCGGTCGGGTTGGGGGTGAATCGTGTCGAGTGGCGGCCGCCGCAATCGACTACTCAGCAGATCGAACCCAACGTGCAAGGAGAGTGATCATGGCTTACATCGATATTTTTGTGGCACCCGTGCCGAATGCCAATCGCGAACAGTACAAAAAACACTGTGAGATCGCCGCCAGGTTGTTCAAGGAATACGGGGCAAAGGACGTGGTTCAGTGCTGGGGCGATGACGTGCCGGACGGCAAAGTGACGTCATTCCCGATGGCGGTAAAACTCAAGGAAGGCGAGACGGTTTCGTCCGGCTGGCTGATCTGGCCAGACAAAGCCACCCGCGATGCCGGCATGGCCAAAATGATGGAAGACCCGCGCATGCAACCGGACGTCAACCCGATGGGGTTTGATGGTCAGCGCATGATCTTTGGTGGCTTCAAGAACATTCTTGAATCCTGATGCCTGCACAAATCTCTTGTAGGAGTGAGCCTGCTCGCGATGGCGTCTGCTGGTACAAAACCTGAGTGCCGGACCGACCGCCTTCGCGAGCAGGCTCGCTCCCACATGGGCTGTGGTCACTCTGCCGAGGGCGTGATCCGGCAGCCCTTGCGGTTGCGAATCTGCTCGTCCGTCGGCCGTTCGCGGACGAATTCGAAACGCGGTTCTCCTTCGCTGTAATGCACCAGCCAGCCCCATTCCAGCTCGGTTTCATCCTGCCCGGGGTTGGGTGGTCTGGCCCACCACGGTTCTTTGCTGAGGATCTCGCGCATGGCGGCCTCCGGTTCGATGGCAATCCTTGAACTATAGCCGGGTGTCGCGAGTCGTCAGGGAAGGCTGTGTAGAATCGGCCGATCGACGAGCGAAGGAGCAGGGCCATGACCGATGATGCGCGCAGGGATGAACCGTTCAAGCGACTGTTTTTCGCCCTCGACTGCCCGCCACCCCAACGCAAGGCCATTGCTCAGTGGCGTGGCGATCTGCGGTTGCGCACCGGTAAACCGGTGCCGGCGGATAACTTTCACCTGACGCTGCTGTTTCTCGGTGCCGTGCCGCTGGCGCAGATCAATGAAGTCTGCGAGGCCGCGAGCAACGTGCGCACGCCGGGTGAAACGTTAAGGATTGCGCTGGATCGCCTGCAGGTCTGGCATCGGGCCGGGATCCTGTCCCTGGCACCCGAGCAGGCGCCGCCGGCGTTGTTGAGCCTGGTGTATGCGCTGGAACAGGCGATGCTGCCGTTCGGCTTCGAAGCGTCGCCGCGCGAATTTCGCCCGCACCTGACCCTGGCCCGGGACTACCGCGCAGCGGAGCCGGAATCCGCCACACCGGCGGAATTCTTCCTGCGCGCTGAACGCTTTGCCTTGTTCGAATCGCACAAGGGTCACTATCGGATTCTGCAGGATTGGCCGCTGAATTGAGTGCACAAAAAAAGGCGCCCGAGGGCGCCTGAAATTCACCTGAGCCGAGGGAGCCAGGTGAGGCCGTTCATTGCAGGGTGCAGCGGTGGTAAGGCGCTGCGTGAACGGGAAACCATTAAGTGGCTTGAGCTCTGCACATTCGGGGTTTGGCTCTGTTTGAATCTGATCTCAAATCCCTGTGGGAGCTGGCTTGCCAGCGATGGGGTCAGGACATCCTGCATCATTGTTGTCTGACCCACCGCCATCGCTGGCAAGCCAGCTCCCACAGGTTTTCCGGTGTGTTCAATTAAAGTCCTGTCGGTTTACTTACCGAGCTTCACCCGGGTCCAGCCACGGGTCATGATCCGCTGCGTGGCAATCGGCTGATCCGGCACTGCGTACAGCGTCGCCATCACCGCTTGCGACGGGTACGAGCCCGGATCGTTGCGGATCGCTTCGTCCACCAGCGGCGTCGCCGCCGAGTTGGCGTTGCTGTAGCCGTTGCTGTTGGTGATCTCGGCAATGATGTCCGGGCGCATCAGGAAGTTCATGAACCGGTAGGCGTTGTCGACGTTGGCGGCATCGCGCGGGATGGCGACCATGTCGTAGAAACTGCCGGCACCTTCCTTCGGAATGCTGTAATCGATCTGCACTTTGTTGCCGGCTTCCACAGCGCGGGCCTTGGCCTGCAGCACGTCACCGGAATAACCGACCGCCACGCAGATGTTGCCGTTGGCCAGGTCCGAGATGTACTTCGAGGAATGGAAGTACGCCACGTACGGGCGGATCTTCATGAACAGCGCTTCGGCTTCGAGGATGTGCGCCTTGTCCTTGTCGTTCACCGGATAGCCCAGGTAGTGCAGGGCGGCCGGGATCATTTCGGTCGGCGAGTCGAGGAAGCTGATGCCGCAGGCTTTGAGTTTTTCCGCGTTTTCCGGCTTGAACAGCAAGTCCCAGGAGTTGGTCGGGGCATTGGCGCCGAGCACTTCCTTGACCTTGGCCGGGTTGAAACCGATGCCGATCGAGCCCCACATGTACGGGAACGCGTGAGCGTTGTCCGGATCACTGGCGGAGGCGTTTTTCAGCAGCACCGGGTTGAGATTCTTCCAGTTCGACAGCTTCGATTTGTCGAGCGGCTGATAGACCCCGGCCTTGATCTGCTTGGCCAGGAAACTGTTGGACGGCACGACAATGTCGTAACCGGATTTGCCCGCCAGCAAACGCGCCTCGAGGGTCTCGTTGCTGTCGAACACGTCGTAGGTCACCTGGATGCCGGTCTCGTCTTCGAACTTCTTGACGGTGTCCGGCGCGATGTAATCGGACCAGTTGTAAACACGCAGCACCTTGTCGTTGGCCTGGACGCCCGTGGCGATTGCGCCCATTAAGGACAGTGTCAGCAGAGTCCTGCCAAACATTTTCATCGGTACAACTCCATTCTTTTTATTCAAAAACACAACACAAAACCTGATGTACACACAGCTCTGTGGCGAGGGAGCTTGCTCCCGCTTGAGCGCGCAGCGCTCACAAGCTTTTGGGTCTGCTGCGCAGTCCAGCGGGAGCAAGCTCCCTCGCCACAAGAGCAATCTTGCATTAAGCAGTCGCTGCGGATCGCTGAGGCTGCCACGACTCATTCGCCGTCTGATCCATCGCTTCCTGGATCGCCTTCTTGCGGTTGGCTTCTGCCTTGCGGCCGAAGTACCAGACCAGGAAGGTCACCAGCGACACCGCCAGCAGAATCAGGCTCGCCACGGCGTTGATCTCAGGCTTCACGCCCAGGCGCACCGCGGAGAACACTTCCATTGGCAGCGTGGTCGAGCCCGGGCCGGAAACGAAGCTCGCCAGCACCAAGTCATCCAGCGACAGGGCGAACGACATCATCCCGCCCGCTGCCAGCGACGGCGCGATCATCGGAATGGTGATCAGGAAAAACACCTTGAACGGCTTGGCCCCCAGATCCATCGCGGCTTCTTCGATCGACAGATCCAGTTCACGCAGGCGGGCGGAGACTACCACCGCCACATAAGCGGCACAAAACGTGGTGTGGGCGATCCAGATGGTGACGATGCCGCGCTCCTGTGGCCAGCCGATCAGTTGTGCCATCGCCACGAACAGCAGCAACAGCGACAGACCGGTGATCACTTCCGGCATCACCAGCGGCGCGGTGACCAGGCCACCGAACAGGGTGCGGCCCTTGAAGCGCGTCACCCGAGTCAGAACGAAGGCGGCGAGGGTGCCCAGTGCAACGGCGGCAATCGCGGTGTAGCAGGCGATTTCCAGCGAGCGCACGACCGAGCCCATCAGTTGCGTGTTGTCGAGCAGGCCGACGTACCACTTCACCGACCAGCCGCCCCACACCGTCACCAGTTTCGAGGCGTTGAACGAGTAGATCACCAGGATCAGCATCGGCAGATAAATGAACATCAGGCCGAAGATCAACATGAACTTGGAAAAACCGAAGCGTTTCATCCCCGTGCCTCCATCTCTTTGGCCTGGCTGCGGTTGAACAGCAGAATCGGCACAATCAGGATCAACAGCATCACCACTGCCAGGGCGGATGCCACTGGCCAGTCGCGGTTATTGAAGAACTCTTGCCACAGCACGCGACCGATCATCAGCGTCTCCGGACCACCCAGCAGTTCCGGAATCACGAACTCGCCAACCACCGGAATGAACACCAGCATGCAACCGGCGATGATCCCGTTCTTGGCCAGCGGCACGGTGATTTTCCAGAAGTTGTTGAAGTTGCTCGAGCCCAGGTCCGACGCGGCTTCCAGCAGGCTGCCGTCGTGCTTCACCAGGTTGGCGTACAGGGGCAGCACCATGAACGGCAGATACGCGTAGACCACGCCGATGTACACAGCCGTGTTGGTGTTGAGGATCTCGATCGGGTGATCGGTCAGCCCCGTCCACATCAGAAATGCGTTAAGCAGACCGTTGTTGCTGAGGATGCCCATCCACGCGTAAACGCGGATCAGGATCGCGGTCCAGGTCGGCATCATGATCAACAGCAGCAGGACGTTTTGCGCTTCCTTGCTCGCTTTGGTGATCGCATAGGCCATCGGGAAACCGATCACCAGGCACATCATCGTGCTCAGCGCCGCGACCTTCAGCGAACCGAGGTAGGCCGACAGGTACAGCTCGTCTTCGCCGAGCATGGTGTAGTTACCGATGTTCAGCATCAGCTGGAATTTCTGTTCGGCGTAGGTGTAGATCTCCGAGTACGGCGGGATCGCCAGCGCGGCTTCCGAGAAGCTGATCTTCATCACCAGGAAGAACGGCAGCATGAAGAACAGGAACAGCCAGATGAACGGGATGCCGATGACGAACTTTCGCCCGCTGGGCACCAGGCGCAGGAATTGCTGATTGAAGGTTCTCATGAGCGCAGTACCACGCCGCTGTCGTCTTCCCACCACACGTAGACCTTGTCGTCCCAGGTCGGACGCGCGCCACGGCGTTCGGCGTTGGCCATGAACGACTGGACGATCTTGCCGCCGGGCAGTTCGACGTAGAACACCGAGTGGCCGCCGAGGTAAGCGATGTCATGCACCTTGCCTTCGGACCAGTTGTAGCGGACCTCGGGCTTGATCGTGCTGACGAGCATTTTTTCCGGGCGGATGGCGTAAGTGATCGACTTGTCCTGCACCGAGGTGCTGACGCCGTGGCCTACGTAGATCTTCTGCTGCAAGTCCGGACTGTGGATGATCGCGTGACCTTCCAGGTCTTCCACCACGGTGCCGTCGAAGGCGTTCACGTTGCCGATGAATTCGCAGACCATGCGGCTGACCGGCGCTTCATAGATGTCCACCGGGCTGCCGATCTGGGCGATCCAGCCCAGGTGCATGATCGCGATGCGCTCGGCCATGGTCATGGCCTCTTCCTGGTCGTGGGTCACCATCACGCAGGTCACGCCGACGCGCTCGATGATTTGCACCAGTTCCAGCTGCATCTGCGAACGCAGTTTCTTGTCCAGCGCGCCCATCGGCTCGTCGAGCAGCAACAGCTTCGGACGCTTGGCCAGGGAGCGGGCGAGGGCGACGCGCTGACGCTGGCCGCCGGACAACTGATGGGGTTTGCGTTTGGCGTATTGGGTCATGTGCACCAGACGCAGCATCTCTTCGACCCGGGCGTCGATTTCGCTGGCCGGCAAACGGTCCTGCTTCAAGCCGAAGGCAATGTTCTGCGCCACGGTCATGTGCGGGAACAGCGCGTAGGACTGGAACATCATGTTGATCGGCCGCTCGTACGGCGGCATGTCGGTGATGTCCACGCCGTCGAGCAGAATCCGCCCTTCAGTCGGGCGCTCGAAACCGGCGAGCATGCGCAGCAGGGTCGATTTGCCCGAGCCGGAGCCACCGAGCAGGGCAAAGATTTCGCCCTGATGGATCTCCAGGGACACATCGTCCACGGCGGTGGTTTCGTCGAACTTCTTGGTGACACGGTCGACTTTCACCAGAACCTTTTTTGGTTGCTGGTGGCCTTCAAGTGCCTTCCGGTAAGTGCTGGAGGCGTTTGCCATGTGAAACTCCCAACAGGTTTCGTTCGCTCGGCCAACGTGGCCGGGCTTAAGTGGATTGCAAGCCTGTAAGCGCAATGTCAGTCGTTACACATCCCTCTGTAGGAGTGAGCCTGCTCGCGATGAGGCCATCTCAGTCGACATCTTTTTTGACTGGTCTATTGCTATCGCGAGCAGGCTCACTCCTACAGGGGAATTGCGCATGCCTGACTGACCTTGCACTGCCGAGGTCTTGGTCGGCGCCGCCGTCCTGGCTGCCTGGGTCGTACTTGTTGTTATTACGGTTTGTTGTTTTCACGGATGACGGATGCGCACACGCGCAACCGCCGACCCCGTGGGGGCAGTAAACAGTGTTGAAATCCTGGGTGGTGTCAGCGCTGGTTGCGTCGCGCCGCCCGTTGCCGGCAAGCCTCACCGAACGCCTGGAAAATCTTCAGGTAGTTCGGGTTGTCCAGTACCTGCCATTCCGGGTGCCATTGCACGCCGAGGGCAAAGGTCGGGCTGTGCTCGACCGAGATCGCCTCGATCAGGCCATCCGGCGCCACGGCTTCGGCACGCAGGCCGGGCGCGAGGCGGTCGATGCCCTGGCTGTGAATCGAGTTGACCTGGAACTCGCCCGGCAACGCCAGCGCTTCGAACACGCCACCGGCCAGCACCGTGACGGCATGCGCCGGTGCGTACTGCACGGCCACGTCCGGACTGTCGGCTTCGCGGTGATCGAGCATGCCCGGCAACTCGTGCACCTTCTGGTGCAGGCTGCCGCCGAAGGCTACGTTCATTTCCTGGAAGCCACGGCAAATGCCGAGTACCGGAACGCCCGCCGCAATGGCTGCACGCAATAAAGGAAGGGTGGTGGCGTCCCGCGCCGGATCGTGATCCGTGCCGGGGGCGCTGGCCGGGCCTTGATAGTGGAAGGGTTCCACATTCGAGGGCGAGCCGGTCAGCAACAGACCGTCGAGTTGACCGAGCAGGTCTTCGATTTCAGTCAGTTTGCCAAGGGAAGGAATGACCACGGGAAGACCCTGAGCGCCAACGCTGACAGCACGTACGTACTTGTCGCCGCTGATGTGATAAGGGTGCAGGCCAATCTGTTTGACGCACGCAGTAACGCCGATCAATGGCTTGAATGCCATTTTTATTCACCTCGAAGTTTGACACTTGAACGAGCTTTTCCGGAGCTTAGCCTCGTTGATTTTAATTAACAACTGCCATGTAAAAAATTCTAAACGCCGTTCATCAAATCTTCATGATTCCAGGCCTTGTGGCGCCTGCATTGACACGCAAGTGTTAAAAAAAGCCCGAAAAATAAACGCTGAACGGCCAGGTGTTCGCTATTGACTTCACTTTGCCTTTCGGATTGACTGGCTCGGCGAAACAGCAGTGAACATAATAATTAACAGCTAAATAGGTGCATCATGTCGGTCCCTCTGCGTGCCGTTCAACTCAACGAAGCAAACGCATTCCTTAAGAAATATCCTGAGGTTTTGTACGTCGACCTTCTGATTGCGGATATGAACGGTGTGGTGCGCGGCAAGCGCATCGAACGCACCAGTCTTCACAAGGTTTACGAGAAAGGCATCAACCTGCCGGCCTCGCTCTTCGCCCTCGACATCAATGGCTCCACGGTGGAAAGCACCGGCCTGGGTCTGGACATCGGCGACTCGGACCGCATCTGCTACCCGATCCCGGGCACCCTGAGCATCGAGCCGTGGCAGAAGCGTCCAACCGCCCAATTGCTGATGACCATGCACGAGCTGGAAGGTGAGCCGTTCTTCGCCGACCCGCGTGAAGTGCTGGCCAACGTCGTGCGCAAGTTCGATGAAATGGGCCTGACCATCTGCGCCGCGTTCGAACTCGAGTTCTACCTGATCGACCAGGACAACGTGAACGGCCGTCCGCAGTCGCCGCGTTCACCGGTTTCCGGCAAGCGCCCGGTGTCGACTCAGGTGTACCTGATCGACGACCTCGACGAATACGTCGACTGCCTGCAAGACATCCTCGAAGGCGCGAAAGAGCAGGGCATCCCGGCTGACGCCATCGTCAAGGAAAGTGCCCCGGCGCAATTCGAAGTCAACCTGCATCACGTCTCCGATCCGATCAAGGCCTGCGACTACGCCGTTCTGCTCAAGCGTCTGGTGAAGAACATCGCCTACGACCACGAGATGGACACCACCTTCATGGCCAAGCCGTATCCGGGCCAGGCGGGCAACGGTCTGCACGTGCACATTTCGATCCTGGACAAAGAAGGCAACAACATCTTCGCCAGCGAGGATCCCGAGCAGAACGCCGCGCTGCGACACGCGATCGGCGGTGTGCTCGAGACCCTGCCTGCGCAAATGGCTTTCCTCTGCCCGAACGTCAACTCGTACCGCCGCTTTGGCGCGCAGTTCTACGTGCCGAACTCGCCGAGCTGGGGCATCGACAACCGCACCGTGGCGGTCCGTGTGCCGACCGGTTCGGCCGACGCCGTGCGCATCGAACACCGCGTCGCCGGTGCCGACGCCAACCCGTACCTGTTGATGGCCTCGGTGCTGGCCGGTATCCACCACGGTCTGACCAACCAGATCGAACCGGGTGCGCCGGTGGAAGGCAACAGCTACGAGCAGAACGAGCAGAGCCTGCCGAACAACCTGCGCGACGCATTGCGCGAGCTGGACGACAGCGAAGTCATGGCCCGCTACATCGATCCGCTGTACATCGACGTGTTCGTCGCGTGCAAGGAAAGCGAGCTGGCCGAGTTTGAGAACTCGATCTCTGACCTTGAGTACAACTGGTATCTGCATACGGTGTGATGGTTTCGGCCCTCAAACGCCAAGAGCCCCTCACCCTAACCCTCTCCCGGAGGGAGAGGGGACTGACCGGGTTGCCTTGAGATATCCGGCGACCTGAAAGTTCCAGTCGATTATGGATTCGGCAAAGATTTTTCAGGTCGGCGGAGATTCTGAACATCCCCCAATCGGTCCCCTCTCCCCCCGGGAGAGGGCTAGGGTGAGGGCAGCCATCTCAAGCCAGACGCAACAATCCGACACCCCCAATTCCCCCTTGTCGAGCCACAACAATGACCAACACCCGCAACGACTGGGAACAACGCTTCCAGTCCCTGAGTATCGAATCCCGCGCCTTCATCAACGGTGAATACCGCCCGGCGATCAGTGGCGACACCTTCGAATGCCTGAGCCCCGTCGACGGCCGTTTCCTCGCCTCCGTGGCCAGCACCGATGAAGCCGACGCCAACTTCGCCGTCGAAGTCGCGCGCCAGTCGTTCAATTCCGGCGTGTGGGCCAGCAAGGCCCCGGCCGAACGCAAGCGCATCCTGATCCGCTTCGCCGATCTGATCCTGCAGCACCAGGAAGAACTGGCGCTGCTGGAAACCCTCGACATGGGCAAACCGATCAGCGACTCGATGAGCATCGACATCCCGGCGACCGCCAACGCGATCCGCTGGAGCGCTGAAGCCATAGACAAGATCTACGACGAAGTCGCCGCCACGCCGCACGACCAACTCGGTCTGGTGACCCGCGAGCCGTCCGGCGTCGTCGCCGCCATCGTGCCGTGGAACTTCCCGCTGATCATGGCCAGCTGGAAGTTTGCTCCAGCATTGGCAGCGGGTAACTCGTTCATCCTCAAGCCTTCGGAAAAATCGCCGCTGACCGCGATCCGCATCGCCCAACTCGCGCTGGATGCCGGTATACCGAAAGGCGTGTTCAACGTCCTGCCGGGTTTTGGCCACACCGTTGGCAAGGCGCTGGCGCTGCACATGGACGTCGACGTGCTGGCTTTCACCGGCTCCACCGCGATTGCCAAGCAACTGATGATTTATGCCGGTCAGAGCAACATGAAACGCGTCTGGCTCGAAGCCGGGGGCAAGAGCCCGAACGTGGTGTTTGCCGACGCCCCGGACTTGCGCGCAGCAGCCCAGGCTGCCGCCGGCGCCATCGCCTTCAACCAGGGCGAAGTGTGCACCGCCGGTTCGCGTCTGCTGGTCGAGCGTTCGATCCGCGAGCAATTCATTCCGCTGCTGGTGGAAGCGCTGCAAGCGTGGAAACCGGGGCATGCGCTCGACCCGGCGACCACCGTCGGCGCGGTGGTCGATCAGCGACAGCTGGACAACGTGCTGCGCTACATCAGCATCGGTCGCGAGCAGGGCGCCGAGCTGATTGCCGGCGGCCAGCGCACCCTCGAAGAAACCGGGGGCCTCTATGTGCAGCCGGCGATCTTCGATGGCGTGACCAATGCGATGACCATTGCCCGCGAAGAAATCTTCGGCCCGGTGCTGTCGCTGATCACCTTCGACACCGTTGAGGAAGCGCTGCAGATCGCCAACGACAGCATCTTCGGCCTCGCCGCCGGCGTCTGGACCAGCAACCTGAGCAAGGCGCACACCTTCGCTCGCGGCTTGCGTGCCGGCAGCGTGTGGGTCAACCAGTACGACGGCGGCGACATGACCGCGCCGTTCGGTGGCTACAAACAGTCGGGCAACGGTCGCGACAAATCGCTGCATGCGTTCGACAAGTACACCGAACTGAAAGCGACCTGGATCAAGCTCTGATTTTCTAAAGCGGTGGTCGCCTTTGACGGGCGACCTTCGGAGAACAATAAAATGAAACAACAACACGTAAACAGCTACTACGCCGCCACCCGTAATGAAGTCATCGACTTCCCGACCCTTGAAGAGTCGGTCGAGTGCGATGTCTGCATCATCGGCGCCGGCTACACCGGCCTGTCCTCAGCGCTGTTCCTCACCGAGGCCGGCTACAAAGTGACGGTGCTGGAAGCGGCAAAAGTCGGCTACGGCGCCAGCGGCCGCAACGGCGGGCAACTGGTCAATTCGTACAGCCGCGACGTCGACGTGATCGAAGAACGCTACGGCGACAAGACGGCAGAAATCCTCGGCAGCATGATCTTCGAGGGCGCCGACATCATCCGTTCGCGCATCAAGGAATATGACATCAAATGCGACTACCGCCCGGGCGGTATTTTCGCAGCGATGAACAAGAAACAACTCAACGGTCTGGCCGAGCAGAAGCGCAGCTGGGAGCGTTACGGCAACCGCAATCTGAAGATGCTCGACGCCGCTGACATTCGTCGCGAAGTCGGCTCCGACGCCTACGTTGGCGGCCTGCTGGACATGCAGGGCGGTCACGTTCACCCGCTGAACCTGGCGCTCGGTGAAGCCGCAGCCATCGTGCGTCTGGGCGGCAAGATCTACGAGCAATCGGCTGCCGTGGAAATCAAATACGGTGAGCCGAACGTCGTGCGCACCGCCAAAGGCCAGGTGCGCGCCAAGTACCTGCTGATCGCCGGCAACGCTTACCTGCCGCAAGGCCTGGACAACCGCGTGACCGCCAAAAGCATGCCGTGCGGCTCGCAGATCGTCGTCACCGAACCGTTGACCGAAAAGCAGGCGCGCAGCCTGATCACCAACAACTACTGCGTCGAAGACTGCAACTATCTGCTGGATTACTACCGCCTCACCGCTGACAACCGTCTGCTCTACGGCGGCGGCGTGGTCTACGGCGCGCGCGAACCGGATGACATCGAACAGCTGATCCGCCCGAAGATCCTCAAGACCTTCCCGCAGCTCAAAGACGTGAAAATCGACTACCGCTGGACCGGCAACTTCCTGCTGACCATGTCGCGCATGCCACAATTCGGCCGCATCGAGAAAAACGCCTACTACATGCAAGGCTACAGCGGCCACGGCGTCACCTGCTCGCACCTGGCCGGCAAACTGATCTCGGAGATGATCCGCGGCGACGCCGAACGCTTCGACGCCTTCGCCTCGCTGCCACACATGCCCATGATCGGTGGCCGTACCTTCTCGGCTCCGCTGACCGCTCTCGGCGCCGTCTACTACTCGCTGCGCGACCGCTTCGGCATCTAAGTTACCTCCCCGGCGGCGGTCCCCAAGACCCCGCCGGTTTTTTTACCTGCCAGTGCATGCACCATCCATCTGACGGAAACACCACAGATCAAATTGTAGGAGTGAGCCTGCTCGCGATGAGGCCAGTGCAGCCACCCTCACTCCCGCTGACACACCACAAAACCTGTGGGAGCTGGCTTGCCAGCGATAGCGGTCTTTCAGCAAAAGGGATGTTGAATGTGCCACCAATCGCTGGCGAGCCAGCTCCCACAGGTTTTGCATTTACTTCGCAATTAGCACCAGCAGGCTCTTTTGCCCCACCGTCCATCGAACCTGCTGAGCAACACCGGCAAACGTGATTTAATAGCCGCCTTTCACGGTTCCGGGACACGGGAGCAACGTGATCCGCGCCTCGCGCGGCACCCGCCACCCACCCCCATTGCCCTTAAGTACTACTCACATAAGGCTGTCATGGATACGGGTTCTCGACTCAAACTAGTACGCGAAAGCTACAAACTCTCCCAGCGCGAGCTGGCCCGGCGTAGCGGCGTGACCAATGCCACCATCTCCCTGATCGAACAGAATCGCGTCAGTCCTTCCGTCAGCTCCCTGAAAAAGCTGCTCGAAGGCATCCCGATGTCCCTGGCCGACTTCTTCACCTTCGACCAGCCCCCGCGCGAACACCAATACGTCTTCCGCGCCAACGAACAACCCGACCTCGGCCGCCACGGCCTGCGCCTGCTGCTGATCGGCGCCTCGGTCCCAAGCCGCCAGATGCGTTTACTGCGCGAGCAATACGCACCGGGTGCGAGCTCCGGGGAAGAGCCGATCGTGCATGCGGAAGGCGAGGAGTGCGGACTTGTTACGCGTGGCACGGTTGAGTTGACCGTGGATGGGCAGGTGAGCGTTTTGAATGCGGGGGATGGGTATTATTTTCCGACGACGCTGCCGCATAAGTTCCGGAATATCGGGGCGGATGAGGCTGAGATTATTAGTGCGAATACGCCGGCTAACTTCTGAGATCCGGTAATTATAAGGAATGATAGGAAGCCGTCGTTGATAGGGAGCCTAGGCTGTGGCAGTAAATAAAACAATTGAATTCTTCAATAAGCTACTAAGTGAGCGTCATAACGATCTAAAGGTGTCAGCGGAAGCACTGATTTTAGAGCTGGCGGGCGATGATTATGAGCAAAAAAGAACACTGGCTCAAAAAACTTATGATCTCGCTTTTACGCTGAGTTCGATTATTCCTGGGGCGGATGTTCCGAACTGGCTTAGAGAGGTTCTGGGTTGCCTCGAAAGCTATATTTCAGGGCGCTGGACTGGTGGTTATTTTATAAAGCAATACTACAAACTTCTTCCTTTAGTTTTAAATCATCAGTGGGGACTAGATGATGAGGAAAACTTTGCGTTGGATTTTGACGGTGTATTTGAGCTTTACAGAAAAGAAAGTCGCCTACCTGAGCTATTCGATAAAATCATTGCTCTGCTTGAATCGATCAAAGACAGTGGGGAGATCGATAGTCTGAATATGATGGAGGCATTGGCGAAAATTGTTGCGACCCTGAAAAGCGGTAAGGAAGGGTCGTATTTTTCGTTGGATGGTGCTTGGAAGTTTCTTATGAGCTTTGCCAGTAATTACCTTTGGGCTGAGTTGGAAAAAGTACCATTGTTGGGCACAGCCTTCGAGGCGCTGAGGAAAACAGTTGAAGAAACCGACAGGGAAATGGAAAAACTGCACACGTCGGTCCAGCAAGAGTTAGATCGGAAAGTTAAGCAGGAAATCAGGATGTTTCGTAATACGGGTATTGGTTTTATTTCCTATAGCCGTCAAGGCGGTTTGCTGGAAGTCAGTACGCCATCGAGTGCGGATGTCGATATTCAAGCCTGAGTTCAGTGTCATGTAAAAACGGAATCAAGTAGGTGGCGGATTTATTTGTGCAAGTCCGTCACCTTCAAGTTTTTTAGCCAAAGACACCCAACCCTCGTTGCTCTATAACTCGAAACACATCACTCACGTCCTGCACCATGATTCTGGCGATGTTGGTGACTGTGTTGATGTCATGGTCGGCGTGATCGGGAAGGTGGATGCAGGCCATGAGGTCGAGGTATTTAAGCACGGCGTTCAAGCGTTCGGAGACGCAGGCGTGGAGCTCGGGTAGTGGGGCGTTAGTGTCGATGAGAAGAACGGGGTGGTCGGTGGCGGGGTGGGACATTTTTGCGTAGTGGTGGAGCGGCTTGTCCGTAGGCATAAGTAAAACTTCCTCGTATCTGGGAGAGAAGCCACTGCCATTCGCTGCGAGTCGAAGGGTGGTAGCCATGTGCGGGTTCGCAGACCGAGGATACGAGGAACCCGGCAGACCCGAAGGTCTCCCACACACAGCCACCATTGAACGGATTTTCGGACGCTGATGCGACCGCCGCCGTTTTTTTGGGGGCGCTAGGTTACTACACGTATCGTCGGGGCTGCGAAACCCTGTCTCTGAAAAGTCAGCGACGACACCACTCTAGTCAGCCATTTCAGCCACAACAACCGACCTGTAGGACGCAAAACCAACCCTGTGGCGAGGGAGCTTGCTCCCGCTCGGCGACGCAGTCGGCGTATTCCGGCGCATGCGGTGGACCTGGAGAAAAGGACTGGCCGGTTTTGGGTCTGCTTCGCAGCCCAGCGGGAGCAAGCTCCCTCGCCACAGGTGGTGTTTTCCTACGAAGTTTTCAGACATCGAATTTCGTGAGTTTTTTTGAGGATGACCTTTCGTCCTCAGCTCACTGAAAAAGCTGCTCGAAGGCATCCCGATGTCCCCGGCCGACTTCTTCACCTTCGACCAGCCCCCGCGCGAACACCAATACGTCTTCCGCGCCAACGAACAACCCGACCTCGGCCGCCACGGCCTGCGCCTGCTGCTGATCGGCGTCTCGGTCCCAAGCCGCCAGATGCGCTTGCTGCGCGAGCAATACGCGCCGGGTGCGAGCTCCCGGGAAGAGCAGATCGTGCATGCGGAAGGCGAGGAGTGCGGGCTGGTGACGCGTGGCACGGTGGAGTTGACTGTGGATGAGTCGGTGAGTGTGTTGAATACCGGGGATGGGTATTACTTTTCTACGACGTTGCCGCATAAGTTCCGGAACATTGGGGCGGATGAGTCTGAGCTTATTAGTGCGAATACGCCGTCGAATTTTTGATAAGTGTTTGGTTGGTCTGCCATTATTGAATTTTCGTCCAGTATTGCAACGATAGTATGTATGTTGGCGCTTGAAAGTGCTTTCTGCAGTTGTCGAGTCGGAAAAACATTTAAAAACGGTATTATTGCAGGCCTGATCCAACTGCGACGCTTCGCGCTTTCATGGAAGTGGTTTAAGTGATAAGACTTTTTTGTTTGATTTACGAAATCTTGAATCACCTACCCAAAAGTCGACAGTGACGGCTTTTCGGTAGGTGTCAAAGGTTGTCATAGGTAAATTTCAGACGCTCTTCCCGAGTTTCCAGGGTCCGAGTGAGTCCTCATTTTTCGAAGCATTGAATCCGTGTTTTTCGGGAGCCTGATTGAATTCTTCTGCTGGAACAAATTTTCCCGTCCAAGATTGGTACCACCAGCCGGCCTTTACTTGGTCGGGACAAATCATTTTCATTTTTTCTGGAATGTTATCTAGAATTTGCGTGTCTCCATAATCGTATTCGGTTGACACAACTTGTAACGCATCATGTTTCTCGTTTGCGACTAAATAGGCAATTTTCGGTTTAGTAGCCATCTCGATTTCTCTCCTAGAAGCAAAGATTTTTGACTCGCACTTCACTCTATGATTAAGCTCAAGCTATATACACCTGTAATAATTGACAGGTTTTTAGCTTTTTTTGCTATAGGTAGAAATCATTTGCGGAATATGGAGTTTTGTCGAATTACGATGTTTAAACTCTTCTCTGCCGAAAAAGGTGACGGCCGAAAAAGATGACTGATCTATTTTCATTGAGTCGTTTTCACATAAGGCTGTCATGGATACGTGTTCTCGACTCAAACCAGTACGTCTCCCAGCGCGAGCTGGCCCGGCGTAGCGGCGTGACCAATGCCACCATCTCCCTGATCGAACAGAATCGCGTCAGTCCTTCCGTCAGCTCCCTGAAAAAGCTGCTCGAAGGCATCCCGATGTCCCTGGCCGACTTCTTCACCTTCGACCAGCCCCCGCGCGAACACCAATACGTCTTCCGCGCCAACGAACAACCCGACCTCGGCCGCCACGGCCTGCGCCTGCTGCTGATCGGCGCCTCGGTCCCAAGCCGCCAGATGCGTTTGCTGCGCGAGCAATACGCGCCGGGTGCGAGCTCCGGGGAAGAGCCGATTGCTCACTCGGAAGGTGAGGAGTGTGGGTTGGTGACGCGGGGAACTGTTGAGTTGACCGTGGATGGCTCGGTGAGTGTTTTGAATGCGGGAGATGGGTATTACTTTCCGACGACGCTGCCGCATAAGTTTCGCAATATTGGGGCGGATGAGGCTGAGATTATTAGTGCGAATACGCCGGCTAACTTCTGATTGATGCTTTAGGTAAAAGCCATACGCTGTAAGTAAATCCGACGCCTTGTTGAAGGGCGTCGGATTTTTTTTGAGTCGAGGAAAGGTTTGTAGGTTTGATGGTTTTTATTTGTAGGATCACTCTGAATTAATGCGTGATGATGCGAGGTTTATGGTGTTATGAGTTTTCGTGCATGTTTACATTGGTGTTGATAATTGTGCGCTTCTTTCTTGGTTGGTCAGGATTTTGTTTTTTGGAACTCAATTAATTGTTTTTAATGGTTTAATGCGGGTGGTGTCGTGAAGTTGAGCATTCGATTTCTGTGTCAGGTTGTCCTTCTGTTCTTTTTAACTGTCGCATTTAGCTATATTTTCGCGATGGTTCTAATAAATTTTATGAGTCAGATTTTACCGCTGGAAGGACTGATCAGGAAATTTGCTGAGGGCTTCATGTTTCTGATTTATCTGTATGTAAATTTATTCTACTGCTTTCCCGATCAGGTAGCTGAGTTGCGAGGTCGACATGCTGGGTCTAGACGCTATCCTGCTTGGGTAAGGCATTTCATCGCTGGCAGTTGCGCACTTATATTTGAAGAGGTTGCTTATTACTTTATTAGCGATACTTGGAGTTTTTCAGAACTGCTGTATAGGTTACTGAGTATTTCGGTGTTCTTCGCTTTTTACGGATATTTTATGTCCGGGAAAGAATTTAAAGGTGGACGGTGATTTTTGTTGTTGGTTTGTTGTGTGACTTCGTTGTCGATGTTTCTAATAGTGATGCCGTCAATCAAGGCCTCAAAAGCGAGCGATACTTTCCCCATTCTCTTATAGGCCCGCTCATAATTCATAGGGTCGCGAATGAATAGCTCCACTGAGTCGGGTTTTCGAACTGGTTGAAGTATGCTGAATATAGAGAGCCCTATGTCAACACCAAAATAGGCAATATTTCCATGGGAAGAGTCACCCGCTAAGAATTGATAGATTTTGCGGATTGGACCAACTACCGCTGGGTTTTCAGGGCCGTAGTAAATGTTTGCTAGTCCTTCATAGATATTGTTAGCTCCATGTAATGAATAGGCGGTGCCGGCCACTGCGTTTTTTGGTGTTCTGGAAGCGAAATATACTGAGGCGATGTGGATTTGCATCATCCCCGCGGCAACACCTACACCGTTCTGAGCATAGAACGATACTTTGTTCAATAAATCAGAGTGTTCTTCCCTGAGCTCCTGCAGCCCTTGTTTGGCGCTCATAAAACCTTCATCCACCGCCCGAATAACCTCATTCGCATAAGACGAAACGATCTCGCTAAACCGGAGTTGGCTGAAGCTATCGTACAACTGAGTCGCGCCGATCTGGCACCCGAATGCGACCAGATCGGAAGCAGCGCGGGTGACGTCGTTGATGTCACACGAATCCTCATTCATCGTCATTTCCCCACGTGCTGTAGCCGCACGTGCCTGCCTGAATGTGCGTCCAACTGATCTCTCGGTAAGTGAATGACACCAGTTCCTGTGGCTGTGCGTCGTTCAAGTGAATGGCATGGGGGACCTGGAGGTTGATGTGGGCGATTTTTGCGCCGCTTATGTGGATTTTGAAGTATTTGTCTTGCGTGCCAACGGGGGAGGTTCGGTAGAAAAAGATGGTGCAGTCCAGCACTTCGCGTTCGTGAAGTGCTGCGGAGAGGAGGGGAGAGGATTTGTCGATGTTCTTGGTGATCATGATCGGCAAGTGCTTGCCACGGTCGGCAGTGACGCCGCCGTTATTGCCGGTGGTCATGTTGTGGGAATAGGCCAGGACCATGATCTCGTCGAGGTGACCTAACTGACATTTGTTGCCGATTGAGTTTGTGTCGGAGCAACCGGCGGAGATCAAGCCTTGACGGTTTCCGGTAATGCTCATGTAGCTGTGGTTGGCCATGGAAGCTCTGCTTTATTGACTGGAAAACTCTTGTTTGAAGAGTAACCATCAACTAAAGCCGGGACAGTGAGGCGCTGGTTCGCTATTGGTGAAGTTCAGACGCGTCTTACAAGGGGCGCGGAACTCAGGAGGTGATTATTCCCAAGTGCCAACGACGTTATCGCTGGTTGGATGACCGGGCGTTTATGAAGTTGGCACTTTGGCAATTTGTTGGTTATCAGGCTGGCGCGTCGAAACCTCGCTGCTCGATTACCCGAAACACATCACTCACGTCCTGCACCATGATCCTGGCGATGTTGGTCACAGTGTTGATGTCATGTTCGGCGTAGTCGGGGAGGCTGGTGCAGGCGATGAGGTCAAGGTATTTGAGGACGGCGTTGAGGCGTTCGGCGAGGCAGGCGTGGAGTTCGCGCAATGGGGCATCGGCGTCGATCAGGAGGACAGGGCGGTCGGTGGCGGGGTGGGACATGTGCGCGTAATGGTGGAGCGGTTTTTTGATCGTCATGGGTTGCACTCTTCAATGGGTCGGAAAGTGCCACCTTTCTGCTGCGAAACAAATGGGTGGCAGCTGTATGCGGGTTCGCAGACCGGAGAAGAGTCAAACCGGCAGACCCGAAGGTCTCCCACACACAGCCGCCATAAAATGAAGCGGTGGCGGATTTTGCCACAGTTGTCATTTAGCGGTGTGTGCCACTTCTGAGGGCTGCGAAACCCATCGCTGACTGCAGTCATCGACAGCCCCACTCTAGTCAGCCATTTCAGCCACAACAACCGACCTGTAGGACGCCAACCCAACCCTGTGGCGAGGGAGCTTGCTCCCGCTCGGCGACGCAGTCGGCGTATTCCGGCGCATGCGGTGGACCTGGAGAAAAGGACTGGCCGGTTTTGGGTCTGCTTCGCAGCCCAGCGGGAGCAAGCTCCCTCGCCACAGGTGGTGTTTTCCTACGCGTTTTTCAGACTCAAAAATCTGCGCGGATCTTATTTGGTTGTTTGAACTTTCCTCAAAAGCGATGTCAATTTGATGGCGTGTCGCGACGCTCATTGAGAATGGATCAAGCAGTGCCAGGCTGATTCCTGGCAACCCAGGGAAGTGTGAGATGAAACTGATTTTTGCGATGTTATTGATGTTCAGCGGTTACACGTTTGCCAGTTGTTCCAGCATCAGTGACAGCGATCAACGCAACTATTGCCAGGCCACGCAGGAAGGCAGTACCTGCTCCTCGATCCGGGATAGTGATTTGCGAGCGTCCTGTGAAGCTGAGAAGGGCAGTACCTGTTCGAGCATTCACGACAGCGACCAGCGTGCTTACTGCGAGGCAAAAAAGGGCAGCACGTGTTCCAGCATTCATGATTCGGATTTGCGCGCAATGTGTGAGGCTGAGAAAGGCAGTACCTGCTCCAGCATCCATGACAGCGATCAGCGTGCATTTTGTGAGGCGAAGAAGGGCAGCACGTGTTCGAGCATCCATGATTCGGACCTGCGCAATCAGTGTGAAGCAATGAAGCGCTGATTGATCCGCTGCCTCCATACGTAAAAAGGGACACCCAATGGTGTCCCTTTTTCATGGGCGACAGAAACGTGATTCCCGGACTGCCCAGTCAAACTTTTCACTTGTCACCACCCGGTTCATCGTCAAAGGTTCCCCCCATTGGCACCACGTCGTAGACTGCGAAACGAGTTGTAACACCTCTCCCACGGACGGAACCGCGCATGATCGAAATCGGCAGCCGCAACAACGCCCCCAAGGAAATCCCATGACCCAGACACTCGAACGCGCCATCGCCATTGCCGCCACCGCGCATGCCGGGCAGGTGGACAAGGGCGGTGCGCCGTACATTTTGCATCCGCTGAAAGTCATGTTGCGCATGAGCACGCTGGAAGAACGCATCGTCGCCGTGTTGCACGATGTGGTCGAAGATTGCGGTATCAGCCTCGAGGACTTGCGCAAGGAAGGTTTCAGCGAAGAGGTGTTGAGCGCTATTGCGTCGGTGACCAAGGTGCCGGACGAGTCCTACGAGGATTTTGTCGACCGGGCGGCGCAGAACCCCATCGGGCGGGTGGTGAAACTGGCGGATCTGGAAGAGAACAGCGACCTGTCGCGGATTGCCTCGCCGAGTTGGGAGGATCTGGAGCGGATCGAGAAATACCGCCGGGCGATTGGCCGGTTGCGCGCGTAAGAACGAATACACCCCTGTAGGAGCTGCCGAAGGCTGCGATCTTTTGATCTTGCTTCTAAAAATAAAAGCCAAAAGATCGCAGCCTGCGGCAGCTCCTACAGGAGAGTGGGATACCTCAGGAAATAGCCAGGAAGGCGACTATGAAATCCATTCTCTGTTTGTTGATGGCTGCCGGTTTCGGCGCGCTGTTGCAGTTCGAAGGCGTGCCCCATGGTCTGCTGTTGGGGTCGATTGTTGTCACCGCATTGTTCGCCAGCAAAACCGGCATTGCGCCGGCAACGCCTTATGGACTGGGCTACATCCAGGTCACGCTGGGCATCGCCACCGGGCTGATGTTCGAGGCGTGGGACAGTGCGACGGCGTCGGCGATGCTGCCAAGCCTTGGCGTGCTACTGATATGCCTGACCGTACAGATCGCCCTCGCCGGATGGTGGCTGACACGCGGCGCGGGTTGGAATCGCACTGATGCGCTGTTGGCGGTTTATCCCGGCGCACTGGCAGCGGTGTTCGATTTACTCGAGTCGGAGAAGGCCTCGAGCAAGGTCATCATCGTGCACCTGATGCGCTTGCTGCTGATCACCGTGCTGGTCAGTTTGCTGATTCCCGGCCAAACGGCCATCGCGGTTGCCGTCGGCGATCCCTTGACCACGGGCATGGCATTGACCGCGCTTTCGGTGATCGCGCTGAGCGTGCTGCTTGGGCGCTTGCTGCTGGTAATCGGCGTCCCGGCGCCGTTCATGCTCACCGCGATCATCATCACGGCGGTGTTTGTGAAGTCAGGATGGCTGCACGGTTTTCACATGCCCGACTGGAGTTTGAACCTGGCAGCACTGATTCTCGGTGTGCGGATCGGTTCAAGGTTTCAAGGCCTTGGCGTCGCGGAGCTTGGGCGTCACGGCCGTACGGCTTTGGTTTCGGTCGGCTTGATGATCGTGGTCGCGGCGGCATTTGCGGAAGTGGCGGCACGCTGGTTGGGCAGCGATGCACTATCGCTTTGGCTGGCCTACATGCCAGGCGCGATCGAGACGATTGCGATTGTCGCGTTTGGTGGCGGGCTGAATGTGGTGTTTATCCTGACTCATCATTTGAGCCGGATGGTGCTGCTGCACTTTGCGCCAGCGTTGTTGGTGCAGGTGCGGCGCGCGCGCGAAGAAGCTTGAAGCCCCTCTGTGGCGAGGGAGCTTGCTCCCGCTGGGCTGCGAAGCGGCCCCAAACCGAGAGACCGCGGAATTTCAGGTTTGCCGGGGGCGCAGGTTTTGCGGCGACTGCGTCGCCGAGCGGGAGCAAGCTCCCTCGCCACAAGGGTTCGGCTACCTCTAGAGCGTGTGCGCTGCAAAGCTCTCAAGACCGCGTGCTCCGCGACTCATCCTGACGTGTGAGCGCAAATAGTTGCGAGACAATCTGACGCCTCAAGCATGGCCCAGGGCAATCGCAAACGACACGACGATCATGCACGCAAACGCAAAATTGAGATTCATCCGCTGTTCATCCTGAGCCTTTTTAAAGTGGGGCCATTCTGAACAGGCGCACTGCAAAGAAAAAATTCGGCGTGTTGATTCCAATGATCGAAACAATTGATACCGACTGGATTGTGTTTGCCCGGGGCTTTCGCTAGCCTCGGCAAACCTGCAACTACAAGCATAAACAGGCACAACCATGCACGATCATTCGGTCACCGAACTGCCGTCCCTGCGCCGGCAGAAAATCCTTCTGATTCTCGAACGCGACGGCAAGGTCATGGCCTCGGAGTTAAGCCAGCACTTTGCCGTGTCCGAAGACACCATCCGCCGGGATCTGGCCGAACTGGACAACGCCGGGCTGGTGCAGCGGGTGCACGGCGGCGCACTGCCAAGGCCCAAGGACAGCGGCAAGGATTACTTCACTCGTCTGGAAGAGACTGACGAGGTGAAGGTGCGGCTGGCGCAACGGGCGGCGCAAGAGGTCGAGGACGGGCAGATCGTGCTGTTCGATTCCGGCTCGACCACGTTGCAGGTGGCGCGCTCGTTGCGCGCGGATATCCAGATCACGGCGGTGACCGCCGCACCGATGACGGCCATTGCCTTGTCCGAGTACAAGGGGGTGAAGGTGATTCTGGCCGGAGGGCAATTGAATCCGCGCACGATGTCGGCCGGCGGGCATGAGGCGGTGCGGTTGCTGGCCGGGATCAAGGCGGATCTGGCGTTTACCGGCGTCTGCGCGATTCACCCGGAGGTGGGCATCACCTCGCTGCACTTCGATGAAGTGCCGGTGAAACAGGCGCTGCTCGACAGCGCGGCGCGGGTGATTGCGGTGACCACGGCGGACAAGCTGGGGGCGGTGGAGCCGTTTGTGGTGGCCGCGTGCACGCGCCTGCATACGCTGATTACCGAGCGGCATGTGGCGTCGGGGAGTGTCGAGGATTATCGGCGGTTGGGGATTGTGGTCGAGCAGTTGGCGGATTGAGATTTTGTGGTGGAGCTGATGGCCTCATCGCGAGCAGGCTCACTCCTACAGGGGATCGCATTCCAAAATGTAGGAGTGAGCCTGCTCGCGATATGGCCAGTGCAATCACCGCAACTTTTCGAGCATTTGGTAATACCACATCCCCGCCGCCAGCAACGGGTTACCGAGCAAATCCCCCATCGGCACGCGGATGTGCTGGCACTGCGCAAAGGTGTCGAACTGTTCCATCTGCCCGGTGATCGCCCGGCTCATGATTTCGCCCATGATGTGCGTGGTGGCGATGCCGTGTCCCGAGTAGCCCTGGCAATACCAGACGTTGTCCGAGAGCTTGCCCAGTTGCGGGATGCGGTTGATCACGATGCCCATCGCGCAGCTCCACTGGTAGTCGATCTGCACCCCTTTGAGCGCCGGGAAAGTCTGCTCGATGCATGGGCGCAGTTCCGCGGCGATGTCCCGTGAGTCCTTGCCGCTGTAGTTGGCGCCGCCGCCGAACAGCAGACGACCGTCAGCCGTAAGACGGTAGTAGTCGAGGACGAAACGGCAGTCGTACACCGCCAGATCCTCGGGGTTGATCTGCCGTGCCAGATCACCGAGCGGCGCGGTGGTGACGATGCCGCCCATGGCCGGGAAAATCTTGCCCTTGAGCTGGCCCGGTTCGAGCTTGTGATAGACGTCGCCAGCGAGCATCACCTGATTGGCATCGATCTGACCGTGGGCAGTGCGCACGCCAGGCGTATCGCCGTGAATGATCTCCAGCACTTCGCTGTTTTCGAAGATCAGCGCACCGAGACTCTCCGCCGCCCGCGCTTCGCCGATGCACAGATTGAGCGGGTGCAGGTGCATGTTGCGGGTGTTCTTGATTGCGCCGTGGTAGAGCTCGCTTTGCAGCAAGTCGCGCACCTGGCTGCGGTCGAGCAGGCTGACTTCATCACCCAGGCCACGGCGCACGGCTTCTTCGTAATCCTGACGCAAACCCTCCATGTGGCTCGGCTTGTAGGCCGCGTGCAGATGGCCGTGCTTGAGGTCGCACTGGATGGCATATTTCTCGACCCGCTGCCGGATGATTTCGTGCCCGCGCCAGCGCAGATGCCAGATGAAATCGTCGACCTCATCACCCAGCTTCGGGCGCATCTGTTTGCGCATCGCGCCGTCGCCGGAGAGGCTGCCGGTGACTTGCCCGCCATTGCGCCCGGTGGCGCCCCAGCCGATTTTATTGCTCTCGACGATGGCGACTTTCAGGCCTTTTTCGGCGAGCTCGACGGCGGTGGCGACGCCGGTGAAGCCGCCGCCGATGATCACCACGTCGACTTGATGCCGGCCTTGCAAGGTCGGGTAGTCGGTGTCCTGGTTGAGGGTGGCGGTGTAGTAGGAATTGCAGCGTTGGGTCATGTCAGTGTCCACACAAAATTCGAGTTCGGTACGCGGTCCCCTGTAGGAGTGAGCCTGCTCGCGATAGCAGTGTGTCAGTCAAATCAGTGTTAACTGACAGATCGTTATCGCGAGCAGGCTCACTCCTACAGCGGGATCAGTGGTGAGTCTTCAGGCTTCGGTCAGATACCAACGCCAATCCTGCTCACCCACCTCGGCCATGAACTGCCGGTACTCGGCGCGTTTCACCGCCAGGTACACCCCGAGAAATTCCTGGCCCAGAGCATCCCGTGCCCACGCGGAATTCTCCAGCGCCTGTAGCGAAGTCAGCCAATCGGTCGGCAGCAATTGCTTGGCTTGCGCATAGCCGTTGCCCTCGACCGGCGCGCCCGGATCAAGATGTTCGCGAATGCCGCGATGGATCCCGGCGAGGATCGCAGCTGCCGCCAGATATGGGTTGGCGTCGGCGCCGCAGATGCGGTGTTCGATGTGCCGGGTGTTGGCCGGGCCGCCGGGCACGCGCAGGCTGACAGTGCGGTTGTCGACGCCCCAGGTTGGCGCCAGCGGTGCGTAGCTGTTGGCCTGGAACCGGCGGTAGGAGTTGGCGTTGGGGCAGAACAGCAGCAGCGTATCGAGCAGCGAGGCGAGCATGCCGCCAATTGCCGTGCGCAGCAGCGGGGTGCCGGCCGGGTCTTCGGAGGCGAACAGATTTCGGCCCGCAGCATCGGCAAGACTGACGTGCATATGCATGCCGGTGCCGGCCAGATCATCGAACGGTTTGGCCATGAACGTCGCTTGCATGCCGTGCTTGTGCGCCACGGCTTTGACCAGGCGTTTGTAGCGCACCGCCTGATCCATCGCCTGCAGGGCATCGCCGTGTTCGAGGGTGATTTCCACCTGGCCCGGCGCGTATTCGGAGATCGCCGTGCGCGCCGGAATACCGTGCAGTTTGCAGGCGCTGTAGAGGTCGGCGAGGAACGGTTCGATCTGCTCCAGCTCGCGCAAACCGTAGACCTGCGTGTGTCGCGGTCGCCCGCCGTCGGCGTCCAGCGCCGGCTGCGGACGGCCGTTGTGGTCGCGTTTGGCGTCGAGCAGATAGAACTCCAGCTCGCACGCCATCACCGGGTGATAACCCTCGGCCTTGAGGCTGTCGATGACCTTGATCAGCAGGTGACGCGGGTCGGCAATGCTTGCCGGCATGCCCTCGGTCGGGTGCATGCTGACCTGCACCGCTGCAGTCGGAATCTGCCGCCACGGCAGGCGCACCAGACTGCCTTCGAGCGGGTAGGCGCGGCAGTCGATGTCGCCGACATCCCACACCAGTCCGGAGTTCTCGACGTCTTCGCCCTGCACGGTCAGGCCGAGGATGGTGCTGGGCAGCGGGCGACCGCTTTCGTACACGGCGAGCAGTTCTTCGCGGTGCAGCAACTTGCCGCGCGGCACGCCGTTGGCGTCGAGGATGAACAGCTCGATCATGTCGATATCAGGGTTCTGTTCAAGGAACAGGCGTGCGTCTTCGATGGCTGCGAATTTCATGGTCAATCACTCACGATGGCGCCGCACAGGCGCGCAGAGTCGGGCCGGACGCATAAAGGGCGTCCCGGCAGGGATTTCAAATGCAGATCAGTCAGAGGTGACACAGAACCTGTGGCGAGGGAGCTTGCTCCCGCTGAGGCGCGAAGCGGCTCTCGCTGTTTGATTCAGGGGAGGGGACTGCTGCGCAGTCCATCGGGGATGAATCCCCTCGCCACAAATGGATCTTTTCTGACTGACAGAAATCAGCAGGCGATATCCGGCGGGCGTGCGGAGTGACGCAGCTTGGAACGGCGCAGGGCCATGGGGAGATTGACGATGCGATTCATGCGCGGCCCCTGTGACAGAGGGCGCACACAGCGGAGACGTTCAACCTTTCTGGTTGTTGTGGTGACGTACTCATAACGCGTGTTTCCGTTGGCGGAAAACGTCGGTGGCGGGGCAGGCCCGTCGACCGGTGTGCCCGGATAGTAAGGGGCAATCTGCGGGCGTGTAAACCGCTGATTGTGCCCCTGTACCGTTGGCCAACGCTCAGCGCAGCAGGTGGAAGCCCAGCCCGGCAAGGGCGCAAACGATCAACACTTCAATCACGCCGCGTTTGAAAAGAAACAGCGCCAACGCCGCCAGCAGCGCCAGCCCGATCGAAAACAGATCCGGCTGCCCGGCAAAACCGCTCGGCCAGAACACGTGATATGCGAAAAAACACGCCAAGTTGAGAATCACCCCGACCACTGCCGCAGTGATCGCGGTCAACGGTGCGGTGAACTTCAGTTCATTGTGCGTTGATTCCACCAGCGGCCCGCCGGCGAGGATGAACAGGAACGAGGGCAGGAAGGTAAACCAGGTCACCAGCGTCGCCGCCAGTGCACCGGCGGCGAACGCATGTTCCGCGCCAAATGCCGGTTGCACGTAACCGCCGATGAAACCGACAAACGCCACCACCATGATCAGCGGCCCGGGTGTGGTTTCGCCGAGGGCGAGGCCGTCGATCATCTGTGTCGGCGTCAGCCAGCCGTAATGCCCGACCGCGCCCTGATAGACATACGGCAACACCGCGTAAGCGCCGCCAAACGTCAGCAGCGCGGCCTTGGTGAAGAACCAGCCCATTTGCGTGAAGGTGCCGTCCCAGCCGAACAGCGCAGTCAGCAGCGCCATCGGCAAACACCATAGCGCCACGCCAACCAACAGCAAGCGCCACAGCTTCGGCAGGCTGAATCGCGCATGTTCAGGCGTCGGCGTGTCGTCATCGATCAGCGCCGGGCCGAAGGATTTTGCGTTGCTGCGATGCCCGCCATTGCTGAAGCGCTGCGGCGCCAGTCGCCCACCGAGATAACCGATCAGCGCCGCCCCGAGCACGATCAGCGGGAACGGCAGGTTGAAGGCAAAGATCGCCACGAATGACGCCCCGGCGATGGCCCACAGCCAACTGTTTTTCAGCGCCCGCGAGCCGATGCGATGCGCCGCGTGCAACACAATCGCGGTCACCGCCGGTTTGATTCCGTAGAAAATGCCGGCCACCACCGGCACGTCGCCGAGCGCGATATACAGCCACGACAGCGCAATCAGGATGAACAGCGACGGCAGCACGAACAGCGCCCCGGCGATCACCCCACCCCAGGTGCGATGCAACAGCCAGCCAATGTAGGTCGCCAGTTGCTGGGCCTCGGGGCCGGGCAGCAACATGCAGTAATTGAGCGCATGCAGGAATCGCCGCTCGGAGATCCAGCGCCGGCGCTCGACCAGTTCCTGATGCATGATCGCGATCTGCCCGGCCGGGCCGCCAAAGCCGATGCAGCCGAGCTTGAGCCAGAAGCGCCAGGCTTGGCGCAGGGTGACGGGAGCGGGGCGGGGCAGGTTGTTGGGCGCTGTGCTCAAACGAAACTCCGGAGTTTAATCCTGGCGGAGTGGCTATCTAATCAGACTTTCAACCCTCACCCCAGCCCTCTCCCAGAGGGAGAGGGGGCCGACCGAGGTGTCTGGCGTCATCCATCGACCTGAGAGATCGAGTCGATTATGGATTTGATCTTAAGCCATACGCCTGCGCGTGAAGGGGCCGACCGAGGTGTCTGGCGTCATCCATCGACCCGAGAGATCGAGTCGATTATGGATTTGATCTAAAGCCATACGCCTGCGCGTGAAGGGGCCGACCGAGGTGTCTGGCGTCATCCATCGACCTGAGAGATCGAGTCGATTATGGATTCAGAGCCAATCTTTCAATTCGGTGAATTTCTTCAATATTCCCCA